>NZ_JBDGHY010000049.1:0-417 GCF_039615155.1 Sphingomonas epibiotica | reverse complement strand
GCGCGGGAACAGGTCGGCGAGGCGCGATGCCTGGAACGGATCGGAAGCGCGCTCGTGGGTGGTCAGGTGGTCACGCACTGCATCGAGCAGGCCGGCGATGCCCCCGGCATGAACCGCGGCGAAGCGCAGCGCGCCTCCGCTGAAGAACGGCTCCCGCGCATAGCTGCCGGGCTCGCCGATACGGCCGTCTTCACGGATCACAGAGCCGGACCAGCGCACCAGATGTGTCTCCGAGCGCTGCATGCCGATCGTCTGCCACCACTCCCGATCGATGGCAGGCGGATCGGCATCCAGGTCGAGCAGGAGCAGCTGCGGCCCGCGTTCGCTATCCGCAGTTACCAGCGCGTGAGTCAGTATCCCCGCCCCCGATGCATAGCCCTTGCCGCCGGTCAGCCGTCCGCCGGTAAGCACCAGCGA
>NZ_JBDGHY010000048.1:0-420 GCF_039615155.1 Sphingomonas epibiotica | reverse complement strand
GGTCAGCGCATTGAACAGCTCGGCGCTCGACCCATCGGTCAGCAGCAGGCCCATCTTTCGCCCGGCGAAATTCGCCGGGCCGTTGGCGAGGATCGAGAGCGCCGACGATGTCGGCAGGTCTAGCGTCGGCTTGGCCGCCTTGGCGGCGTCCGGCAGGTCGAGGCCGAGCCCGTCCGCAACGGTAGCGGCGAGATCCTCGTCGATGTTGCGCAGGTGGCTGACCGCCCGGGCCCGGATGTCGACACGATCTACCTTCGACAGCTCGAACACCAGCGCGTCGCCGATGTGCTTCTGCTCGATCGGCTGCTGGCTGAGATAGAACTGCCGCGCCTGGCTGTAATGATCGGCAAAGGTTTCGGACCGAATCCGCTGCTTGGTCCCCTGAACCTCGGCGGGGAAGCTGGTGAAGCCGATCTCCGG
>NZ_JBDGHY010000047.1:0-420 GCF_039615155.1 Sphingomonas epibiotica | reverse complement strand
CGTCAGCGCATTGAACAGCTCGGCGCTCGACCCATCGGTCAGCAGCAGGCCCATCTTTCGCCCGGCGAAATTCGCCGGGCCGTTGGCGACGATCGAGAGCGCCGACGATGTCGGCAGGTCTAGCGTCGGCTTGGCCGCCTTGGCGGCGTCCGGTAGGTCGAGGCCGAGCCCGTCCGCGACGGTAGCGGCGAGGTCCTCGTCGATGTTGCGCAGGTGGCTGACCGCCCGGGCCCGGATGTCGACACGCTCTACCTTCGACAGCTCGAACACCAGCGCGTCGCCGATGTGCTTCTGCTCGATCGGCTGCTGGCTGAGATAGAACTGCCGTGCCTGGCTGTAATGATCGGCAAAGGTTTCGGACCGAACCCGCTGCTTGGTCCCCTGAACCTCGGCGGGGAAACTGGTGAAGCCGATCTCCGC
>NZ_JBDGHY010000046.1:0-427 GCF_039615155.1 Sphingomonas epibiotica | reverse complement strand
ATCATCGGAAACGGCGCCGAGCTGCGTCCGGTAGACGCGGATCAGCGACCGCTTAACCGGAACTCCTCCGGGCACAGCGATGCGCCATGCCGGTCCGGACCTGTCCGGGCGAGGCGGCCACACGCGGTAGGTCAGCCGACCGGCGCCACCCGGGCATCGGGCGACGGCCGCTGCTACGGCGCGGTGATCGGGATGGTCGTCATTGCAGGCCGGTCCGACGATGAGATCGAGATCCCGGCATCGTGCGACCTGGCGGCGCAGCGCGCGATAACAGCGTCCCGGGATCGAGGGCAACTGGCCATCGGGCAGATTGAGGAACGAGACGTCGCCAGCAACGATGCCGAGACGACGTAGCGCATGAAGGCTCTCACGCTGGCGCGCCGCGACCAGTCGCGCTCTCGGCCATTGTCGGCTGCCCCGGTGAGAC
>NZ_JBDGHY010000045.1:0-427 GCF_039615155.1 Sphingomonas epibiotica | reverse complement strand
GTCATCGGAAACGGCGCCGAGCTGCGTCCGGTAGACGCGGATCAGGGACCGTTTCACCGAAACTCCCCCGGGCACAGCGATGCGCCATGCCGGTCCGGACCTGTCCGGGCGAGGCGGCCACACGCGGTAGGTCAGCCGACTGGCGCCACCCGGGCATCCGGCTACGGCCGCGGCTACGGCGCGGTGATCGGGATGGTCGTCATCGCAGGCCGGTCCGACGATGAGATCGAGATCCCGGCATCGTGCGACCTGGCGGCGCAGCGCGCGATAACAGCGCCCCGGGATCGAGGGCAACTGGCCATCGGGCAAATTGAGGAACGAGACGTCGCCAGCAACGATGCCGAGACGACGTAGCGCATGAAGGCTCTCACGCTGGCGAGCCGCGACCAGTCGCGTCCTCGGCCATTTTCGGCTGCCCCGGTGAGAT
>NZ_JBDGHY010000044.1:0-427 GCF_039615155.1 Sphingomonas epibiotica | reverse complement strand
AATCCAACAGTGCCGCGATCGCGAGGATGGCGTTGCGCCTCGATGCGACCGAGGGCACGAGGGAGGGGGTCGACCTGACGGCACGCGCCGTCGCGGCCTGGCCTCGTGCGTGCGCATCGCTGCTCGTGCTCCCCGGTCAACCGCCACGTCTCGTCTATGACGTGATCGTGATCGCCGAGATCCTGTATTACCTCTCAGCGCGAGAGATGGCCCGGGTTGCGCGTGAGATGGCCGCTCGCCTGCGCCCAGGCGGCATCATCGTGCTCGCGCACCACAGGATTGATTTCTACGATTTCGTCCAGCATGCGGCAGGGATCCACGCCCGGTTCCTCGCAGAGACCGGGCGTTGTTGGACGGTTCGCACCGCGCGCCGCACCGGCCGCTGGGTCGTTACCGCGGCCCGCGCCGATGGTATGACCCGATCCCG
>NZ_JBDGHY010000043.1:0-427 GCF_039615155.1 Sphingomonas epibiotica | reverse complement strand
GGGGATCGGGGCACACCGTCGGCGCGGGCCGCGGTGACGACCCAGCGGCGGGTGCGGCGCACGGTGCGAACCGTCCAACGACGCCCGGTCTCTGCGAGGAACCGGGCGTGGATTCCTGCCGCGTGCTGGGCGAAGTCGTAGTAGTCGATCCTGTGGTGCGCGAGCACGATGGTGCCGTCTCCCCGCAGGCGAGCGGCCATCTCACGCGCAACCCGGGCCATCTCTCGCGCTGAGAGGTAATACAGGATCTCGGCGATCACGATCACGTCATAGACGAGACGTGGCGGTCGACCGGGGAGCACGAGCAGCGATGCGCACGCACGAGGCCAGGCGGCGACGGCGCGTGCCGTCAGGTCGACCCCCTCCCTCGTGCCCTCGGTCGCATCGAGGCACAACGCCATCCTCGCGATCGCGGCACTGTTGGATC
>NZ_JBDGHY010000042.1:0-454 GCF_039615155.1 Sphingomonas epibiotica | reverse complement strand
CTCGCCGACCTGTTCCTGCTTGCCCAGGGTGCAGCGGCGAGCATCCGCGACACGGCGGGCGCCTGGTTCAGCGGGACGGATGCGGAACGCCTCGCCCGGGTGTCCGCTGCGCGGCTATCGATCGCCGGCTCTGCCGAGCGCGCCCTGACGATCGCGCAGGAGGCGGTGGGGCTGCAGGGATTGTTCCTATCGCATCCGCTGGCGGCAAAGATCGCCGATCTCATGGTGTACCTGCGCCAGCCTGCGCCCGACGCGCATCGCTTTCGCGTCGGCCAGGCTGTCGCCGAGCACATCCTCGACCCCATTCTGTGAGGATCCCGCTGCGAAACGTACGTGTCGCGCTGGTGATCGCCCCGCACCCGGATGACGAGGTCATCGGCGCGGCAGGCCTCATTGCGCGGCTTCGCCGCCATGGAGCTCGGGTCCGGGTTGCGGTCGTGACCGATGGTGCCGC
>NZ_JBDGHY010000041.1:0-490 GCF_039615155.1 Sphingomonas epibiotica | reverse complement strand
TCGCCGGCGCCGGCCCAGGTTACCGGCTGCGTTTCCGCCGGATCGGACACCTGCCCGAAGGCGGCACGGCTCGCCTCTACATCGAACGGGGCAAAATCATAGGGCCCGGCGAGGCCGACGAAACCGCGGACTACCGACCGCGTCTGTCCCAGCCAGCGCGGATCGACCGCCAGCATCGCCGCGATATACGCGCCCGCCGAATGGCCCATCAGCACGACCGACCGGCGATCGCCGCAATAGGTGCCGGCATTCGCGTTCGCCCAGCGCACGGCCGCGGCACCGTCTTCGATGAAGGCCGGATAACGGACGTCGGGCACCAGCCGGTAATCGGGGACGACGGTCACGAACCCCTGCGCCGCCAGCGCGCGGCCGACAAACGCATAGCCCGCCCGCGTCCCGCTGTTCCAGCTGCCGCCATAGAAGAACACCACGACCGGTCGCGGCTGCCCGCAAGCGCCGCGCGGAGCATAGACGTCCAGGCGCTGGCGTG
>NZ_JBDGHY010000040.1:0-501 GCF_039615155.1 Sphingomonas epibiotica | reverse complement strand
AAGGCGCTGGAAGCCGAAGGCGCGGTCTGGGAGGTGGTCGCGCCGAAGATCGGCGGGGTCACGCTCGACGACGGCACCAAGGTCGCGGCCAAGCAGAAGATCGACGGCGGACCTTCGGTCCTGTTCGATGCCGTCGCGGTGCTCCCGTCCGAGGAGGGGGTTGCGATGCTCGCCAAGGATGCGGCCTCCAAGGACTTCGTGGCGGACGCGTTCGGCCACTGCAAGTTCATCGGCTACACCGATGCAGCCGCCACGTTGTTCGACGCTTCTCGGGTGCCGGAGCTTGACGATGGCTTCGTAGCCCTAAGCAAGAGCAAGGACGTCAAGGCGTTCGTCACGACCTGTCGTGACCTCAGGTTCTGGGCTCGGGAGATGAAGGTCGATCTCGACGCGGCGGCCTGACGACCCTGGCGGGAGCGGCAGGTGGACGTCCTGCCGCTCCACTTAACGGCAAGCCTCATATCGCACGGACGTGGGACGTGCTGCCTCGCTCGCGTTCAA
>NZ_JBDGHY010000004.1:0-474631 GCF_039615155.1 Sphingomonas epibiotica | reverse complement strand
GCGGTGGCGGGCGAATTGGTCAGCAAAGTGTTCGCGTAGCCTGTCGCCGTCTCTGCCTTCGATTGTAAAGCACCTCGCCGCGCGATCAATATCGCATTGCTCCACCGTCACCGGCGCTTCGTTCGTGGGGGTCATGCGGCCTCCGTTGCCGGCACATAGCCGGTGCAGTGTTCGGGAAGGTTGGCGCGGGCCAGCACCTCGGACATGTTCGGGCAGACCGAGTTGCCGATCTTGGCGATCTGATGCGACTTCGGGAGCGGACCGTAGCGCCGGTTGCCGTTGTCGGTGAGGTACCAGCACGTTGGATCGAGGATGTAGCTCGCTGGGAAGCCCTGCGCTGTGGCCAGTTCGCGCGGGGTCAGCATCCGCATACCGATGTCGACCAGCACATAGGTCGCGGCGTCGATCGTCACCGTCACCACGGCGAAGCGGTTGCGCGTCGTGACCGTGCCGAGCGGCCGGTCGATGGCCTGCCCCTCTTCCTCGTTACCGTAGTATTTCACGAGAAAGGCGGCGGTCTGAACGGCGCGATCGAACATGTCGGCCGGCAAGGCGTCCGCATCGATGAGGACCGTTTGAACCAGTTGCTGTTGCGTGCCGGTGCCGGTGCTGGTGCTGGCTGGAAGCGTCAGCGATCGGCCAGCTTTGACGCCGACGCGTTCGGTGTTGTGCTGGGCCATGAAGGCAGCGACCTGGGCGAAACCACCGCCGCTGCTAGTGATGGTGCGCAGAGGATCCTGCACGTCGAACGCGCGTGTTGCGCGGGTGCTGGTATTATCGGTGCTGACCAACGTCCCAGCGACGACGCCATGATGCCCGCTACAAGTTATGGTGCCGAGCGGCGCCCGGGCGTCGTCGCCGACCGAATGCCGACGCAGGCGAAGCATGTTCGCCGCGACCAGATTCTGATGCGCGCCGCCGGCAGTGATGGTGTGCGTCGGTTCGTCGATCGCGGTGTGCGGCTTGCCCGCGTTCCGCATCGTCATGACGTGCGGGACGACCGCCGCGAACTCTCCACCTTTCGCCGTCGTGATGGTCCGCAACGGTTCGTCCGCAGACCATGCACGGTCAGGGTTCCACGTTGTATTCGTCACCGGCACGATGAACGGCCGCGCGCTTTTCACGACGTAGCGCATCACGCCTGCGGCGATGCGGCGGCACGTCGCAGGCTTCAGGTCGCGGGTGCGATCGAAGATCGAGGGGCACTCGATCGACCAGTCGATGCACTCGGCCGCCGTGCGGCGCGGTAGCAGCTTGCCCGCTTCCACGTCCGGCGATCCGGCCCTGCCGCGCGTCGGTGTCGGCCAGACGATCGGGCGGCCGTCACGGCGGGCGATGAGGAACAACCGCTTGCGACTGGTCGGCGCGGCCGGCAGGACTTCGCCGTCATAGTCGGCGGCGACCAGTTCGCGCCATTCAACCTTGTACCCCTGCCGCCGGATGCGGGCGACCCAGAGCTTGAACTCCTCGCCCTGCCGTTCCTTGATCGGCTTGCCTTCGGCGTCGAGCGGCCCCCACTGGCGGAACTCTTCGACGTTCTCCAACATGATGACCATCGGCGCCCCGCTGCCGCCGGGCGTCGCGCGCTTCAGGCGGTCGATCCAGTGCGGCACGATGTGCGCCAGGTCGCGGATGTTCTTGTCGCGCGGCTTTCCGCCCTTCGCCTTGCTGTGATGCTTGCAGTCGGGGGAGAACCACGTGAGCAGCACGGGCGCGCCGCCGGTAGCGTCGAGCGGATCGATCGACATAATCGACTGGCATAGGTGTTTGGTGTGCGGATGGTTGGCAGCATGGACCGCCACCGCCGCTTCGTCGTGGTTCACGGCCACGTCGACCGATCGGCCGAACGCGGCTTCCAGCCCGGTCGACGCGCCGCCGCCGCCCGCGAAGTTGTCTATGATGAGGGGGGGCATCAGTTGACCTCGGCCAAAGCGAGCGTGGCGAGGCGGTGACGGGCAAGCATCTGTAATGCGCCGTCGTTCGAGTCTTGATCCTGCGCGATCTCTTTCGCGCGGTCGGCGGGGAAGCCTTGCGTGAACAGGCCGCGTTCCAGTTCGGCGCGATCGGCTGCGGTCACTTCGACCAGATTGATCCCGGTGCAGTCCATGACCGGTCGGCCCTGTGCGGGCGGCTTGGCATTCAGGGCGGCTTCGATCACGGATGCGACCGAGTCCATTAGCACGCGGGCGAAGTGAACCTGTCCGGCACGGTTGGCGGGGAACAGGTCCGCGGCGTACATCCGCAAGGATTGCGCCCCCATGGCCAGCCCTTCGCGTGATCCGTCCGCTTCGCGGTTGGCTTCGTCGAAGGCGCGATACGTGGCCTCGGCTTCAGCCAACCGGGCGTCGGCGCTGTTGGCGGACGACAGGTAGCGGTCGAACTCGGCGTGGTCAGGATGACCCTCGCGCGCAACGGCCCACGCCCGCTCGATCACTGCATCGGTGAGCAACTGGCCGTTGCGACGAAAGGCAACGTCGGCATAGGCGGCGAAATAGCCTGTTTCGAAAAAGAATTGGGCGGGGGTGCGCGACAGGGGCGCTTCGGTGGTGTCGGTCACTGGTTGCCTCGCAGGATCGAGAGGGCGGCGGTCAGGGTCGTGAGCAGCGCCAGCGACAGGACCGCGATGAGGATGCGCCACAGGCTGGGGCGGCGGACGGCGGGGCGGCGGGTCACGACAGCAGGTCTTCCACGTCGTGCCCGGGGAAACGGCCGATCAGACTCTCGGCGCGCGATAGCCAGTTGTTGGCCGCATCGACGGGCGACCAGTGTTTCCAGTCGATCGCCGGCACGGTGATGCCTTCCAAGCACGACCAAGTGTCGTCATGGGGCGGCATCATCTCCTGTTGCTCGGCCGCAAGCAGTTGCAGATCGGCGCGCTTGACCAGCGGGTGTTCGCACTGATCGCCCAACAGGAACCGGTGCGCGATGATGTTCGCGATGTCCTGTTCGATCTGTTTGTAGGCCGGCATCAGCGATTTCAGCGGGCGCGTCATGTCGCCGATGAACGCCTCGGTCGCGTCGTGCATGAGCGCGGCGAAAGCCAAGGGTTGAGGGACGAGCCAACTGGCGTGCCATGAATGCTCGGCGACCGAATAGAAGCGGTCGCACTGTCCGGCGAACCGGCAGGCGTTGCCCAACCCGCGCGCGATATCGAGCAACGTGAACCGACTGCCGGCCGGATCGAGGAAGTCGAGATAGTGGCCGCTGCCCAACAGGATCGTCGGACCGGTCGCGGTTTTGATGCGAGAATCAGACATGTTGGACGCTCCATTCCGGGCCGCGCCGCAGAATGCGGGCGATGCGGTGACGCTGGGGGATGACCGTCGCGGCGATCGATCCGACCGCGACGACGAAGGCGCTGGCGAACAGCGCGTGGCAGGCGAGCGCGATCACGCGGCGTCCGCCACGCGAACGTCGCGCATGATCGGGAAGTGGTGGTGGATGATGGGGGCGGCGCCATCAGCGCCGGCCGCGCAAAGGATGGCGGCCTCCGCCACGGCCAGCATGGCGCGGGCCTGTTCGGCAAGGTCGGCGGCGCTAACGAGCGACGTGCCAACCTGCACGCCGTTGTGGTCGAGGTAGCGGATCGCGAGTGCGGCGTTGGGAACGCCGACGCCGGTCAGCGTGCGCGCGGTGGCGTACAGGTCCGTGATGAATGGGGTTTGCATTCGGCAACTCCGGCCGGTGCATCCGGCAGGGGCCATAATGCGATCATCGCATTGCCCGCGTCAATCGAGAAAATGCGATGATAGCAATTTGCTGATTCCGGATTGATATCGTTCTTTTTCTGTTCCAGTTTTGTAGCACAGGTTACGGAAAGAAGGGGAAGGCGATGTTCGCCGTGCCGTCGTATCGCGCGAGGTGTTTTGATCGCCCAGTCGGCCCATGGCGGGAGCGGTACAATGAGGCCTGCCTCGATTTAGAGGCTGCCGATCTGGCGTCGCGCGACGAACGCGGTCAGCTCTTCATCACCGTTCCGGGCGATGTACAGGTTTTGTGGGATTACGACGCAGTGGTCACCGCTACATGCGCGAGGCGCGCCAGATGACGCGGCCGACGATCGAGAATGCGGTGCCGTCACCGATCGTGATCTCGACGTGCGCCTTGTTGTTGGAGCAGGGGACAAGGCGCGCGGGGTCGGTAGCGAACTGCTTGAATGTCGTCTCGCCCTCGTCATTCAGCACGACGTAAAAGCGGCCTGGGAACAGTGCTCTGTCGCTCGGGTCGACAACAACAGTCCCCCCATCTTCCACGTAACGATCCATCGAGTCGCCAACCACCCGGAGTGCGAATGCGCCCTTTGGGATAGAGGGGTCGGGTGACGGAAGGTGGCCGATGGGCTGCTGGATCGCTTCCCGCCAATTTCCGCCGCTTACCTGCCCAATGATGGGGATCGGTGTTGCGATCGGCGCATCGATTGTGACGGCCGTCCCCAGCCAGTCATGGATTGCAGCCGCCTCCTGTGCCTTCAGCACGCGCTTCCCGGTCAGTATCTTAGAGACCGCTGTCGGGTCGATGTTCAGGAGGTTCGCAAGGTCGATGTTGCGCTTGCCATGGCGCTTCATCAGTTCGCGAAGTTCGCCCGGAAGGTGGATACTGACCATCGTTCTATGAAGCGGATGGTTGCGAAGATCGCAAATGCCATTATCGCAAATTTCCACTTGCGGTAGAAGTGCGATCATCGCATTATTGCGGGCATGGACACGGTTTCCCCTGAAATCACATGCCGCGTGCTCGCGGGTTTGGACGGAACGACCGCCGTCGCCAAGCTGCTGAAGCTGCCGACCTCGACGGTCCATAGCTGGCGGCGCATCGGTATGACCCCGTCCCGCGCCGATCATCTGAGGCTGGCCGCTGAGGCGGCGGGCAAGTCCGTCGACTTCGAGACCGGCCACGTCGCCGAACAGGTGCCAGCATGAACGCTGCGGTCGTACTGCTGATCGCGGCGGTCGTTGGACCGATTGCCGTCATAGAAACCCGGCGCAAGCGGCGCGACTGGTGCAATACGGATCGGATCGGGCTGCATGATGGCTTTTCGTATCGTGCGCCTGATCATTCCGCATCTGGAACGTCCGCCGATTTTTCCAGCGACTTCGGGGGCGGCAAATGACCAGTCCCGTAGTGCGCGGACGGATGCTCAAAATCCGTACCGGCGAATTGATCGAGCGGATCGGCAAGCTGGAAGCGGCGGCCGACTTTTGTCGGACGGGCAAGACGGCGCTGGCACAATATGCGTCGCTTTCACCGGCCGATGGCGACCGTTTCGCACCGATCGATGTCATCCGCGACCTTGAAGCGGTGGTCGGCGATCCGATCGTCACCCGGCATCTGGCCGTAGAGGCCGGCGCGGCGGTGGTCATGGTGCCGGCTTCCGTCGCGGCGGGTGCTGACCTGCTGTCGCTGCTGGCGTCGCAGTCGCGAGAGAGCAGCGAACTGACTGCTGCGCTGTGCCTTGGACTGGCGGACGGGCGGCTGTGTGCGGCCGAAGCGCGCAAGGCGCGCGAAGAGGTCCGCCAATTGGTCGCGGTCGCAATGCAGATGGATGCCGAACTGGCGCTTATCGTGGGAGAGGACGCATGACAAAGCTGTACCTGCCAGCGCAGGTGCCGAACGAAGGGGCGCGGCGTCTGGCGGCGTTCCTGACAGGCACGACGGCCGCGCGGGCGACTCGTGCGCTAGGCGCAGCCGGGCTGGATGCGGGGCGGCTTGATCGCCTAATCACCGGGGAATTGATCCCCGGTGCCGACGAACGCTTCGCGATCGCGTGCGCCACCGGCCATGCGGTGCTGGTGCGAGACTGGTCGTCGCAAGCTCGCGGTCGTTGGGGCGATCCGGTGCCTGCGCGGACGATGCGGCAGGCAGCGTGATTGACGAAGCCCCTGGAATGGTCGCGGACCCGGCGCGGATCGACGCATGGATGGAAGTCGCACGTCCGGGCGATCGGTTCGTCTATGCTTCGCGCCAGTTCCTGCCGGCGGGGTGTCGCGCGGGCAAGCATATGCGCCAACTGGCCGACCGGGGGCTGGTGACGCTGTCGCAGAAGCGATCGACGCTGGATGCCAGCTTTTTCAACTACACCGCGCATCGAACTGCCGCACCTACAGCCCTGACCCGTCCGGTTCGGGCGACTCTGGCGCTGGCGCCGGTTGACCTGACGTTGGATGAGGCCGCGACCACGGACGCGCTGCTGCCGGTGCTCACACGCTTTGCGCATCACGGTCGGCCCTGTCCAACCGATCGACAATTGGCGGTTCGTTCGGGTCTGACTGTCGAGCAAGTGCGGGACGCGCTGGTCTCGATGGCGGCGGCGCATCTGATCCGCGTCCAGAAAGTGGCGGCGCCAACGCAGCGCCGCATCATCATCGTGGCGACCGGCCATATCACGGGAATTGCAGCATGACGAAGAAGGCATCTGGCGCGACCGTGACGCGGTCGTTTGAAATCGACGCGCCCAGCTTGCGCGCAGGGCTGAAGGACGTTGGCGATATCGTAGAGAAGCGCACGACGATTCCGTTGCTGTCGAACGTGCTGATGACGGTAACGCCTACGGCGTTGGTGTTGAGCGGGACCGATCTCGACAGCTGGGCCGAACGCCACGTCACGCTCGATGGCGTAGCCGATCCGATGCGGATCACCGTTCATGCCGGGACGCTGGCCAAGATTGCCGACAAGCTGACGGTCAGCGACCCGGTGCGCCTGGCGCTTGCGGATGGAAAGCTGACGGTCAGTGCCGGCCGGTCGCGCTTCACGTTGCCGACGTTGCCCGCAGACGATTTCCCAGCGGCTCCGGAGAAGGTGTGGGACGCGGAGTTCGAGATACCGGCCTTCAATCTGGCGGCGGCTTTCTCGACCGTAGCGTTCGCCGTGTCTTCGGATGAGACGCGCTATTACCTCGGCGGTGTGCTTGTTCACACGGCCGGCGGGGCGGATTTGCGGTTCGCGGCGACCGACGGGCATCGCCTCGCTCGCGGCGTCGTAGCGTTGCCCGATGGGGCCAAAACGCTACCGGACATCATCATACCGACGAAAACCGTCAAGGTTCTGGTGACCCTGCTCGGACGCCACGAAGGGCAAGTGACCGTTCGTGCCTGTTCGTCGGCCGTGGCGTTCGAGATAGGGGAAACGACCCTGCAGGCGAAGGTCATCGACGGTACGTTTCCCGATTATACGCGGGTTATCCCCACGCATTACGATGGTTTGCTGAAGGTCGATCGGGAAACCCTGATCGCTGCCATCAACCGGGTGACGACGGTATCAAGCGACAAGGTTCGCGCGGTGAAGATGAGCATCCGCGCCGACGCTGTCGCGTTGTCAGTGTCCAGCGCCGAGCATGGCACTGCCGATGAAGAAATTCCGTGCGACTGGTCGGCAGCACCGCTGACGATCGGCTTCAATTCCCGGTACCTTCTCGAAATCTTGGGGCACCTGACCTCGATCGAGGTCGAGGCGACATTTACCGATCCCAAGGGGCCGGTGTTGTGGCGTGACCGCGAGAATTCGCCCGCGACGTTCGTCATCATGCCGATGGCGGTCTGACCATGTCCGATGTCGTCGATTTTGCAACGCAGATCGAAGCGGATCGGATCGCCCGTGGCATTGCTGCGGCGTCGCAACCGATGGCTGTCGGCGTCGCTGGCGAGTGCGACGAATGCGAATGGTGGATGCCTCGCTTGGTCGGCGGCCTATGCCCCTATTGCCGCGATGGGCGACCGCGTCCTGCCGACTGGGAACCCCCAGTCCCCCCAAACTCTTCGTCGGCGCCGGTTGCGCCCGCTATCAGCAAGGAACCCGCACCGATGCCCGCAAAATCGATCCAGCTTCCTGCCGCCGCGCAGAACGCCATTCGGAAGGTCGAGGAATTGGCCAAGTCCAAAGGCATTTCTATCGGTCAGGCTGCTGCCGAATTGATCGACCGCGAAATCGCGCTGCCGGCATCAAATGTAGTGACGGTCGACCTTTGCACGATCGGCGTGCCGGCTTTGCTTGATCACCTCCGCGCAGCCTTTGACGATCGCCCCGATCAATCGGCGGAACTCGTCGCACTGACCGAACGCGCGGAGGCGGCGGAAGCCCGCGCAACGGCGGCCGAAGAGAAACTCGCCCAGTTCAAGGCGCTGCTCGCCTGACATCAACCCCGCGCATCTGCGCGAACAGGGGACCGATACTGTGTCGTCCAATTCCACGCTGTCGCCTATGGGGCAGGCGGCGATCGCTTTCGCACGTCGGGGGTGGTTCGTCTTTCCGTGCAACGTCCAGAACGGTCGCCCCCTAGTCGGTGGTGACCGGGACGACGACGGTAATGTCATCAAGAATAGCGGCGGCCTGCACAAGGCGACGTGCGACGAAGCCCAGATCGAGGCTTGGTGGCGTCGTTGGCCAGTCGCCCAGATCGGGCTGCACTCGGGGGTTAGCGGCCTGCTGCACCTCGATTTCGATCCGCGCGTCGACGAAACCGTCGATCCCGAAACGGGCGAGGTCCTGTCCGACACATGGACGGTCGACCGGCTGAAGGCGGCGTTGCTCGCCCAGATGGGCGAGGCGCTGCCAGCAACGCTCACGTCTGTTACGCCGTCCGGCGGGGAGCATCATTGGTTCCGGATGCCAGCGGGCGAGCCGATCGGCAACCGTGGCAATCTACCCAAGCATATCGATGTCCGTGGGCAAGGCGGATACATTATCGCACCGCCATCCGAACGGATCGGCGATCTGGATCAGGGGGGGAAGAAAGGGCCTGGGGCCTATCGCTGGCTTTCGGGTGACTGGATCGATTCTGATGCGGTCGCCGAAGCGCCGGCTTCCTTGGTGCGGATACTCCGCGATCGGACGAAGCCCGTTGCGGACCGACCGGCGCAGCGCCGCGTCACGGGGACCGCGACGATCGTCGGCGATGTCGACGATGATGTTCGTAAATACGCGCTCGCCGCGCTCGACGGCGAATGCCGGGATATCCAGACGGCTGCCTCGGGACAGCGCAATGCGCGGTTGAATGAGGGCGCGTTCAAGGTGGCAACGCTGGTCGCGGCCGGCGCGCTGTCCGAAGTCGTCGCGCGTAGCAGCGTTGAGGCGGCCGCGCGTGCCAACCCCGGCAGTGATGATGAGCGCCAGTTGATCGCCACGATCGACAGCGGATGGACAGCCGGACTAGCAAATCCTCGCGATCTCGCAGAGATCGCGGCATCATCGCGTTCCCGCCGGGAACGCGGGCCACCTCGATCCTCCCGATCTTCTCCCCCCGCCCCCGGTTCGACGGTTGATGGCAAGCCATCCTCCCAAGCGGGAGGCGCGGACGTACATGTCGGTAGAAAGGGGGCCGGGGACGATGAACTGACTCAGGAATGTGCGTTCCTGCCGCAAACCGACCTTGGCAACCTGCAACGCTTCCTGCGGAGGTACGGGCGGGATTTCCTCTATGTCGAGCAATGGGGCTGGCTGGCATGGGACGGGCGTCGTTGGAACCGCGACATGGCGGTCAGCCTGCTCGGCCGCGCGGTGCAGGACACGATGCGCGCGATACAGGAGGAGGCGGCGTTCGTCGAGGCAAGCGGCGTGCCCGAGCCGGCGCCGGACGGGCTAGATGCGTCCCAGATACTCGCCCACGAGGCGCAGCAACAGCGGCGGCTCGATCGCGTGTTGAAGGTGCTGCGCGACGGGACGGTCATCACCTTGTCGAGCACGATCAGCAAATGGGGGCGCACGTCCGAAGGTGCCGGACATATTTCGAGCCTGCCGAAGCTGGCGGAGGCGCGCCTGTCAGCGCGGCCGGCGGATTTCGATGCAGACCCGCTGCTGGTCAACATGGCGAACGGGACGCTTGAATTCACCCGGCCGGACGGTGATCGAAAGGCCAGTGTTCGCCTTGTCGAACCGCAACGCCGGCATCGCATCACGAAGGCCGGTACGGCGATATTCGATCCCTCGGCGGCGTGTCCGTCTTACGATGCTTTCCTCGCTCGCGTGCAGCCGAAGGATGAGATGCGCGGGTTCCTCGACGTGTGGGCCGGGTACAATATGCTCGGCGATGCCAGCGCCCAGAAGATGGCGATCTTCTATGGCGAAGGGGCGAACGGCAAGGGCGTGTGGATCAATACGAAGCGCGCGATCCTTGGCGACTATGCCTGGGCCGCCAGCATCAACACGTTCATGGATTCGGAGCGGTCGCGCAAAGGTTCGGACGCATCGCCCGATCTGGCGGCGCTCGCCGGCCGGCGCATGGTCTATGCGAACGAAGCGGAGCATGGGAGCAAGTTCAGCGACGGTCTGGTGAAGGAATTGACCAGCGACGAACCAAAAGGCGGCGTGCGCGAACTGATGAAGCCGCCGTTCGAATTGATCATCACGTTCAAGAACACGATCATCGCCAACACAAAGCCCGGTATCGGTACCGATCATGGTATCCGACGACGAATGCAGTTGGTCCCATGGGACGTGATCATCCCGGACGAAGAGCAGGACCCGCAACTGAAAGCGAAGCTGGTGCAGGAAGCGAGCGGCATCCTGAACCGGATGGTCCGGGGTGCAATCCAGTATCTCGGCACCGGTCTGCCATTACCCGAGACGATCAAGGAGGCGACCGAGGCGTATCTCGATGAGAACGATATCCTCGGTAAGTTCCTGTCGCTCTGTATCGAGCGCGTACCGGGCGAGACGATCGGATCGAGCGCCCTGCACGAACTGTTCGCAGCATGGCAGACGTGGGCGCAGTTGCTGCCGGCGAGCGGAAAGCCATGGTCGCCGAAATATCTGGCGTCGCAGTTGGAGCGCAAATCCTTCCGCAAGCGCAAGTCCAGTTCGATGGTATGGGGCGATATCTGGCCGCTATATGCGGCTGACGACTTCGTGCGGGATGGTCGACCGGTCGAGAACGACCTGCCGCCGCCGCGCCGCAAGGCCGGCGGGAATGCGCCTCCCGGACCCTCCAATTCGGGGTTCGATGAGGATGATATTCCGCCCTGATCCTCCCAACCTCCCGCCGATGGGAGGATCGACATACCTTGGGAATGGCGGTTTTCTGCGGGTTTGGGAGGTTGTGGGAGCTTGGGAGGCAGAATGCAGCCCGGTTCCGTAGCGCACAGATATGCGGGCGCGCGTGCGAGATTTACCCGCGTTTTCCTTCCCACCCTCCCGAAAGATATCTAAATGACTGATAACACTACATTCTATCCTCCCAATTGCCCTCCCATCGTTCGGGAAGGTCAAACCTATCCTCCCATACTGGGGTTCGAGTATGTGGAAGACCGTCTGGTCGAGGCGGTGCGCACCTGCCAGCGCTACCCGGACCGCGAGCGCGGATGGCAACGCATCCGTTCGGCATGGCCGGAGATCACGCGCGATGTGTTGGCAGGCGATTACGATGCGCGCGGGGGCGATGGCAGTAGCAGCGATGTAGCCCTTCGCTCGGCCGCGATGACCCGGCAGGATGTGGCGGAGATGGAAGAGGCGTTCGCTTGGCTTGATCGTGTGGACCCGGTTGACCGGAAGCTAATTGGACTTGCCATTGCCCAGTTGGCGCGTGGCACTCGCGAGGTGCGGTGGAGCAAGCTGTTGCCGGCCATGGGGTTGACGAAGGGTGCGGATGGCCTTCGGATGCGGTACGGGCGTGCGATCACCGCGATATGCAACGCAGTAAATGGCGGAAATCCACAGCGCGACGTGTCAATGGGGTAAAAGTGCGTCGGCGAACATTTTACCTGTTCGCCTATCGCTAATTTTTCGTCTATTTCCCGTCATGCTGGGACGGGCCTTCGGGAACGGCACAGCAACCCCCAATTCTCCCTGAGCCTCGCAGCGCCCCGTCTGGCCTCGGTCCGGCGGGGCGCTGCGCGTTTGTGCCATGGCAAAGCTGACAACGCTCAAGCCCAGACTGTCGCCTCTCCGCTCGAAACTGTCCGCGCCTTCGGGGCGGCAGGCATATGATGCGGACCGGGATCGGCAGGACTGGCGGCGCTGGTACAAGACGGCACGCTGGCAGGCATTGCGGTACGCGGTGCTGACCCGCGATCTGTTCACCTGCCAGTGGCAAGGGTGCGGTCGTGTGGAGGCTGACACGTCGTTGCTGGTCGCCGACCATCGGCGTGCGCACCGTGGGGATGAGAAGCTGTTCTGGGATGAACGCAACCTTCAGACGCTGTGCAAGCCGTGTCACGACAGCCGGAAGCAACGGCAGGAGCGGCGCGGCGACCGCTGACCGGCAGGACCGGGGGGGGGTAAAAAGTCCAGGGGGTGCTGGTAGCCTAGACCGCATCCGATGCCACGCGGAGAATTTTTTTGTCGGACACGGGAAATCCAGAGGTCGACCTGTTCGGCGATCCCGTTGTGCTGCGCGCGGAAGGTCGTGGGCGGCCCGAGCATCAGTGGAGCCGCGAAAACTCGAACAGGGTGCTGTTGGCCTTCGCCGCTGGTTACAGCGTGAAGGAAGCGGCAACGGCGATTGGGGTCTCGGTCCCGACGCTGCGGAAGCATTATTTTGCCGAGGTCGCAAAACGTGAGTCCGCCGCTCTGCGGATGGAAATGTTACAGTTGGCCCGGCTGAACGATGCCGCTGGCGCGGGTAAGACCGCTGCCGAGAAGGAATTGTTCAAGCGGCTCGAAAAGGCGCGGCTTCGTGCCTTGTCGCAGACCGTCGCATCGCCGGAACCGGCGGCGCAGTCGCAACAACCCCGCCCCCGCAAGGGGAAGAAGGAAGCTGCGATCGAAGCCGCCGCGCAGGTGGACGGCATTTATGCGCCGCCGCGCCCGCCGTCGCTTCTGGTGAACTGACCCGATGAAGCCGCCAGTCTGGTCAACCGCGTGTCCCGACTGGGAAACGCGGATCGTCGAGCGGCGCTCGCTGGTGCCGATCGCGCCGCTGTTTCAGGCGGAGGCGGACGCGGCGCTGGCTGTGTTCAAGTCGCTGCGGATCGTCGACGTGCCAGGCATGCCGACGTTCGGCGAGGCGTGCGAGCCGTTCGTGTTCGACTTCGTCGCCGCGATCTTCGGTGCATACGACGCCGAGACCGGCCGCCGGCTGATCACCGAATTCATGCTGTTGATCAGCAAGAAGAACGCGAAATCGACGATCGCCGCCGGGATCATGGTCACGGCGTTGGTCCGTAACTGGCGGCACAGCGCCGAATTGCTGGTGCTGGCGCCCACAAAGGAGGTGGCGAACAACGTCTTTACCCCGGCGATGGGGATGGTGCGGCACGACCCTAAGTTGCGGGAATTGCTGCACGTCATCGAGCATCAACGGGTCATCAGGCATCGGGTGACCGAGGCGGAATTGAAGGTGGTCGCGGCCGACACGGACATCGTGTCTGGCAAGAAAGCCGCCTTCATTCTGGTCGAGGAACTGTGGATTTTCGGGAAGAACCCGAAGGCCGATGCGATGCTGATGGAAGCGACCGGCGGCATGGTCAGCCGCCCGGAAGGGTTCGTCGTGTTCCTGACGACCCACAGCGACGAAGCGCCGCGCGGGATATTCAAGGCCAAGCTTGATATCTTCCGTGGCGTTCGCGACGGGACGATCGTCGACCCCCGCAAGCTGGGCGTGCTCTACGAATGGCCAGCGGCGATGATCGAGGCCGAAGCCTATCTGAAGCCGGAAAATTTCTACGTCACCAACCCGAACATTGGCCGGTCCGTCGATGCGGTCTGGCTCGCCGAAAAGCTGGCCGAGGCTGTGCAGGGCGAAGATGGCAGCAAGCAGGTGTTCCTCGCCAAGCACCTGAATGTCGAAATCGGAATGCGCCTCGCCCGCGACCAGTGGACTGGAGCGGTGTTCTGGGACGGGGCGGCGGAAACCGCCCTGGCAACGATCGACGCGTTCCTTGCCCGGTGCGAGGTGGTGGTTGCCGGGATAGACGGCGGCGGTCTCGACGACCTGTTGGGCTTGTGCCTGATCGGCCGCGAGAAGGGTTCGAAACGGTGGCTGGTCTGGTGCCATGCGTGGGCGTGGTCAATCGTCTGGAAACGGCGGCAGGACATTGCCACCAAGCTGGACGAACTGGTCGAGGAAAGGTCGCTGACCCGGTGCGAGTTGCCGGAGTTCGCGACGATCGATGTCGACGCGGCGGATGCCGCCGATGACGCTGACGCCGAACTGACCGAGGATTTGCGGGGCGTTGCGGACATTCTTGTCCGCGTCCGCGACGCCGGGCTGTTCCCGGCGGAAGGCGCGATTGGGCTGGACCCGGTCGGCGTGTCGGTGCTGGTCGACGAACTGGCGTCGTCGGAATTCACCGACGAGCAGATGGTCGCGATCGGACAGGGGTTCAAACTATCGAGTGTGGTCAAGGCGACCGCCCGCAAGCTCGCGGCGCGGACGATGCGACACGCGGGCACGGCGCTGATGCGCTGGTGTGTGGGTAACGCGAAGATGGAACCGCGCGGCGCGACCGCCGTGGCGATTGTCAAGCGCGAGCCGTCAGCAAAGATCGACCCGCTGGCGGCCATGTTCAACGCGGCCATGCTGATGAGCCGCAATCCGGAAGCCATGGGAGGCAATGTGGACGATTGGATCGCATCGCTTCGGGCGACGGCATGACGGGCTATACGCTTTCCGCCCGCGCTGCGGCGCTCGAACGGCAGTGGAATGCGGCACGGCTCGCCGGAAAGGACATCGAGGGGCTCGAGTCGTTCGTTACCGGTCGTTCCGATCGCGACAACCTTGTCACCAACCGCATCACGACCGAGGCGTACGATGACGTCCGGTTCCTGCGGCGTAGCGCGGCGCTCGGACTATCGGCGACCTGGGCGTGCGTCAGCTTCTGGGCAGGCAACATCGCGTCGCTCCCGATCTACGTCCAGCGCCCTGGCCCCGGCGGGGTTGCCATCAACGACACCAGTCACCCCCTGCATGAATTGCTGCACGACAGCCCGAATTACGACCAGAGTGCCTTCGATTTCTGGGAGTTCATGGCCGCCAGCATCGAACTGCACGGCAACGCCTATGCGGAGATGTTCTTCGGGACCGGCGGCAATCTGATCGCGTTGGAGCCGATCCTGTGCCCCGACCGCGTGCAGGTTCGCCGGCTGTCAAACCGAGATCTTGAATATCGCTGGACCGCCGACAGCCGGTCGCGGATCGAGACGCAGCAGCGCATCCTGCATGTTCGCGGGTTCGGCGGCAGTGCGCTGGGCGGAGTTTCGCCGCTCGCCGTCTGTCGCGCGACATTCGATACCGCGACATCGGTCGACCGAGCCGCTGCGAAGACGTTCATCAACGGCGTTCAACCGTCCGGCGTGCTGAGTACCGAGCGCATCCTGACCGCGTCCCAACGCAAGGAACTCGAAGACCTGCTTGTCGAGAAGTTCGTCGGCGCGCGCAACGCTGGCCGGCCGATGCTGCTAGATAACAAGCTGTCGTGGCAGCAGTTGAGCATCAACCCGGTCGACGCGGAGATGCTCGAAAGCCGGCGGTTCTCGGTTGAGGACATCTGTCGGGTGTTCGAGGTCGACCCGCACCTTGTCGGCCAGGCGGTCGGCAACACAACGCTCGGCAGCAGCATCACGGAACAGACGAATAGCGTCATGAAGTTCAAGATGCGCAAGCGGCTGAAGCGAATGGAAGGTGCGCTCGGCAAGCAATTGCTAAGCCGCGCCGATCGTCGCGCTGGTTTCGCAATTCGGTTCAACGTTGAGGCGTTTCTTCGCGCCGATTCGGTCGGCCGGGCGAACTTCTACGACAAGATGAAGCCCTTCATGACGATCAACGAGGTCCGCGCGCTGGAAGGCTGGGCGCCGGTGCCAGGCGGCGATGCGATCTACCGCCAGATGCAGGACGTGGCGCTCGGTGACCCAACGCCTTCCCCGGAGAAACCGTGATGTTAGACGAACTAGACTTCGCGCTCGACGCCAAATCGATCGACGATGATGGCAATATCGAAGGCATCGCGATCAGCTACGGCGACGTCGACCACGGCGGCGATATCGTTATGCGTGGCGCGGTGCAGTTGGAGGGCCGCAAGAGCCTGCCGATGCTGCTGCACCACGACCGCAAGCGACCGGTGGGTGTCTGGACGCAATTCGACGATCGCGCCGACGGCATGCATGTCAAAGGGCGTTTTTCGACGTCGTCGGCGGGCCGCGAGGCGCGCGAGGACGTGAAATCTGGGGTCATTACTGGCCTTTCCATGGGGTTCATCACCCAAGCGCGCCACTTTGAGGGCAAATCCCGGCACCTGACGAAGCTGGGATTGCACGAAATATCGCTGGTGACGGTACCGATGAACAATCGGACCCGAATCACCGGGTTCAAAGACATTCTCGGCGCCGGCGACATGCCGACTGTCCGCGATCTTGAGGATTTCCTGCGGGACGCCGGATTTTCTCGAACCAAGGCAGCGGCAATGGCCGCAGCCTGCACGCCGCATCTTCGGGGGGAACCCGAGGCGAAGGCGATCGACGACTTGCGAACCTTGGACACGATCCTTCGCGGGTAATCATCCTCTCTGCCGAAAGGGCAAACAATGCGAACGACGATCCTGATGGCCAGCGCGGTTGCGCTGGGCCGAGTGGCGCTGCTCGGGCCGATGACCGGTGCCGAACGGGCGAAGGGCCGCTACATGCGCTCCCCCGACGGCCATAACGGCAGAAGCGTCTCGGAAATCGCGACCGAACTGAAGACTCACTTCGATAACAAGCTGAACGAAGTGAAGGGTATCGCCGAAAACGCGCTGGGCAAGGCCGAGCGTGGCGAACCTCTGACCGGTACCGCCAAGGAACTAGCCGACCAGGCGCTGTCCGGCCTAACCGAAATCAAGACGCGCATGGACGACTTCGAACAGAAGATGGCCCGTACCGGCGGCGACGAAGAGCAGGACCGCAGTGTCGGCGCGCAGTTTGTCGAAAGCGAGGAGTTCAAGGCGCTGGGCGGCAACATGGCGCAAGGTCGCACCGTGACCGTCGAAATGAAGACGATCACCTCGCTGTCGACCAACGCCGACGGCTCAGCAGGCGCGCTGGTCCGTGCCGAGCGGGTTCCGGGCATGCTGACCAACCTGCAGAACCGTCAGTTACGTGTGCGCGACCTGATCGCGCCGGGCACGACGTCGTCGTCCTCGATCGAATATCCGCAGGAAACCGGCTTCACCAACGCGGCCGGCATGACCGCGGAAGGTGCGCTCAAGCCGGAATCCAGCCTGAAGTACGGGCTGAAGCAGGCCCCGGTCCGCAAGATCGCGCACTGGATGCGGGCATCGTCGGAAATCCTCGCCGACGCGCCTGCCTTGCAGTCAATGATCGATGAGCGCTTGCGTTACGGCCTCGCCTTCAAGGAAGACGGGCAGCTGCTGAACGGTGATGGCGTCGGTCAAAACATCCTTGGCATCAATGCTGTCGCTTCGCCCTATGCAAAGCCAACCGGTGCGGTCGTTGCGGGCGAAACGCCGGTCGACCGTCTGCGGTTGGGCATGTTGCAGGTGTCTCTTGCCGAATACCTTTCGACCGGCTTTGTGCTGAACCCGATTGACTGGACGAACATCGAACTCGTGAAGGACGCGGCCGGCGGCTACATCCTCGCCAACCCGGCCGGGCTGACCGGTCCGACCCTCTGGGGTCAGCCGGTCGTGCAGACCCAGACGCAGGCGGTCGGCAAGTTTACGACCGGCGCGTGGCGCATGGCCGCCCAAATCTTCGATCGGATGCTCGCGGCGGTTACCGTCTCGAGCGAGGACCGCGACAACTTCATCGCGAACCTCGTCACCATCCTCGCCGAAGAGCGGCTTGCGCTGGCGATCTATCGCCCCGAGGCGTTCGTCTACGGCAACGTGAACCCCTGATCCTCCACATGGGGGTGGGTGTAGCACCCACCCCTTTCCTGAGGGGCGCTTCCGCCCTTCTGGAAAGGAGAAGCCCCATGAAGCACTATCGTTACGAGCGCGATCTCGAAGGATCGCCGATCGGCACGGTCCGCAAGATGACCGCCGCGGAGGCTGAGCCGCTGTTGAAAAGCGGCGCCGTCGAAGAGACCGACGAGGACGTGACCGAAGACGCGACGCCGGACGAAGCGTCGAAGCCGTCCGTCACCACCGAGCAGAAGCCCGCTCGCCAGTCGCGCCAGCAGCGCGCCAACTAGTTCTTCACGTCGTGGGGCGGCGGCGTTTGCGCTGACCGCTCTACACCTTTGCCATCTCCGGTCCCCTGAACGTAGGAAGCGCCTGACATGCCCACGCTGACGCTGGAGTTGGTCAAAGCCTTCCTCCGTTATGACGCAGACAACGAGGATCAAGACGATACGCTCAACCTCGCACTATTGGCGGGGGTCCAGTGGGTCGAGCAATATACCGGCCGTACGATCGCGGGAGCCGATCCTGAAACTGTGCCGGCGCCGCTATTGCATGGTGTGCTGCTGTACGCTGCAGCGTTTGATCGTTTGCGGGATGGCGAGGCGGCAACGGCACTCGCACCGGCGATGGTTGTCTGCGATCCATATCGGCGGATGCTGGTATGAAGCCGTCGCGTCTCGACAAGCGCATCCAGATCGAGCGGTCCGGCCCGCTGGTTCATAACGGTACGCAGAACGTACCTGGGCCGCCTGTCGTGGTCTGGAAGCGTTCTGCCCAGTTCATCGGCTCGCCGGGCCGCGAGCGGTACGCAAATGCGGAAACGGCGGCGGCCATGCCCGCGCTGTTCCGCATCCGTTGGGATTCGAAAATCGATCCCGATGCGGTCGGCGGCCTTAGTGTGGAGGACCGCCTTCGCTGTCCCGCACGCCCCGATGGGCAGTTATGGGAGATTGTCTCGGTCGTGCCGGTAGGTCGGCAGGATGCGATCGACATCGGCGTCGTTCGGATCGTTCGCTGATGGGCAAGGCCGGGTCGTTCAGCACGACCGGTTTCCGCCAGTTGGATCGCAAGCTGACGCGCCTCGCGAATGCGACGCCGCGCCGCAAGGTAGACGGGGTGTTGCGGGTCGCGGCCAACGTCGTCGCCACCGAGCAGCGCCGCTTAATCCCGGTCGACACGGGGCGGCACCGCCGCACGATCACTGTGACAAATTCGCCGGGATTCGTGCTCGACGGCATGGGGCCGCGCGATGTGTCGATCTTCATCGGGCCGCGTCGCGGCGGTGCCGGTTCGACGATGCACCTGCTCGAATGGGGCACGTCGCATTCAGCGCCGCAGCCGTTCGCCCGCCCGGCGGTCGACGCAAAGGGCGCGGAGGCGATCGGCATCGTCGCCGCTGGGCTGGCGGCATTGGTTAGGGAAGCGGCGCAATGAGTTTCGAAGCGGCGCTGGCCAAGCGGTTGCTGTCGGCGGCGCCGATCAGCGAAGCCGTTGGAACGCGGGTAGACTGGATGCGGCGGGTGCAGGGCGCCGAAGTGCCAGCGATCACGCTCCATACCATTTCCGACCGGCGCGGGCAGCACATGAAGGGTTTTCACCCCACGGTCGCCCGCATTCAGATCGATATCTGGTCGGTCGATTTCCTGTCGTCGCTCGCACTCCGCGATGCCGCCATCGCGGCCGTCGTGCCGGCGACGATGATCGATGGCGTCCGGTTCCAGCGCGGGCAGGACGTGTCGGTCCGCGCCGATCGCGAGGCGAGCGGCGATGGCACCGACCTCTACCGCCAGATCATCGACATCCAGTTCACGTACACAGGTTCAATGCAGGAGCAGAATAATGGCTGACGCAAACGGCAACAGCGAAGCCCAGATTGGCTGGGGTACCGAATTTTGGCTGGCGAATGCGGCCGGCGTTCTGACCGAACTCGACGAAGTGGTCGAGGTGCCGTTCGCTGAAGAAGTGGCGGACGACGTCGAAGTCACGCACATGAAGTCGCCGGGCCGCCGTAAAGAGTACAAAACAGGACTGATCGAGCCGGGCGAAGGCACGCTGATGGTCAATTACATTCCGGGATCGCCGACCGATTTGCTGCTCGCGGCTGCCCATCAGGATGGCAAGGTGCGTGCGTACAAGTCGGTGCTGCTGACCGAGGATGGTACCTGGGAGATCGAAGGCTTCCTGATCGTCAAGAGCCGTCCGCGCGCGGTGCCGATCGGTGACCGTAAGACGCAGTCGATCGCCGTGCGCTTCACCGGCGCGACGACCGAAGCGGCCGGCGCGTAATGCGCGGAGAAGTCCCGTTCGACGCCATGGGCGCGCGCTGGACGCTGTTCATCGGAACGGCGGCCCAGTGCGCGCTGGAGGCAGAGCACGACAAGGGGTTTTTCGCGATCCTTCAGGACGCGATGCCTTCGGTCGGCTTGGGTGATGTCGACGACAAGGTGAAGATGGCGGCAGCGGCACGCGATCTGCGCATCGGCACCCTGCGGTCGTTCGCCCTACATGGCCTCGTCAAGCATCATCCGGGGATCGGCATGGCGGAAGTCAACGACATCATCGACAACCTCGGGTTCAAGCGGTTCGGCGAGATTATCGGTACCGCCATCGCCGCTGCCGCCGATCGGGTCGTCGAGGAGGGCGGCCCGGCGCCAAAAAAGCCGTCGACCCGTACGCGCCGACCGACTGGGAAGGCCTAGAACGGGCATGGGCGGCGGCGGGGTTTCCGCCGTCGTCGTTCTGGGACCAGTGTCAGGCGACGTACGGGGCGGCCATGCGAGGTGCGGCTGACGCGCTCCGCCGCGATCGGGAGCGGGTGCTATACGGCGCATGGGCGACCGAACGGTTCGCCCGTGTGGATAATCTGCGGGGCTTTTCGCACTACGCTGAAGCGATGCTCGGTCGCGAAAAGCGAGGCCGTCAGACGCCGATGGAACAGCTTGCCGTGTTCGAGACCATGCGCGCGGCGGGCGTGCCAATGACGATCCGGAAGGTCGAACGGCGTCGGTAGTTTCTAGTTTGATGCTGTTAGGATTGAGTTGTTAGGTTGGCAGCCACCAACCGTTCGAGGGCGCAATGCGAATCGTCATATTGCTGACTGCTTGCTTAGGCGCGTGCAGTGTTTCGACCTCTTCGGACGACGCTTTCCAAACGGCTGTCGAGCAGAGTGTTCGAAAATCTCTTCGAGAGCCAGACTCTGCGCGCTTCGAGCAGATCACCATCAATCCTGCCGAAAAAACCGCATGTGGACGGGTCAATGCCCGGAACGGGTTCGGCGGGTTCACTGGTTTTCAGTGGTTCTCATATCGAGATGGTATCGTAACGCATGCTGACGATCCTGATACGAAAGAGTTTCAGGCTTCGTTTAGAATTTGCATGGATACCGCGACTAAACGAGCCTTGGAATGTGCCGAAACGATTAAGCGTGGCGGCAGCACAAGCTGCCTCAAGCGACCCGTTCGGTAATGATCCGGAACAACTAAAACCGATCACTACTCACGGCCAGATTGGCCAACGCAAAGGGCGTCGCGATTGCGGCGCCCTTTTCATTTCCACGAAGGGGGTTTGAATGCAGCAGCTTATCGCCTCGCTTGTCACGTCGATGAGCGTGAAGGATGCTGCGTTCGAGTCCGGCATGAAAGCCGCCAGTGCGCGTGCAAAAAAAACCGAACAGGATCTGGAACGCTCGACCGACAGCATGGGCAATGCGGTCGAGCGCGCGGCGGACCGCATCAATACCGCCATGATACAGGCGGGCGAAGCGGTTGCGTCGGTGGGCCAGAAAGTGACGCGCGCGGGCGTGGCGCTGACCGCTGGCATCACGGTGCCGTTGGCGCTGGTCGGCAAGCGCAGCAAGGATACGGCGGCCGATTTCGAGACGGCGATGAACCGGGTGCAGGCGGCGATGCTGAACGCATCGCCTGCCCAGCTACAGCAGCTATCCGACGCGGCCATGAAGCTGGGGCCGGCGATGGGGCGCAGTTCGATCGAGGCGGCCGGCGCGATCGAGATGCTGGCCAAGAACGGCATGTCGGCGGCGGCGATCCTGAACGGCGGTTTGACGGCAGCAATGCGGCTCGCGGTGGTCGGGCAGACGGAACTCGCGGGCGCGTCGGACCTGACGACCGACATCATGGCGCAGTTCGGCAAAACCAGCGGCGACCTGCCGGGCATCGTCAACAAAGTCTCGGGCGCGCTGGATGCATCAAAGATGGGGTTCGATGATTATCGGCTCGCGATCGGTCAGGCGGGCGGCGTGGCCGGTGGACTGGGCGTGCCGTTCGAGGATTTGAACGTCGCCTTGGCGGCAACCGCGTCGACCTTCGCCAGCGGGTCGGACGCCGGCACGAGTTTCAAGACGTTCCTGACCAGCCTGAACCCGGTGTCGAAGGAAGCGGCCGGGATCATGAAGCAACTCGGTATCGAGTTCTTTGACGCCACTGGGAAAGCAAAGCCGCTGACCGAGGTCGCGGAGATACTGCGCCAAAAGCTGGGCAACCTGTCGGATAAGAGCCGCCGCGAGGCGCTGTCGGCGATGTTCGGATCGGACGGAATGCGGACCGCCATCGCGCTGATGAGCCAAGGTGCCGCTGGGATCGAACGCTATCGCGGCGCCATCGACAAGGTCACCGCCGACCAGAAGATGGCGGTCCTGCTCGAAGGTGACGCTGCTGCCAGTGCGCGACTGGCGACCGCGATCGAGAACCTGTCGATTAAGCTGGGGCAAATCCTGCTGCCGGTGTTCGCGGCGGTCAAGAACGCCGCCGCCGTTGGGCTGCAGTGGCTCGCCGATCTACCACCTGCGTTTCACTATGCCTGGGTTGCGGCGGGTCTGTTCGCCGCCTCACTTGGTCCGGTGCTGATCGCCCTGGTCACGCTGTCGAAGATGGCGCTGCCGCTGTTTGCGCTTCGTCTGGGCGCCATCCCCGTTGCCCTCGCCGCGATCGTCAATCCCATGGGATTGGTCGTCAGCCTGATGGGCAGGCTGGCATTGCAGGCTGGCGCCGCGACGATGGTGGGGATGCTCGGTACGCGCCTGATCGCGCTCGCCGGGCCGCTCGGCGTTGCCATCTCGCTGTTGACGCTGCTGTGGCCGTTGCTGTTCCGCACGGCGACTGCATCGGATGCGGTGCGCAAGGCGCAGGATGCCGCGAACAAGACCTTGGACCTAGCTCGCGAACGGTCGCTGCAACTGGCGATTGCCACGGGTCAGTTGCGCAAGGAAGTGATTGCAAAAGCAAAGGCGGATGGACGTGCGGCAGCCGAGTCGCTGAAGTCTGCCGCTGCGGACATGGTCAAGGCCCGTTCGGCTCTAGCGCGTGCGAAGGCGGAGAGAGCGTCCATTGAAAGCATCGCGGCGGCACAGGGCGGCACGGCACCGGGTGCGGTCGGTTCTACGATGCGTCAGCGCGCGGATGATCGGATCGCACAGGCGGAAGCTGATCTGCGCGGACAGATGGAGGTCGTACAGACCTACAACAAAGCCGTGCGCGGGATCATCGCCGATATCCGCAACGCGACCGCACAGGACACCGGCACGTCGAACCCGACCTTCGGCGGCTCGGATGGGCCGAAGTCCGACCGTTCCAGCGGACCGAAGGGTAAGACTGCCGAGGACCGTGCGCGCGAGCAGGCGCAGTATCAGGATGAACTGGGTCGCATCCGGGTCGCGACGCTGGAAGCGACCGCCGACCTGACCGGCGCAATCACCGCACGGTACGATGCGGAGATGGCGGCGATCGAGGAAGATCGCGCCTCCTATGCGCGGTCGGTAGCGCTCGACGATGGTCTGAACGAAGCGAAGCGTGCGGCGCTGATCGCGGCCAAGGAAGGCGAACTGGCGCAGAAAGAAGGGTTGGCCGAACAGCGGCGGTCGGCGGCTTTGGCGCAGGAACGGTACGATCTGGGCAAGGCGTCGAACGAAGCTGCGCAGGAGACCGTCCGGGCCGAAATGGACCTTGCCGACAGCGCGTCCGCGCGCCGGGCGGCAGCGTTGCGATTGCTTGATCTGCAACGTCGGCAGGAGGAAGCGGACCTCGATCTGATCCTCGCCACCGAAGCCACGTCCAGTACCGCGTGGTCGAACGCACGGGCGCGCAAGGATCAACTCGACGCGATCTATGGCCAGCGCCGGCAACAGGCCGAACGCGACAATGAAGGTCCGATGGACGCCTATCGCCGCGACCTGAACCGGTCGGCGGCGGCGGTGAACGAATCGATCGAGAGCATTCAGGTCGCGGGGTTCGAAAAGCTGAACGACTGGATGGCCGACGCGGTGATGGGCGCGGACGATCTGGCGAAGTCGTTCCGCGACATGGCATCGTCGATCATCCGCGATCTGGTCCGGATCGAGGTCCAGCAACAGTTGATCAAGCCGCTGGCGAACATGCTGGGCGGCGGTGGCGATGCCGGCGGCGGTTTTCTGCGCGGCTTGCTGGGCGGTTCAAAGGGTAGCGGTTCCGGCCTGATGTCGACCGGGGAAACGATCAATGCCGATCCGAATTTCGGCGGTTTGGGCGGGCTGTTCGGCAAGGGTTGGAACGTGTTTTCCAAGCTCGGTTTCGGCGGCGGCAAGGCGTCGGGCGGTCGGGTCGGACCGGGCAACTGGTACATGGTCGGCGAACATGGGCCAGAGCCGTTCGTGCCCGACAGCGCCGGCACCATTCATCCGAACAGCGCCTTGCGCGGTGGCCGAAACGCTCCGGCGACGGTCAGGATCGAGGAAGCACCCGGCTTCGCGTCGCGCGTGGTCGGCATTTCCAGCGACGTGAACATTCAGTCCCAGCGGACGACGAGCCGCCGGGCGGCAATGCAGAACAGGCAGCGGCTCGCATAATGCTCGAATTTCCGCCGAACATCGTGCCGAACGGTGCCATTGCCTCGATCGTCGATCGAGGGGGCGTCCAGCGCGGTGCCAGCGCCCTCCGGGTCGACCGGTTGGGCAACCACTACCGCATCGCTATGACACTGCCTCCGCTTGACGATGAGGACGGTGCGCGAGTCGTCGTGTCGCGCCTGATCCGGGCCAAGCGCAAGGGTCTGCGCGTGCCGTATCCGCTGCTGTCGGTCGACCAGTCGGGTTGCGGGACGGGCGTTGTGGTCGATGGTGCAGGCCAGACCGGCGGATCGATCCGCGTCCGTGGACTGCCGCCGTACGCGATCGTTCGCGAGGGTTTCTGGTTCTCGATCGAGTCGAGCAGCGGTCAGCATTACCTGCACAACGTCGGTGCCGATGCCGCCGCCGGGATCGACGGACGGGCAACGCTATCGGTTGACGATACCATGCTTCGCCGTGCCTTCGCCGATGGGGCGCGCGTGCATCTGGTCCGGCCAATGATCGAGGGACTGATCGACGGCAGCGAGCAGGATTGGGAACTCGCTGTCGATCACAACACCCGTATCGAATTTACGATTGAGGAAGCCGCCTGATGGATCGCGTGACGCTGGTCGGGCTGCTGAAGCTCGAACTGCCCGGCCGGGACGTGTTGCTGTGTGACGGCGGCATGGTACCCTATGCCGGGCAGCTATATCAGTCGATCGACGACGTGTTCGGGACGGTCGACGCGTTCGAAGCGCTGACCGAGGGGACCGGCGACGAACTGCCCGCCGGCACCATCACTTTCCTGCCGCGCAACGTTGCGGCGGCGGTTGAACTGTCGCAGCCGGCCTATCAGAATTCCCGCCTGCGGATGTGGATTGGGGAGGTCGATGAAGCCACCGGCCGGTTGATTGGTGAACCCGATCTCATGGCCGATTGGCAGACCGACAAGACGGTCATCCGCCGGCAGACCGGCACGCGCGCGCTCGACATCGGGTGCGTCACCCGGTCGCAACGGCTGCTGATACGCAACGACGGCAACGCACTGACCTCGCCCGCGCACCAACGCGTCTTCGCGGGCGAGCGGGGGTTCGACAATGCGGTCGGGATGGATGTCGAGATACCGTGGGGCGTCGTGTCGCCGCCGCGCGGGGTTCAGCGGGTATGATGAACCTTCATGCTCGGGCCGAGCAGACGGCAGCGGTCGTCGCGCGCTTCCGCACCCGGCCGTTCGGATGGGATAGCGGGGGAACCTGCATCCACCTCGCCCGCGCCCAGATGCGGGCGCTGGGGCACAAGGTGCCGTCGATCCCCCGGTTCTATTCGGCAGTCGGTGCGATGAAGGCGCTGCGCGCGACCGGGCATGACGATCTGGCTGGGCTGCTCGATTCAATGCTGCCGCGCATCGCGCCGGCCGCGATGTGGGTCGGTGATCTGGCGCTGATGGACAGCGGTACCGACGACCCGTTTGACGCGATCGTCGTGTCGACCGGGCAGACGGGGTCCGGTCCGATCGGCGGCGGCCAGATGGTCGCCGGCTACCATGCTGACCATCTGGGCGGTGGCATCGTCAATATCATTCCACAGGCATTCAAGGGGGCGTGGCGACTGTGAGCGCCGTTGCGAAATTCATTGGCACCGTTGCTGGCATCGCCGCCCTCATTCCGGGGCCGCACCAGCCCATCGCGGCTGCCGTCGCGGTCGCGGCCAACGTCACCGCGCAGCTTACCGCCAAGAAACCGCCTGCCATGTCGGGCAGCGTCAACCGGATCACGCTTGGGGCGAACCAACCCAAGCCATACCTGATCGGCGAGACCTATTACGGCGGCAACCGGATCAACCAAGAGGGGTTCGGCGGCAAGGTATCCAAGGTCAACAACCCGTACATGGTGTTGGTCGACGTGTATTCCGGCGCTGGACCGGTCGCAGGCTTCGTCGCGCCCTATCTCGACTTCGTGCCGGTCACGCTGAACGGGAACGCCGCGACCGGCTATGCCGCCAACCATCTGTACGTCTATCACCAGCTTGGTCGTACGCCCGAGCCGGCGGCGTTATCGACGCATTGGGGCGGTTCCCAGACCTGGGGGCCGCAGCACAAGCTGTCCAGCTATGCTGCAATCTCGTGGTGCCTCCGATTCGATGAGGACGGCAAGCGGTTCGCGGCAGGCGTTCCCCAGACCGGTGCCGTGTGGCGGGGTGTGCTGTGCTACGATCCGCGCAAGGACAGCACCTATCCGGGCGGCAGCGGACCGCACCGTTGGGCTGATCCGACCGATACGGCGGCATTCTCGGCCGCGAAGGCGACATGGGAGTGGTCGCGCTGTCCCGGCCTGCACGGCCTGCGCTATGCGCTCGGCACGTGGGAACGCGATGAGTCGAACCCGGACGCGCGCTATCGCAAGACGTTCGGTCCCGGCATCCCAATCGACGGCATTCGCGTCGCCGATTTCGTGGCGCTGGCCAACGTGTGCGATGCCAATGGCTGGAAGGTCGACGGCGTCATTCACGAGCCGGGCAACCGCGACGACAACATGAAAAACATCCTTGCGGCCGGCGGCGCGGAGCGTTGCTGGATCGGGGGAAAGCTGGGTTTGAAGCTGTCGGCGCCGCGCGTCGCGCTCGATACGATCACCGAATATGACCTCGCCACTGACGAAGTCGAAGTCGGCGCGATGCAAGGCTGGGAAAGCCGGCTCAATACGATCGTGCCGAAGTACCGGTCTGCCGATCATAAGTGGGAATATGTCCCGTCGACCGCGGTGACGATCGCCAGCTACCTTGCCGAGGACGGCGAGGAGAAGGCCGAAGAGCGGCAATACAATCTGGTCCAGTCGAAGGATCAGGCGGCGCAGCTTGCCGCCTATGAACTGCTCGACGCGCGGGAACTGGGCGAAATCGTTGTGACCTGCAAGCCGCGCCTGCGCCGCTACGGGGCCGGCGATCTGCTGATCGTGCATCTGCCGGATGACGGCTTGGTCAATCAGCCCTGCGTCGTGCTGAAACGCACCGTCGATCCCGTCAACATGACCGTCGAACTGATCCTTCGGGGAGAGACGGCGGCAAAGCATGATTTTGCGCTCGGCCGGACTGGGACGGCACCGCCGACCCCTAGGCTGGTAGCGGGTGACGTTCTCGACGGCGTCGCTGTCGATCAGCCGTTGCCATGGGGTGCCGTTGTCGGCGAAGGTCGCCCGGTCGATTACGCCGATGTGACCGGCGAAAACACGTCGAAGGACACGAACGCTGTCGGCGGTCGGCCGGCGGATGAACTGCTCGCCCGTGTCGATGAGATCAACGATGTCGCGATCCCGGCGGTCAACCTCGCTGTAGCGACCGCTAATCAGCGGATTGATGAAGCGCGGCAGGCGGCCGATCAGGCGGCAGCGGACGCCAACGCCCGCATCGACGCGGCCGATCAGGCGATCGACGACGCGGTGCGTGACTTCGCCGCCGAGGTCGACCGGGCGAAAGGGGCCGATGAAGCCCTCTCCCGCCGGATCGATAGTATCGTTGCGGAGAGCGGCGGCTATGATGATCGCGACATTCGCGCGATCATTGCCAACGAGCAGTTGGTTCGTGCCGACGACGATCGCGCGCTGGCCCGTGAAATCGACATCGTGTCGGCCAGCGTGACAGAGGGCGACGACGCGGTCCGTGCCGATGTGAAGGTCACGACCGACGCGCTCGCTCGATCCGACGAAGCCTTCGCCCAGCGAGCGGAGGTGATCGAGGCCAGCCTCGACACGGTCGACAGCCGTATTGCGGCGAAGGCCGAAGAGATTACCACGGCCTATGCCGACGCCGACCGCGCCCTGACACGGCGGATCGACAGCATCGTCGCCGATGGAGGCTACGACGATAGCGCTGTGCGAGCCGAGATCAGCCGCGTAGATACGACAGCTATCGAGCGCGATGGGGCGGTGGCACGGCGTGTCGATACCGTGGAGGCGACCTTCTCGCCCGGCGGCGGGAATATGGTGCCGAACAGTGACCTCGTCACGACGGACGGTTGGGCGACGGGAAGGCATACGCCCGGCGGCCCGCTCGATCCCGTTCCGTATCTAGGTCTTAACGCCGCTGGCGACCCGTACCATCCGCCGGGCGAGAATGTGCTGTCGATCCTGCAATACGGTCCGCCGAACACGGCTGATGGGTCGGCGTATATCGATTGGAACAGCTCAACTTTCCCGGTTACCGCTGGCGAGTATCTGCAATTCTCCGCGCTGGTGAACTGCCACCGTGCGCAGGTGCAGGTTATCCTTGTGTTCCGTGACGGCACCGGCGGGTTCATGTCGGCGATCCATTCGGCAGTCGCCGGCCCGGTCGAGAACCTCGGCGACCGTCTTTCGTATTATGCTCGTGCCGGCGTCGTTTCGGCACGCGTGCCCGACGGCGCGGTCAACGGCTATCTGATCCTGCGGAAGCTAGATACGATCAAGAATTATACCGACAGCTACGCATGGTTCCTGCGTCCGTATGTTGGTGCCGCCCGTGAAGGTCAGACGGCGTGGAACCCGTACAGCGTCGGCCGCGCGTCGCCTGTGCTGCTCGGCACCGTCGCGCGGGTCAAAGACACGACCGACGCACTGGCCCGCGCCGACGCGGCCTTTGCCGAACGGGCGCAGTCGATCGAGGCCAGCCTTGGTACGGTCGACGCCCGGATCGCCGCGAAAGCCGAGGAAGTGACCCGCGCATATGCCGATGCCGACCTCGCAATTGCTTCGCGCGCGGCAACGCTGGAATCGGCCGCGTCTGCCGTCAGCACCAGCATCGTCTTCAATGACAACTTCAACTACTGGCCGGACGGCGGGGTGCTGCCGTCGCGTTGGTCGGTGTGGCTTGCCGAAGGCAACTTCCGCACCAACAGGTTGGCGCCGGGTCGCGGTGGCGGCCAGTACTGCGTTCAGACGCTGAACGATGTCGCGGATGTATCGAGCGGCTTCGTCCAGACGATCTACACGGCCGGCGCCGGCAAGTGGGTGATCGAGGTCACCGCCGGGTTCGACGGTTCGGGGGCGCGCGGCGCGGGCGTCACGTTGCACGGCGTCTGGAACATCGACTTCTGTTCTGATCCCGACATCAACGGACTGGTCGGCGATCGGCCCGGCGAGACCCGGTCGTGGACGAAGATGGTCGACCTTGATGGCCGTGACCAGATCAACGTTCACGCCATGCATGGATGGGCCGGCTTCGGTCGTGGCATGGCCGCCAAGTATATGGTCTGGCATCGCCTCGCGCTGCGTCCGGCCACCGATGGCGAGATCAAGGCGGGCAAGGCCGATGCCACGTTGAACGCGCCCGGCGGCGTGCTGGCGCGCATCACAGCGAACGAAGAAACGCTGGCCGATCTGCCGAACCGGTATGCGGCGGCAAGCCGCACCGCCACGCTTGAAGCACAGTTGCGCGGCGATGCGGTCAGCGGCCTCGGTAACACCATTGGCGCCGTCAACGGCCGGATCGACGAGACCAGCAACATCCTGTCCGCCCGGATCGAGGATCGAGCAACGGCCATTGCCGATGCGAAGGCCGGGGCCGTGGCGCAGACGGTGCAGGCGCTGCGGAGCGACTATAACGGCACGGTAGCCACCGTGCAGCAGCAGGCAGCTACCCTTGCCGCCGCCGATGGCCGTACGTCGGTATATTGGGAGGTGGTCGGCACCACTGGCGACGGCTCTACTAGGGTTCGTCTTTCGAAGTCGAATGGTCAGCGCGGCGTCTTCTACGTCGATGCCGATATGATTGTGGACGGTAGCCTGCTGGTCCGCGACAGCATCATCACGGACAAGATCGCCAACCAAGCAGTGACATCGAGCGTGGCCGTCTCGGGCGGCAGCGAAGAGGCCAGCAACGGGGAGGTTCGAATTGCCCAGTCCGCCGCGCTGAACGCCTCCGGCCTCGGATACACTCGCATCGACATCCAGTACGAGACCTCGGTATCGGCAGGCACCAGTTCGGGTGGCGCTGAAATGTACGTCAACCGCACCCAGAACGGCCAGACAGTGCGGATCGGGAACCCGATCACGGTCAGCACGGCAAGTGCCCGTGCGCCTTACTCGTTCTGGTTTCTCGATAACCCTGCGGCCGGCTCCGTCACCTATGACTTGGCGCTGAGCACGTCGAGCGGGACACGCATCTACTACGTGTTTCGAGCGTCAATCGCGGTTTCGGAGTTCAAGAAATAATGCGGTACGCGATAGTTCGGCAGTCCGATTCCGTCGTCCGCAGCATCGTCAGTGCCGACGATCTCGAAACGCTGATGATGAACTGTCCGCAAGGTTGCGATCCGGTGTCGTGTCCTGACGTGTCCGTCGCGCCCGGCGATTGGCAACTAGGGCCTAGCGGCTTCACGCCGCGCACGATGCCGGAGCCGACCCCCGCCGTCCTGCGTGCGGACCTGATCGCAAAGGTCAAGCAGGACGCCGAGGATCAGCGCATGCGCTATATGTCGCCCGGCGGTGCGAAGAAGGCGGTCTATTCGATGAAGCAAGCCGAGGTCGAGGCGTACAACGCCTTGGCGACGACCGCGGCCGGGCGGGTTGCGGCGTTGCTCGGGTTGGCGCCGGTCGCGCGCGGTCGTCGCTTCCGGTTCGCGCTGGCCGAGGCGGCGGCGCGGGGCGAGACCGACATCGTCAAGACGATCGAGCGGTATGCAACCGGGGCCGACGCATCGAACACCGGCACTGCGCGGATCGAGGCGGTCGAACAGGTGACGGTCGAGAAGCTGCAAGCTGCCAAGAACCTCGCCGAAATGCGCGCGATCTACGCGGCGGTGAAGTGGCAATAGCAATCCGCGCCTGAACCGACACACTGAAAGGACTGATCGTATGATGACGCTCGCACGGGCGCGCTGGGGCGCGCCCGCATGATTTCGGCCGCCTCCGCCAAAGGCTATGCCGCGCGGGCCGTGGCGGACGGGCCGGCAACGGTCGCGCCGCCCAGCTTCGACGGGCAAGGCTGGCTGGTCGTCATCAATCTGGCGGTGATGACCGCCGCCATGGTGCTGGCGACGATGATGGCGGTCGACCTGATCCGGCACGTCTGGCGTCGCCGTGCGATCGACAAGCGCCGCCATCCGGTGACGGTGTGGCGCGCAACGATCTTCTGCTTTGCCACCGGTATGGCCATCCGCTGCTGTGGCGCGGCGATCGTCCTTTGGGGCTGGAACCCGGCAAAGCCGGCCGACACCGGCAGTTTGCTTCTGTTGCAGCGCCTGATGGACCCGGTCGCGGTCGCTTTTGGTCTATCCGGCCTGGCGCTTGCTTACATGGCTGCTCCGGGCATGGTGAAACAGCTTCGCCGCCGGCCGCACCCTGTCGATTTCTGGACTGCTCTGCCACTGCTGAAGCGGCCGGCCGCGATCGTGGGGTTAAGCCTGCTCGCAGCGCTGGGCGTGGTGGCGACGCGATGATGGGCAAGGTGGTGGCGCCGCTTGCTGCGCTGGCGCCGGTCGCGGCTGCGATGGGACAAGACAAGGGGGCGACGGTGGCTGTTTCGGTTCCGATCGTCTGGCATTTTCTCGGCTATCCGTTCGAGGCGGGCAGCATGATTGCCGCGATCTGCGCCTGCATCGCGGTGCGCTTCTACGTCGTCCAGACCGATCGCAAGGCGCATCGCTGGACGGTCGACGTGCCGGTGTCGGCGCTGACGCTGCTGTTCACCGCCGGCATGGTCATCTCGCAGCGGCCGGAGCCGCTGTGGGCGCTGATGACCGGGACCGGGATCGGTGCGCTGGGCGCAGGTATCATCTCGATCGCGCTGACGTGGGTGCAGCGCGCGACCGGGCCGTTCGCGCCGGGGCCGAAGGCCGACTGATCTTCCGCCGCCGCGCGCGGCACTCCTGAAAGGCAAAGCAATGGCAATTGTACTGGGTCAGCGGTCGCTGGCGCGGCTCGCTGGCGTGCATCCCGATCTGGTCCGCGTCGTAAAGCGCGCGGCAATCATGGCGGACGCGCGCGACGACTTCACAGTGCTGGAAGGCGTCCGCACGAAAGAGCAGTGCTTCATCAACTACGGCAAGGGCCGGACCGAGGCGGAGTGCAAGGCGGCCAAGGTGCCGGCGAACTATGCCGCGCCGCGCGTTGGCAAGGTGACGTGGCTTAGCAACCCGCTGGCGTCGAAGCACTATCCGCGCCCGGACGGCTATAGCCACGCCGTCGACCTCGCGCCGTTCCCGATCGACTGGAACGACCTTGCGCGGTTCGACCGGGTCGCCGCGCTGATGGTCGAAGCGGCGAAGGTCGAGGGCGTGCCGATCCGCTGGGGTGCGGACTGGGATCGCGACGGCAAGCCGCGCGAGCGTGGCGAGACCGACAGCCCGCATTTCGAACTGGACCGGTGATGGTCTGGTTTCTCTTTTATCTGGCAGTCGCGGTTGCCGTGGCGGCATGGTTGCAAAGCGATCGGTCGGCTGACGGACCGTTCGCCGCCGTCGTCGTGATCGCGCTGTGCTGGCCGCTGGCGCTGGCCTTCATCCTGTTCATGGTCGCCGTCTCGCTGCTGATCGCGCTGTGGCACCGCGTGGGGTGCCGGTGATGGGCGGCGCGCTCGCCCTGTTGCGCCGCGTCTGGTGGCTGGTGCCGATCGCGGCGCTGGCGGCCGGGTGGTGGTGGACCGATCGCCAGCTTGTCGATGTGCGCCTGACGCTCGCCAACGAACGGACCGTCTGGAAGCTGGACGTGGCCGACGCCGAGAAAGCCAAGCTGAGGGCGGAGCGGAACGCCGCCGATCGCGTCGCTGCGGCGGCGATGTCCTACGCCGATCGGCTCGCCAACCGCGCGCCAATCATCCTCGAAAGCACGAACACCGTGAGGGAATATGCCCAGACTGATGCTGGTCGCGTGCGCTGTCGCGCTGCTGACCGGGTGCAAGCAATCGATCTGCTCGACGCCCGCCTTGCAGAAACTACCGCCGCCCCCGGTCGCCGCGACCGAGCCGTGCCGGCCGACGCCGCAGCACCGGCAAGCAGACGGTAGCGCCACGGCGGCCGACGACGACGCCACCATTCGCGACGGCCGGTTCGATCTGGCCGCCTGCGACGACAAACGCCGCCTCGCGATCGACGCGTGGCCCACTGCCCCTGACATGGAGAACAAGTAGATGGCACGATATCCACGCCGGTTCGGTAGCCCTGCGGCGCGGGCGCAGTCGCGCGCGGCGTTCACGGCACTGGGCGGGTTCCTGCCGGTGCTGGGCGCGGCCCTGTCGTCGGTGATCGAGAGCAACACCGTCACCCTGTCGGGGCTGGTCGGGTCGCCCGCGCTGACGATTAGCGGCGGGCAGTATTCGAAGAACGGTGCGGCCTATTCGAGCGCTGCGACGACCGTCACGAACGGCGACACGCTGAAGCTGCGGGTCACGTCATCTGCGACTGCCGGCGAGACCGCCAGCGTTGTTGCGACGATCGACGGGACGCCGCGAACGTTCAGCGTGACCACTGCCGCCGCAGGCGGCGGCACCCCGGCGCCTGGGCCCACGCTGAACGCGTTGTCGGTATCGCCATCGTCTGGAACGGTAGGAACAGCCTATACCGGTACGATAAGCGGGCGGACGGCGGGTAGCACGTTGGCATTGGCTGGTCCCGGTTCTGCTGGTTTGTCGCTGTCCGGGACGACGATCAGTGGCACGCCGACGACGGACGGCGCCGTCAACGTCGTTGAAACGCTTTCCGGAGCGACGAACACGCCGCGCACGACTAACACCGCTCTTTCGGTTGTTGCGGCCGGCGCTGCAACTTTGATGCCGTTGTGGCAGGCACAGTTGAATAAGGCGAAGGCTGGCCAAGGTCAGGCGCTGGTGTACGCCGCAGGCGACAGCACCACGGCAGGTTCGCAGAGCGGCGATACCGCTGACGGGTACAATAATAACGCCTATGGCAATTCGCCGCCGATCGTCGCGAATAAGCTGTTCCAGACGGACATGGGTCTGCCGTCCATCGGCAATTCGCTGACCGGTATGGGTGATAGCGGCATGGGTAGCGGCAGCACGCTGTCGTATCGACCCGACTTGCGTAACGGCCAGTGGGGTTCGACCGCGGCACCCGAAATGTCGATCGGTGGTGCCATGGCTGGCGGCGGCAGTACGACGACGCTTGGCTTCAACGATGACGGCACCAAGAAATATAGCCGTCTCGATATCATGTATCCGTTCGCCACGAATTACTCGACCTACAACGTTTCCTATCCCGGTGCCTCTGGCGTGCAGATCAGCGGCACAAAGACTGATTCTGGCGCACCGGACGAACTGCGATTTTCGACGTTCACTTATGCAGCGTCGACTACGGCTACTTCGGGCGCTCCGGCAGTCAGCGGGCTAGCGAAGATCGCCAGCACCACCACCAATAACCGCATCATCGCCGTGATTGCCCGCGACATGATGGCGAGCGGCGTGATGATTATGAACGGCGGGTGGAGCGGTGCGACTACCGCAAGCTGGCGTGGCGCAGCGGGCAACCCCGATGGCCTGTCGCCGATCTACGGACCGCCGCAGGCTTTGCGCCGCCTGATTACCGAACTTGGGGTCAAGCTGGTTTCGGTCAATCTCGGCATCAACGACGCGCGCAGCGATTCGCTCGGGGTAGCGGTTGCTACGTTCACGACCCGGCTGGGTGAAATGGTGGACGACATTAAGGCGAACGGCGCGGACGCGCTGCTTATCGTCCCGCATTGGGTCGCGACCGGATCGCGCCCGCAGTCAAAGCAGGTCGAACTGCATCAGGCGGTTAAGGACGTGGCGACCGCGAAGGGCGTCGCTGTGATGGATATCACGACAATCCCCGGCTTCGAAACTTTGGACGCTGCAACCGCCGCTGGGTACATGCACACCGATGGTATCCATCTGAACAAGCTTGGATCAAGCGTCGTCGGCACGGCCTACTACAATTTCATCAAGAACGGCTGACGCAATAGGCCGACTAGCCTGAATGCCCGCATCTTAGATGCAGCATCGGTGACGCGCATACGCCACCGCCCTTTCCGGAGATATCAAAATGCTCAAAATCGCCTTTCCGGCGCGGCTGTCGGCCGCGCTGCTGATGCTCTGCGCCTGCTTCATGCCGGCGGTGGCCGTCGCCCAGACCGGAACGGGCAGCATCGTCACCAGCCTGACGCGCATCCCCGATACGAACGCCGATGGCGTGATCAAGCTCGACGGATGGGCGCTGAAGGTCAGCCCCAAGTTGCCGCGCAAGACGACCGTCTATGGCCCGTGCCCCGGCCTGCCGGACTTCAGCTATCGCGTGCGGCAGGCATGTGTCGAGGTCACCGCGCCGCCCGTGATCGAACCGCCGGTCGTGACGCCTCCGGAACCCAAGCCCGATCCGGTGCCGAGCGATATCGTGACCAAGATGCTGCCGGAAGGTGGCGTGGCGATCCAGCGCGCGGGCTTCAATGTCGCCTTTGGCCCGGACGGTGGCCTTGGCACTACCCAGAATGTCGGCGCACCGTTCCTGACCGATACGAAGAGCGGGTTCCTGCGGCTGTCGATGTATACCGGCAAGGGCGATGATGTGCTGCTGCATGGTCGATCGCAGGACATCGCCGGGATGATCGTCAATGGCCGCTACTATGTCGCGGGCCTGTTGCACGGCTATCGCCAGATGCGGGGCGTGTTCAGCGATCCGTTCACCTTCTCCGGTGAGACGGTCGATACGACGAAGAGCGTGCCGACCCCGGACGGCATCAAGATCGTGCAGCGGGTGACGATCGAGGGCACGACGCTGTTCTACCGGGTCCGGCTGACCAACGCCCGATCGGTCCCGGTGTCGGTGACCTATTTCAGGTCGGAAGACCCCGACACCGCCGCCAGCTATGCGACGCAGAACCGCGTGGTGACGCAAGGGCGATGGGAAGCGGGCCTGACGACCGGCGAGACGTATTTCATCGAGACGACCGATGCCGGGGCGTATGCCGCGACCAACCCCTATGACAAGGCGCAAGTGACGGGTACGCGGCGCGAGATCGGGTACGACGCAAAGGTCGACCTGACCCTGCAACTGGTGTGGCCGGCCGTGCTGCTCGCGCCGGGTGAATCGACCGAAGTCACGTTCCGGCAGGGTGTGAAGTGATGCTTGGCGGGGTGGTTCGCCGCCCCGCCAACTTCGCTTGCGCTCGCCAAGAAGGTATCTGATCGTCTCGCCAAACACAGGGGGCGAGACGATGCGATTCGTTGCGATTGATTTGGAAACTGCGTGTGCTTCGTGGGACAGTATCTGTCAGGTCGGTATTGCATTGTACGAGAACGGCAGGGAAGTCGAAAGCTTCTGCACCTTGGTCAACCCGGAGTGCGCCTTCGATCAAATGAACATTGGCGTGCACGGAATAACCGAAGACGCTGTGATTGACGCCCCGCTTTTCCGCGCGGTGGTCGGGGAGATCGAGACATACCTCCGTGACGAGATTGTCGTAAGCCACGGGAATTTTGATCGCACCGCGCTTGGCGGCGCATACCTGAAGATTGGTCGTGCTCTGCCAGACTGCGTCTGGATCGATAACGTCGACCTCGCGAAATGGGCGTGGCCTGATAAACCCCGCCCCGGCGGATACCGGCTTGCCACGCTGGCCGAAGGGCTGGGTATTGCGTTCGATCATCACGACGCATTGGAAGATGCCAGAACAGCGGGACTGGTTGCAGTAGCGGCATTGGCGGCCGTTCCCACTACGATCAAGCAAGCCGCACAGGTCTACGGTCGTTCGATTGGCGGGACGCAGGCAAAGGCTCCGACTGCCAGTTTTGGGCGTAGAACGCCGATGCCGGATCGGAAGGTGGCGTTGAAAGATTTTGCTGGTGGTGAAGGGCCATTGGCCGGTCATCGGGTGGTCTTTACCGGCGAACTTTCGATCGAACGTGGTGCCGCTGCGAAGCTGGCGAATGGGCTGGGCGCGGAATGTGCCAACTCTATTTCGCGGAAAGTCACGATGCTGGTCATTGGGGGAAGTGAACCCGGAGCGGCGAAGTCGAGCAAGCAGGTGAAGATCGAGCAGATGATTGCCGAAGGGTCGACTATTCAGATCCTGTCCGAAGCGGCGTTCATGGCGCTCTGTTCGCAGGGGGATGCTCAAGGGCCAAACTGACCAAGCGGCGAATTGCCTCGGCTCTGGATGGTAGGTCCGGCTGCTGACGCCGCCATTCGTCGATTTGCGCGAGCCAATCCGCCGAGGCGCGCATTTGGAACAGCTTGTCGTGTTGAAGGGCCATCAGGATCGCGTAGCTTACCACTTGACCCATTGCAACCATTGCATGTAGTGACAAACGGACCGACTAGATGCGTCAACATCTGGCCGGTCCTAACCCATCGCATGGAGATAACATGCAACAGGCTGACAAGGCGGGTAGCACCCGTAATGCGCATCCGTCACCGGGATTCTACGGTGATTTTTCCACCCTCCGGGTGAACGTCTCGCTGGACATCGGCGGCCCGTTGCTGCCGAAGGACATGACCGCGAGCGCGCCCGCCCAGATGAGTGCTATCGACAGTAGGATCGAATATCTTCGCGACTTCATCGGGCTGGCCATCAGCGCCGAAGACCTAGACGCGATGATGAAGAACGTCTTGGGTCATATCTGGCAATCGCTCGACGATATTCGCATCCTGACCTCTGGCATGGTCAAAGCGGAGAAGGTCGCATGACGGCCGTGCCCCTGCAAACCTTTGGGTTTGGCGAGCAACTGGTGCGGGCGACAGACCGTGGCGGCAGCATTTGGTTGATTGCAAAGGATGTATGCGGCGCGCTGAATATCGCTAATCATCGGGACGCGATCGAGAAGTTGGACGACGATGAAAAGGATGAGGTCGGTTTAACCGACGCCATCGGTCGAACCCAGTCGACAACGATCATCAGCGAAGGTGGTGCTTACACGCTGGTTCTTCGCTGCCGGGACGCGATGAAGGCCGGGAGCGTGGCGCACCGCTTCCGTAAGTGGCTGACTAACGAAGTGCTGCCGGCCATCCGCACAACCGGACGCTACGAACCGGCGAACGACATGGGCGATCCCGAACCGTCCGAGCCGCTAGTGGACGAAACCGAACGCCTGCGGCTGCAACTCAATCTGGTGCGCGAAGCACGAATCGCGTTCGGTACGCGCGGTGCGCGTCGTGCATGGGCGATCGCCGGCCTGCCCGATCTGGGCCTGTCAGAAGCTCAGCCGCTGTTGTCCGGGGCGGTCGCGGTCGTTGGCAAGCTCCATCAGTCGGTCGCGGAGTGGATGGACGCGCGGACCGAAGCGGCCCCCGGCCACCGGGTGCCGAGCATGACGCTGTACCACGACTATCTGGACTGGGCGAAGCGCGAGGGGGTCAACCGTTGCGACATCGTATCGCTCACATCCTTCGGCCGCGCGCTGTCGAACTGCGGCATTGGCGGCCATCGATCGAACGTCATGCACCGCCTCGGCCTGCGACTGATCGACCAATGATGGCTGCGGTAAGATTGCGGTAAAACCGGTCGATCCGGGCTGTTTGTTCTTGTCACGTTCCCGAACGCATGGCCTCGAAAATCGCGTAAAACCGCGTTTTCGGGGCTACCGCCTTGTGTTGACATCGCAGGGGTCGCAAGTTCAATCCTTGCCGCGCCCACCATTTAGAAAGCCCGTCAGGTGAACAACCTGGCGGGCTTTTTCTATTCTGCCTCGTTGCTTCGTGGTTCGATCGCCATTCGCTTTCGGCCTTGCCCATGTGCACTCGATCGTTCGGTCGGCAAAGCTGGGACGGTAGCAATTTGCAACGGATTCGCCGTCCGTGGGGCGAGTCGTGGACCTCGTGCGGAAGTATGATCGAAGTCGGCCTGGTCAAATCCCCGGAATAGCACCGTAAATACTTATGGTTCAGCAGATTGGTTAAAATCGGGTTGAAATAAAGTCGGCTGGCATGTCATTACTGATGAAACAATAATTGCAGGGGAGGGTCGGGCACAACTTCGGGGGAAGACGACATGGAATGGGTGCGATCCTATCATCGCGAGGAGCCGCTTGCGGACGTGCCGCTCCGTAAGCCTGCGCATATTCCGGCGCTCGACGGACTTCGCGGCGCGGCGGCGTTGCTGGTCGTGATCTCCCATTTCCAGACTCTTGGCCTGTCGGAAGGCTATGTCCCGCAATCCGGCACCTTCGGGGTGATGATCTTCTTCGTCCTCAGCGGTTTTCTGATGGGCCATCTCTACTTGTTCCGGCCGTTCGACATGGCGGCGGTCATCCATTTCATGGCGTCGCGGATCGCGCGGGTCATTCCGCTCTTCTACGCGGTGATCCTCGCTTCCTACATCGCGTCGCAGACCGTCGGTCCGGATTTCGTCTATTATTTGACGACCTTCGACACGGTGAAGCATTTGCTGTTCCTTGGCAGCAAATATGTCTTCTGGTCGATCCCGCCCGAAGTCGAATTCTACGTCGTCTTCGTCGGGCTGTGGTACGTCGTCGCGCGGCGCCTGGTCCTGCGGTATCTGCCGCTGTTCGGGTTCGGGCTGGCCGCGATGTTCGTGTTGCAGCCGATGTTCCCGGGGATCACGGTCTTCAATTCGCTGCCGATCTTCCTCGTCGGGGTCGGCGCGGCAGTGCTGTGCCGCTATGTGCAGTTCGACCGGATCGACAAACGATCGGCGACGATCGTCCAGTGCCTTGGCATCGTCCTGATGCTGTCGATCTTCGCCGGGATCGTGTCGACCGATCCGTCCAAGACCGGGTTCGGATGGGAGCGCGGACGCGTGTATGAGAACCTGCCGATGGCGTTGCTGTTCGGCGCGTTCGTGCTGTCGTTCACGATCGACACGACATTTGCCCGCTTCTTCTTCGCCAATCGCGTCATGCGGCTGCTCGGCGCGTACAGCTTTTCGATCTACCTCCTGCATGAACCGGTTGCCGATACGGTCCGCAACGTGCTGGCGGGGTTCGACATGCCGATCGTGCTGGAAATCTTCCTCGTCCTTTCCGCAATCGTCGTCGCCGCCTCGCTCAGCTTCCGGCTCTACGAAATGCCGATGCAGGCGGCGGTCAAACGCGTGATTCTGCGGCTTGATCGCGTCCGCGGCCGCCACGCCGAGGCTTGGCGCGCATCGCGAGCAGTGACGCGGTAGGTTCGGAAGGGGCGGGCAAGCCGGCTGGTGGCAAACCGGCGGCCTCGTTGCACCAGCAGTCTTGTGCAACTGTTGGTCGACGACGAGGTTGCCACACTTTCAGTCCGCCGAATGCGATCCGTTGTCGATAAGAGGACGGTCCGTAGCTACCGCTTTGATCAATAACGAATCAATTGCGCACATGAATGCCGACGATAGTATATGCGGATCCTGTGGGGGGAAGCAGCATGTTGACGAAGTCGGTGAAGGACATTCCTGTCATTTCCGAGCCGTATCCGCATATCGCGTTTGGCAATGCCGTTGAGGTACATGACGATCTGGTCGCGGATTTCCCGGCGGAAGATCAGTTTGCTGGCAAGCTTCGAATGCATGGCGACATGACCGCCGGTGACGTCGGTTATGAAAAGCTCAAGGAACATAGTTCGGCGTACAAGGCGCTGCACGACTGGGTCTATTCCAGAAAGTTCATCGAGACATTCCTGGAAATGTTCGATGAGCAGATAGAGATGCGCGTGGCGTCGGGCGATCTGGTCCTTGATCCACGGACGCTGCCGATCCACCCCTACCCGTATGAATTTCGGAAGATGATCGGTCGGTGGAATGTCCAAAAGAACGATCCGTTCCTCTTTCCCAGGCTGGATATTGGCATTGGCAAGGTAAATTATGGCCTGGAGAATGGTGGTAGTGGCATACACGTCGATAACCTGACACGCTTGGTTTCGATCTTGCTCTACATCGATGACAACCCGACGATGATCGGTGGCGAACACCGTCTATATCGGCTCGAAGACAAGACACCGATCATCGATAAAGTGTATCCTGCGAAGGGAAATTTGATGGTGGCGTCGCTGCAGTCAAATTCCGCGTTGCATGATGTGAACCCGGTGACTGCCATCACGGGGTTTCGTAAGGCGATGTACATGGCTGTAAGCTGTTCGACGGAGATCTGGCGTCCCCATCGCGATAGTGCGCTGCAAAAATTGACCAAAAATCGGTATCGTCCGACCAAGACCGAGCGAGCGGTCGCGAAGGTCAAACGGGCGGTCGGGATGGCTTGATACCGGTGGCAGGCAGCTTGGATGGCTGCCGCTTGGCGGCGAAAAATCTTTAGCGTTTTCCTCGATGATGCGGTCGGTCGCGCCTGCCCGCTTCGGCTTAGGCTGAGCGCGCGGCGATCGCGCCGCAACACCACCGTGACATCGAACTGCAAGTCTCGCTTTGCGGTGCAGATCGGACCACGCTAGCATCATCTCGCACGGTGGGGGGGTATGATGCGGCGCTACGATTGGATCGGTCTTGTTGCGACGCTGGCGGCCGCCACCCCTGCCGCCGCCCAGCGGGTCGAGGAAGCCTCGATCGACCAGTTGCAGGCGCAGATGCGCGCGGGCGCGACTGATAGCGTTGCCGTCACCCGCGCCTATCTCGCCCGGATCGCGGCGATGGATCGGACCGGGCCGATGCTGCGCAGCGTCATCGCGGTCAATCCCGATGCGCTGCAACAGGCGGCGGCGCTCGATGCCGAACGGCGCGCCGGGCGGGTGCGGGGGCCGCTGCACGGCGTGCCCGTTCTCATCAAGGACAATATCGAGACCGCCGACCGGATCGCGACCACGGCGGGCAGTCTGGCGCTGCGCGACAACATCACCGGGCGCGATGCGCCGCTGGTGGCTTATCTCCGCCGCGCGGGGGCGGTGATCCTCGGCAAGACCAACCTGTCCGAATGGGCCAATATCCGATCGACCCGGTCGATGAGCGGGTGGAGCGCGGTCGGCGGGCTGGTGCGCAACCCCTATGCGCTCGATCGCACCGCCTGCGGTTCGTCGTCGGGGTCGGGCGCGGCGATCGCGGCCAGCTTCGCGGCGGCGGCGGTCGGGACCGAAACCGACGGGTCGGTCGTCTGCCCGTCATCGATCAACGGGCTGGTCGGGTTCAAGCCGACCCTGGGTGTAATCAGCCGCAGTCGGGTGGTGCCGATCAGCCATAGCCAGGACACGCCCGGCCCGATGGCGCGTTCGGTGCGCGACGCGGCGGTGCTGCTTTCCGCCATGGCCGGCCCCGACCCGACCGATACCGCGACCACACGCACCCAAGTCCGCGACTATGCTGCGGACCTGTCGGCGGACGCACTGCAGGGGCGGCGGATCGGCGTCATCCGGCCGAATGGCATGACGCCACCGCTGACCCAGCAATTCGACGCGGCGCTGGCGGTGCTGCGCAGGGGCGGCGCGACGCTGGTCGAGGTGACGCCGCCCAAGCTGGACGGGCTGGGCGAGGCGGAATTGCTGGTGCTCCAGACCGAGTTGAAGGCCGATCTGAACGCCTATCTCGCCACCACCCCGGCGGTGGTGAAGACGCGCACGCTCGATCAGGTCATCGCCTTCAACCGCGCCAATGCCGGCACCGAAATGCCGTTCTTCGAACAGGAGACGTTCGAGGCGGCGGCGAAGACCAGGGGGCTCGACGATCCCGCCTATCGCGCGGCGCGGGCGAAGTCGCTGCGGCTGGCCGGCGCGGAAGGGATCGACGCGATGCTCAAGGCCGCGAAGCTCGATCTGCTGGTCGAACCGACCTATGGCGCGGCGTGGCTCAGCGATCCGGTCTATGGCGATCAATATGGCGGTCCGTCGGCGTCCGAACTGCCGGCAGTGGCGGGTTATCCGCATCTGACCGTACCGATGGGGCTGGCGCGAGGGTTGCCGGTCGGGCTGTCGTTCATCGGCACGGCGGGCGCCGACCAGCAGGTGCTGAACGCCGGCTATGCCTATGAGCAGAAGGCGCAGGCACGAGTCGCGCCGCGCTATCCGGAACGGGCCGAGGTGGGGCCGGGGCTGGACGGGGTTCGGTAGCGTTCCGACACCTCAACGCCTGACTGCGATCGAAGCACACCCTTTGAGCGTGATGACCAGAAGTATAATCGTTCGTGTTGCGTAGGGGCCGAGCCTGTCGAAGACCCGTATCGAAGTATCTGTGACGGTCCCTCGATACGCCATTTCGACAAGCTCAATGGCTACTCAAAACGAACGGGTCAGCTTCATCTCATCAAACCCTAATCATATCCCCGGGCGGGCGCAGGCTGGGATGCAAAGCCACGTGCGCAAGCCCTTGTTCTGCTCGGCTTGCAACCCCGCCTGCGCGAGACCGCTGCGAAAGTCGTCCGATGACCTGAAAACTCGCGTACTCCGGCGAAGGCCGGGGTCCAGTTGGGCAGGCTTTTCCGCACCTTGCCAACTTCCCCTCATCTGAGCCCCGGCCTTCGCCGGGTAGGAGAAGGTACTTTCGCAGCGGTCCCGCCTGCGCGCGGGTACGACGAAGTCGCCACTGTGCGTGGCCCTTCCAGCGGTGTCGCGCAGGCGATGTTCGCGATTACCCCAGCGTCTTCAGCAACGCCTCCCACCACACGACCCCCGGATCGATCGTCGCCACCGGCACCCGTTCGTTCAGCCCGTGCGCGAAAATCTCGCCCGGCTTCATGAACACGCCGCCGACGCCGAAGCTCGGTATCCCCTTCGCCCGGAAGTGCATCGAATCGGTCGCGCCCGCTTCCTGCATCGGCAGCACCGGCGTGCCCGGCGCGCGCTTGGCGACGACCGCCTTCACCGCACCGACCACCTTCGGGTCGAGCGGCGAGGCGCCGGCCTCGATCGTGCCATTGTCGCGGAACGTCACCTGCACCGTCGGATCGGCGACCAGTTCGATCAGCTTCTTCTCGATTTCCGCGCGGGGCGTGCCCGGGAAAATGCGGCAGTTGATGTTCGCCATCGCCCGCTGCGGCAGCGCGTTGGGCGCATGGCCGCCGTTGAACATCGTCGGGACGCACGTGGTCCGTACCTGCCCGACATAGCGTTTGTCGGCGGACAGGATGTCGGCGGCGGCGGTATCGGCAGGGTTGGCGGCGAACGCCTTCATCGCCGCGCCTAGTTCGCCCGGCGTCGCGGCAGCGGTGCCGGCCAGCGACGCCTTGGTGATCTCGTTCTGCTGCGGGGGAAAGCGATAATTGGCGATCCGAACCACCGCATTGGCCAGCACCGCGATCGCGTTGCGCGGCCCCGGCCGGCTCGAATGGCCGCCGGGATCGGTGACGGTCAGATGCCAGTCGCCATAGACCTTCTCCGCCGCCTGCAGGCCATAGGCGATCGGCTTGCCATCCTCGCCCAGCGCCCCGCCGCCGGCATCGGCGTTGAGCACCAGGCCCGCATTGGCGAATGCATTGGCCGCTGCCTGCGTCGTCTTCATCTCGGTCTCTTCGTCGCCGGTCAGCACGAGCACGAGATCGCGTTTCGGCACCCATTTCTCGCGCTTCAGCTTCATCAGCGTCGCGACGACCAGCGACACATTCGCCTTGTTGTCCAGACTGCCGCGTCCGAAGACATAGCCGTCCTCGACCACCGGGGCGAACGGATCGCGGGTCCAGTCCTTCGCGTCGGCGGCGACGACGTCCATATGCCCCAGCACCACTGTCGGCTTGGCCTTGCGGTCGCGCCCGGCGATGCGCGCGGTCAGATAGCCGGTCTCCCCGATCGGCACGAACGTCACGTCGCCCTCGGCAAAGCCCGCCGATACCAGTTGCTGCTTCAGATAGGCGGCATAGGCCGGCACCTGCCCTTCGCCCTCGACCGTCTTGAACGCGATGCCGCGCGTCAGCAGGCTCAGCGCTTCCTTGCCGGTCGCGGAGGTCGGCGCGTCCTGCGCGATCGCCGCGGCGGGGAACAGGGTGGACGCGGCAAGGACGGCAAACAGATGGCGCATGGACTTCTCCGACTAGGCTGTCGGCAATGTGCGCGGCGGCGGTGCGCTGCGCAAGCCGGAGCACTATCGCAATATGATTTGCGGTGAATCCGTTCGTCTCGAGTAGCTGTTGCACTTGTCGGAACAGCGTATCGAAGAACCGCCTCAAACAGGTCGAGCGCTGTCAATCGTAGCTGGCGTAAGGCGTTATCTACTGGGGCGACACCGCGTCCTGCCTCCCCCCTCCAATAATATAGCAATTTATCTTATAAGTGCCGACGCTGCACCAATTGTTACGTGTAACCTTTGTCAACTTCCGCGACCTGTCGCGCGGCTGTCATCCGCCTGTTCCGATACCGTCATATCCGATGCCTATCCGGCCCCGATATCGACATCGGGGGACGACCATGGATCGACGCAGTTTCACCAAGCGCAGCGGCTGGCTCTTGGCCGCGGCGACCAGCGGCCTGCTGGTCGGTTGCGACGAAGGGGCCGGAATCCTTGACATCCCTCAGCCGACCCCGACGCCGACACCTACGCCGACCAGCGCGGCCTTGCCCACCGAGAGCTTCGTCGCCGAACCGCTGGTGCTGAGCGAGCCGTTCCTGCAACTGCCGACCGCCGATTCGGTGCGCGTCGTCTGGTTCACCGAGTTCCGGGGAAAGGACCATGCCGTCCGCTACGGCACCAGCTTCGGGCAACAGGTGCTGGCGACCTCGACCAAATTGTCGCGGATGTACGAAGATGCCAACTCGACCGTCACCGGTCGCAGCTATTCGGGCCTGACCCAGCGCGACATCTGGCGGCACGAAGCGGTCGTCACCGGGCTGTCGGCGTCGGCCGGGCGGCAGCGCTATGTCGCGATCAGCAGCGACGGGAACAAGGCGATGCGCAGCAGCGAGGGGACGCTGCAACCATTGCCTGCGGCGGGGCAGGCGACGCGGTTCCTGCTCACTTCCGACTTGCAGCTCAAGAAGATGGCGTCGGCCAATTACGAACGCGTGGCCGAAACGCTGGCACCGATCGACGTCGTGCTGTTCGCGGGCGACCTGGTCAACGTGCCCAACCGTGCGTCGGAATGGTTCGACAATGGCACGCTCAACCTGCCGCCCTTCTTCGGCGCGTTGCAGGGGACGATGCGCAAATGGCAGCCGGCATCGACCTATACCGGCGGGCCGCTGTTGCAGAGTGGCGTGATCTACCCGATCCTCGGCAACCACGAATATTCGGGGCGGTGGAACCCGGCGAACAGTCTGAACACGATGTTCAACGATCCGCAGCCGCGCTGGTATGCCGAACTGCGCTACGACCGGGTCGCGGCGACGGTGAACCCGTCGGGCGACACCGCGATCCGCGAACGATGGATTCAGGACAATAGCTACGAGACGATTTCCTACGAGGAAATCTTCACGCTGCCGCAGGGGCCGGAGGGCGGACGCTATTATGCGCAACGGATCGGCGACACCTTCCTGATCGCGATGGACGGCAACCGCATCTGGCGCAGCTGGACCGCCAATACGCGCGGCAAGCTGACCGAGGCGACCGCGGCGATCAACGATCCGGCGGCGTGGGGCTTCGGCGATTTCCAGTTCCATCCCTTTGCCAAAGGCTCGCGCCAATACCAGTGGTTGCTAGAAGTGCTCGCCAGCGACGCCTTCCGTTCGGCGAAGTACAAGATCGTGCTGGTCCACCAGTCGGTGTTCGGCCTTGGCGACAATGCCACGCCGGTCATGGCGCAGACTGAGGCGACGTTCGAATATAGCGACGCGACCGGCGCGATCCGGACGATGGGTCCCTTCGCCTTCCCGATCGACCGTGCGACGTGGAACGGGCAGATCCAGCCGGTGCTCGACGCCGGGCGGATGCGCTATGTCAAATACGACTATCCGCTGTCGAAGGACCTGTGGCGCAGCGACATCGAGCCGTTGCTGACCGCGGCGGGGGTGCAGCTGGTGCAGGTCGGCCATTCGCATCTGTGGTGCCGCAGCAAGGTCGGCGCCATGCACTATCTCGAGACGTCGAACGTCGGGAACAGCTATGGTGCCTATGTCAGCAACCTGTCGCCGCGCCGGTCGGGGCCACCGAGCGAGGCGCAGGTCGCCAGCCTGACCGCGCTGCGCTGGGATCCCGCCGATTACCCGCGCGACGACGATCCGCACGACCGGCCCATGGCGATGCCGAGCCTGCGCAATCCGCAGGTGGAGTTGGCCGGCGCGACGCAGAACGTGCCGTTCCTGACCAGCAACGATATCACCGCCTATAGCGTGTTCGATACCGGGACCGGACTGGTCACGTCCTATGCGTTCGACACGCGCTATCCAGCACGCGATCCGATCAAGTTCGACGAGTTCAAACTGGGATAAGGCGCATTTCGCTTCCCGTCATCGGGGCGGGTCGATGCCTAGCAGCGGTCGACGAACCGCTGCACCACCGGCACGACCTGCAACGAGGCGGGAAGCATCGTGGCGAAGTGCGGCCAACCGCCTCCCGAAATTCGCTCCGCCCCGCTAAGGAAGGCGCGGGCGGACCTTCACCTTCGCGGCCGACCGCGGAATCTGGTCCCGGCGATTGCCCGCTCCGTACGGCTATGCCAAAAGCAATAAAATTACACGCGGATGAGTCGGCATCAGACCGTCCATCGCGACCGACAGGAGAGTTTATGCGGGTCATCGATCATGTGATCGCGGGCGGTTCAGGCAATGCGGACGGTGCGACCGGTGCCGTCTTCGACCCCAATCGTGGCGAGGTGCAGGCGCATGTCCGCTTGGGCGCTCCCGCCGATCTCGACCGCGCGGTCATCGCGGCACAGGCGGCGCAGCCCGGCTGGGCCGCGACCAACCCGCAGAAGCGCGCCCGCGTGCTGTTCGCGTTCAAGCAACTGGTCGAGGCCAACATGGACTCGCTCGCCGAACTCCTGTCGAGCGAGCATGGCAAGGTCATTGCCGATGCCAAGGGCGACATTCAGCGCGGCCTTGACGTCATCGAATTCGCCTGTGGCGTACCGCACCTGCTGAAAGGCGATTACACGCAGGGTGCCGGCCCCGGCATCGACGTCTATTCGATGCGGCAACCCATCGGCATCGGTGCCGGCATCACTCCGTTCAATTTCCCGGCGATGATCCCGATGTGGATGTTCGGCGTCGCCATCGCCTGCGGCAACGCCTTCATCCTCAAACCCAGCGAACGCGATCCGTCGGTGCCGGTGCGCCTCGCCGAACTGATGCTGGAGGCTGGTGCGCCGGAGGGAATCCTGCAGGTCGTGCATGGCGACAAGACGGTGGTCGATGCGATCCTCGACCATCCCGCCATCGGCGCGGTCAGCTTCGTCGGGTCGAGCGACATCGCGCACTATGTCTACAAGCGCGGGGTCGCGGCGGGAAAGCGCGTGCAGGCGATGGGCGGAGCAAAGAACCACGGCATCGTCATGCCCGACGCCGATCTCGATCAGGTCGTCGCCGACCTCGCCGGCGCGGCCTTCGGGTCGGCGGGCGAGCGCTGCATGGCGCTGCCCGTCGTCGTGCCCGTCGGCGACAAGACCGCCGACCGCTTGCGCGAAAAGCTGATCCCCGCGATCGAGGCGCTACGCGTCGGCGTGTCGACCGACCCCGACGCGCATTACGGTCCGGTGGTGAATGCCCAGCACAAGGCGCGGGTCGAGGGCTGGATCGCCAAGGGGGTTGAGGAAGGTGCCGAGCTGGTCGTCGACGGGCGCGGGTTCAGCCTGCAGGGGCATGAACGCGGCTTCTTCATCGGCCCGACGCTGTTCGATCATGTAACGCCGCAGATGGAATCCTATCGCGAGGAAATCTTCGGACCCGTCCTTCAGATCGTCCGCGCGAACGATTTCGAAAGCGCCGTCCGCCTGCCGAGCGAGCATCAATACGGCAATGGCGTCGCGATCTTCACCCGCAACGGCCATGCCGCGCGCGAATTCGCCGCGCGGGTCAATGTCGGCATGGTCGGCATCAACGTGCCGATCCCGGTGCCGGTCGCCTATCACAGCTTCGGCGGGTGGAAGCGCAGCGCGTTCGGCGACGTGAACCAGCATGGCGAGGAAGGCGTGCGTTTCTGGACCAAGGTGAAGACGATCACTCAACGCTGGCCCGACGGATCGGCGCTGGGCACCCAGGCCGAGGATGGCGGCGCTGCCCGAATGCAGGACGCGTTCGTCATTCCGACGATGGGGTGATCGGTATGAAGCGGTGGTTGGTGGCGGTTCTGGCGTTGCTGGTGGTGTTGCCGGCCGCCGCCCAGAAACGGATCGCTTTGACGTTCGACGACGCGCCGCGCGCCCGCGGGCCGTTCCTGACGCCCGAAGAGCGTACGGCCCGCATCATCGCGGGCCTGCGCAAGGCGAAGGTGCGCCAGGCGGCGTTCTTCGTCGTGCCCGGCAATCTCGCCGCACCCGACGGCGCGGGGGGCGAGCAGCGGATCGCCGCCTATGTCGCGGCGGGGCATGTCATCGCCAATCACAGCTTCACCCATCCGGCATTGAAATCGATGACGGCGCAAGCCTATCTTTCCAATATCGACCGGGCGGGGGATTGGCTGAAGGGGCGGCGCGGGCTGCGGCCCTGGTATCGCTTCCCGTTTCTCGACGAAGGCGGCACCGACAAGGCGAAGCGCGACGCGGTCCGCGCCGGACTGGCCGCGCGAAGGCTGTCGAACGGCTATGTCACGGTCGATGGGTCGGACTGGAATATCGAGAACCTGACCGCGCAAGCGCGCAAGGCCGGCAAGCCGATCGACATGGCCGGCTTACGCGACCTGTATGTCGAGACGCATGTCGAGTCCGCCGAATTCGCCGACCGTCTGGCCGAACAGGCGCTGGGGCGACAGCCGGTGCAGGTGATGCTGCTGCATGAAACCGACCTTGCCGCCTATTGGATCGCCGATCTGGTCGCGGCGCTGCGGGCGAAGGGCTGGACGATCGTGACAGCCGATGCCGCCTATCGCGATCCGATCGCGAAGCTGCATCCCGATACGCCATCGGCGCAGGGCAATTTGCTGGAAGCGATTGCGTGGGAGAAGGGGGTGCCGGCACCGCGCTGGTACGAACGCAATACGTTATCGATCGCCGATCCGCTGTTCCGGCAGCGCGTGTTGCATGAGGGCAAATGATGGTGCGTCGGCATAGCGCTTCGGCGTCCCCTTACGAAGCGACGATCGGTTTCGCGCGCGCCTTGCGCGTGGGCGACCGCATCTTCGTGTCGGGCACCGCGCCGGTCGAACCGGATGGCAGCAGCACGCCGGGCGACGCCGCCGCGCAGGCGGAGCGCTGCTTCGCCATCATCGCGCAGGCGATCGGGCAACTGGGCGGCCGGATCGACGATGTCGTCCGCACCCGCATGTACCTGATCGATCCGGCCGATGCCGAGGTGGTGGGGCAGGTACATGGGAAATTGTTCGGCAACGTGCGGCCCGCCGCGACGATGCTGGTGGTGGCCGCACTTCTCCGTCCCGAATGGCGGGTGGAGATCGAGGCCGAAGCGATAGTGGAGAGTGAAGCGTGAATCCGTTCGATTTGACCGACGACCAGCGTGAGATTCAGGAACTGGCGCGTCGGTTTACCGCCGATGCGATCACCCCTCATGCTGCCGAATGGGACGAGAAGCACATCTTCCCACGCGACACGATCAAGCAGGCGGCGGAACTGGGCTTTGCCGCCATCTACGTGTCCGAGGATTCGGGTGGGATCGGACTTGGCCGGATGGAGTCGGCGCTCATCATGGAGGCGATGGCCTATGGCTGTCCGTCGACGTCCGCCTTCATCTCGATCCACAACATGGCGGCGTGGATGCTTGACGCCTTCGGGTCGGCGGAACTGAAGGCGCGCTTCCTTCCCGACCTCGTGACGATGGACAAGCTCGCCAGCTACTGCCTGACCGAGCCGTCCTCCGGGTCGGACGCGGCTGCGCTGAAGACTAAGGCGGTCAAGGACGGCGACGACTATATCGTCACCGGCACCAAGCAGTTCATTTCCGGCGCGGGCGACAACGACGTCTATCTGGTGATGGTCCGTACCGGTGGGGAAGGGCCGAAGGGCATTTCGTGCCTGCTGATCGAGAAGGATATGCCCGGCGTCTCGTTCGGCGCGAACGAACGCAAGCTGGGCTGGCATTCGCAGCCGACGCGCGCGGTCATCCTCGATCAGGTGCGCGTGCCCGCTGCCAATCTGGTCGGGGCCGAGGGGCAGGGCTTCTCGATCGCGATGCAGGGGCTGGACGGCGGTCGCCTGAATATCGGCGCCTGTTCGCTCGGCGGGGCGCAACGCTGCCTCGACGAAGCGATCGCTTATACCAGGGCGCGGCAGCAGTTCGGCAAGCCGATCGCCGACTTCCAGAACACGCAGTTCACGTTGGCCGACATGGCGACCGAACTGGAGGCGGCACGCGCGCTGCTTTACACCGCCGCAGCCAAGGTGACCGCGAACGCACCCGACAAGACGCGCTTCGCCGCAATGGCCAAACGTTTCGCCACCGACACCGGATCGAAGGTGGTCGATCAGGCGCTGCAACTCCATGGCGGCTATGGCTATCTGATGGACTATCCGATCGAACGCTTCTGGCGCGACCTGCGCGTGCATTCGATCCTGGAAGGGACGAACCAGGTGATGCGGATGATTGTGGGCAGGGAGCTGGTACGATGAAAATCCTCCCCGGCACGGGGAGGGGGACCATGCGCAGCATGGTGGAGGAGGGTGTCCTGCTCCGCCACGGCTGCGATTGGGGCACGCCCCCTCCACCAGCTTCGCTGGTCCCCCTCCCCGCGAGCGGGGAGGATTTGGTATGATCCTTACCTCTGTCGACAACCATCTCGGCCGCATCCGGCTCGACCGGCCCAAGGCCCTGCACGCGCTCAACCTCGAAATGTGTGAGGCAATGCTGTCCGCGCTGGAGGCATGGCGCGACGACCTGTCGGTCCATGCCATCCTGATCGACCATGCCGAAGGGCGTGGCTTTTGCGCGGGCGGCGACATCCGCATGATCGCCGACAGCAGCGCCGGGGACGGCGCAGCGGCACGCGCCTTCTTCGCGACCGAATATCGGCTGAACCATCGGCTGTTCACCTATGCCAAGCCGACCATCGCGGTCATGGATGGGGTGACGATGGGCGGCGGCGTCGGCATTTCGCAGCCGTGCAAGGTCCGCATCGCGACCGATAACACCCGTTTCGCCATGCCCGAAACCGCGATCGGTCTGTTCCCCGATGTCGGCGGCGGCTGGTATCTGTCGCGGCTGCCGGGCCGGATCGGGCAATATCTGGCGCTGACCGGCGCGCGGCTGGACGGGAGCGAGATGCTGGCGCTCGGCCTCGCGACGCATCTGGTGCCGGCCGGCGCGCTGGACGACATTAAGCGCGCCATCGCCGCCAATCCGCTCGCGACCGGGACGATTCTCGCCGACCACGCGACTACGCCCGGCGAAGCGGCAATCCTGACGCAGCGCGCGGCTATCGACCGACTGTTCGCCAGCGACGATTTCGAGGAAATCCTTTCGGCGCTGGAAGCGGACGGATCGGACTGGGCGAGCACGCAACTGGCGACGCTGCGCCAGCGCTCGCCGCTGTCGTGCAAGGTGTCGCTCAAACTGCTGCTCGATGGGGCGACCATGCCGACCTTCGAGGATGAGATGCGGCAGGAATATGCGGTCGTTACCCGCATCGTCCAGCGACCCGACATCGTTGAGGGCGTCCGCGCGGTAATCGTCGACAAGGATCACGCGCCGAAATGGGACCCGGCTACCCCGGCGGCGGTGACCGACCATATGATCGACCGCATCTTCGCTCCGCTCGGCGAGGACGACGAGTGGCAGCCGCACTGATTTGGGGAATAGCATGTCCGACTACCAAAGCATTCTGGTCGAGAAGCGCGACGCGGTGACGCTGGTAACGCTCAACCGGCCGCAGGCGCTGAACGCGCTGAACGCGCAGATCCTGTCCGAATTGCTCGATGCGATGCGCGCGTTCGATGCCGATCCGGCGCAGGGCTGCGCGGTCATCTCCGGATCGGCCAAGGCGTTCGCCGCCGGGGCGGATATCAAGGAGATGCAGGAGATGGACTTCGCCGCCATGTATGGCGGCGACCATTTCAGCGGCTGGGACGCCTTCACCCGCACCCGCAAGCCGATCATCGCGGCGGTTGCCGGCTTCGCGCTGGGCGGCGGATGCGAGCTGGCGATGATGTGCGACTTCATCCTCGCCGCCGATACTGCGAAGTTCGGCCAGCCCGAGATCAAGCTGGGCGTAACCCCCGGCATGGGCGGGTCGCAACGGCTCGCGCGCGCGGTGGGTAAGGCCAAGGCGATGGAAATGTGCCTGACCGGCCGGATGATCGGCGCCGAGGAAGCGGAACGCTGCGGCCTCGTCGCGCGCATCGTCCCCGCCGATGATCTGGTCGAGGATGCGGTGAAGACCGCCGCGACCATCGCCGCCATGGCCCCGCTGGCGGTCAAGGCGAACAAGGAAATGGTCGATGCCGCCTTCGAGACAATACTTTCCCAAGGCGTGCAATTCGAACGCCGCCTCTTCCACGCCCTCTTCGGCACGGCCGATCAGAAGGAAGGCATGACCGCTTTCGTCGAAAAGCGTCCCGGCAACTGGACGGGGCGGTAGGAGAGACCAGCATGGCACGGATCGGGTTCATCGGCCTCGGCAATATGGGCGGCGGCATGGCAGCCAATCTGGCGAAGGCGGGGCATGACGTCCGCGCTTTCGACCTGTCCGCCGACGCGCTGGCGCGGGCAAAGGCGGCGGGGTGCCTGCCGGTCGCCGACGCGGTCGAGGCGGCGACGGGCGCGCAGGCCGTCGTGACGATGCTGCCCGCCGGCACGCATGTCGCGCAAATCTATGCCGAGGCGCTGTTCGATGCGGTCGATACCGGCGCGGTGCTGATTGATTGTTCGACGATCGACGTCGATACCGCAAGACAGGTGGCCGAAGCCGCCCGTGCGAAAGGATTGCAGGCGGTCGACGCGCCGGTGTCGGGCGGGATCGCCGCTGCCAATGCCGGTGCATTGACCTTCATGGTCGGTGGCAGCGCGGCGGCGTTCGCCAAGGCCGCACCGTTCCTCGAGGACATGGGCAAGGCGGTAATCCATGCCGGTGCGAACGGTGCGGGGCAGGCGGCGAAGATGTGCAACAACATGCTGCTCGGCGCATCGATGATCGCGACCTGCGAAGCCTTTGCGCTGGCCGATAAGCTGGGGCTGGACGCGCAGACCTTTTACGACATTTCGTCGGTCAGTTCGGGGCAATGCTGGTCGATGACAAGCTATTGTCCGGTGGGGGGTGTCGGCCCCGAAACGCCTGCCGATCGTGGGTTCCAGGGCGGGTTCGCCGCCGCGTTGATGCTCAAGGACCTGCGCCTTGCGATGCAGGCGGCGGCCGGGGCGGGGGCCGATACGCCGATGGGTGCCCGCGCGGCGGAACTCTATACCCGCTTTGTCGAGGACGGCCATGCCGCTACCGATTTCTCGGGCATCATACAGACGTTGCGATAGCGGCGACTTGACGGCGCAGCGCCGATCCGCTTGGAACGCGGCTCCCCACGCGGACGTGGCGAAATCGGTAGACGCAGCGGACTTAAAATCCGCTTCCCATCGGGAGTGCGGGTTCAAGTCCCGCCGTCCGTACCAAGGGCTGGCCGTCGCCCCGGCATTCATGGCATGAAGCGGCGCATGACCCGCTTGCTGTTTCTTGGCGCCTTGCTGTTGACGCTCGCCGCGTGCGATCGGGGGGCGGACGAGCGGCCGGTGGTGGTCGATGCGATCGAGCAGGACGGCAACGGCAATACCGAGCGTGTCCTGCTACGCGGTGCGTTGGCGCAGGGACTGGTGCGTTTCGATGCCGCCGGACAGGTCGAGCCGGCGATTGCCGAGCGATGGAACATGGTCGATGACGGCCGCAGCTATATCTTTCGGCTGGGCGATGCGACGTGGAGCGACGGGCGGCCGGTGACCGCCGATCAGGTCGTGTTTGCACTTCGCCGGGCGGTGCGGGTCGAGGCCGAACACCGGCTGACCCCGTTCCTGCGATCGATCGACGAGATCGTGGCAATGACGCCGCAGGTGATCGAGGTCCGGCTGAAACGGCCCAATACCGAATTACTTACCCTGCTGGCACAGCCCGAACTGGCGGTGATGCGCGGCGCGCAAGGGAGCGGGCCGATGCGGCGGCTGGCGGGCGAAGGAGTGCGCCTGCGCGCGCCAGGTGATCCCGATGCGCCGACGCCGGTTCCGGCAGACGAGGTGCGCCTGAACGGCATGCGCCCGGCGCTGGCGGTGGCGCGGTTTCGGGAGAAGCGCAGCGATCTGGTGCTGGGGGGCGCGTTTGCCGATTGGCCGATCGTGGCTGCCGCAGCGCCGCGACCGGCCGATATCCGCGTCGATCCGGCGCGCGGGCTGTTCGGTTTTGCGATTGCGGGGCGCGACGGGTTCCTAAGCGCGCCGCTCAACCGCGCGGCGGTGGCGATGGCGATCCAGACCGCCAACCTGCCCGCCGCCATCGACGCGAACTGGAGCGGTGCCGATACCGTCCTGCCCGAAGCGTTCGATTCGGCGAGCGCACCGGCGCTGCCGCCGTGGCGCAATCTGACCGAGGCGCAACGCTGGCAGACCGCCCGTGCGCAGGTCGCCGCATGGGGACAGCCGGTGACGGTGCGCGTCGCGTTGCCCGATGGTCCCGGCGCGACGCTGCTGTGGGGACGGACGGCGGCGGCGCTGGCGCGCATCGGGGTGCGCGGGAAACGGGTCGAGATCGATGCGCCCGCCGATCTGGTGCTGGTCGACAGGGTCGCACCCTATGACAGCGCGCGCTGGTATCTAGCGACGGCCTGTCGGGGATGCGCACCGGATGCGATGACGCTGATCGCCGCGGCGCGCGATGCCACGTCGCTCCCCGAACGGGCGCAGCGGCTGGCGGCGGCGGACGCTGCGCTGGCGGCGGATGTCGCGTTCGTGCCCGTTGCGCGGCCATGGCGCTGGTCGCTAGTCGCGCCCCGGCTGCGCGGGTTCCAGACCAATCCGCGTGGCGTGCATCCGTTGAACCATCTGCGCGGCGATACCAGATAGGGGGCATGGCAAAGCCGACCCGCATCTCCCCCGAACTGTTCGAACAGATCGCCGGACATCTCGACAAACATCCCGACGCGGTGCGCCGCCGGGTAGTGGCGATCGAACGGCTGATGGAGCGGTCGATGACCATTCCGGGTACCAACCATCCGGTGGGCCTCGACTTTCTGCTGAACTTCATACCGGTGGTCGGCAGCTTCATCGGCGCGGCGATGGGCAGCTATATGCTGTGGGAAGCGCGCAACCTCGGCATGTCGCGGTGGCAGATGGCGCGGATGGCGGGCAATGTCGGCACTGACTGGGCGCTGGGGCTAATCCCGATTGTCGGCGCGGTGCCCGATTTCTTCTTCCGATCGAACACCCGCAATCTGCGGATCATCCGCAAGCATCTCGACCGCCACCATCCAGCAACGGCGACGGTCGAGGGCTGATTACGCCGCCTGCCGTCCGCCGCGCCAGACCTTGATCCGGGTGTTGGGCGTCACCCCACCCTGATGCGCTGGACAAGCGGCGTAGCGGCGGCGTTTGTCGAGGCAGAGCCAGACTTCGTCGAGCCAGCCGCGCTTGTTGGTTGTGATCCGCATCGATTGCTGCGTGATCCCCGGATTGACGCGGGCGATGGCTGCGGCGAGTTGTCCGGCGGTCAGATTCGGGCGGCGCGATAGCGCCATCATGTTCGGAAAGCGCAGCTTCTGGAACAGGCTGCGCGATTCGTTGAAATAGGCGGCAGGCGATACGCCCATGCAGGTGCCGTGCTTGGCATATTCGTGCTGCAACAACTGCGCCGACGGGGTGACGCACAGATTCTTCGCGATCACCGCTTCGGGCAGGATCGGCGTCGAGGCGCAATATTGCGGCCAGTCCTTGCCCTCGCCATCGGGCCACAGGCCGTGCAGCGTGAAGCCGAAACGATTGCCGCCGCCGCACTGGAAGGCATTGCGTGAATCGTCGGCGCGCGTCCGGCAATATTCAGGGCTCCACGTGATGGCGAGTGTGTAGCTGCCGATCGGAAGGACGCGGCGCGGCTGCGAGGGGGTGGGCAGGTCGGGGCGCGGACGTTCGATCTGGGCCGGGAGCGCGCATTGCAGTGTCTGTGCCTGTACGGCGGCAGGCACCAGCAAGGCGGCGAGCGTCAGGGCGATCCGCTTCATGCGTCGTCCTCGACGGTGTCGAACGGTGCGAACCATGCGGCGGCGTCGGGGCGGAACAGGAAGAAGGTCGCTGCGGTCTGTAGCGCGACGGCGAGGATGCGCAGGATCCCGCCGTTATCGACGATCACCGCACTGCCCGCCAAGCCGATGAACAGGCTGCCAAGGGCAAAGACGGTGAAGACGGTCACGATCCAGCGTGCGACGTTGCTGGCGCGTTTTGCGGCGAAGAACCAGAGCAGCAGCGCGATCAGCACGCCGGTCGCGATCATGCCGCCCGCCGCGATCGTGGCGCCCGATCCCAGCGCCGCCGTATCGGGATTCTCGTTCAGCCGGGCGATGGTCACCGGCCATTCGATGATATTGCCGATCAGCCCGACGACGATCGAGGCGAGGTAGAGCCGGTCGAACCGGACGATTGAAACTGGACGCATGGCGTTCCCCGTTGCAGCGCTGGGCCGTGGTTATGCGGCGTCGAGGGTGAAATCCAGCCCGATATCGGCCGCCGGGGCCGACTGGGTCAGGCGGCCGACGCTGATATAGGTCACGCCGGTTTCGGCAATTGCCCGGATCGTATCGAGATTTACGCCGCCGGATGCCTCGGCGGGGACGCGGCCGGCGATCATCGCGACGGCTTCGCGCAGGGTCAGCGGGGTCATGTTGTCGAGCAGCAAATGGGTCGCGCCAGCCGTCAGCGCGGGTTCGATCTGGTCGAGCGAATCGACCTCGACGATGATGCTCTCGATACCCGCCGCGCGGGCGCGGGCGGTGGCTTCGCCGACCGATCCGGCGACGGCGACGTGATTGTCTTTGATCATCGCCGCGTCCCACAGGCCCATGCGGTGATTGGTCGCGCCGCCCATGCGGGTCGCGTATTTTTCGAGGAGGCGCAGGCCCGGGATCGTCTTGCGCGTGTCGAGCAGAGTCGCGCCCGTGCCGGCGATTTCCGCTACATAGCGGGCGGTGAGGGTGGCGATGCCCGAGAGGTGCTGGACGGTGTTCAGCGCCGATCGTTCGGCGGTCAGTAGCGCGCGAGCATTGCCGCGCAGGCGCAGTAATGCGGTACCGGCCGCAACCCGATCGCCGTCGGAAACCAGCGGTTCCAGAACCACTTGTGGGTCGAGGTGGCGGAAGAAGGCGGCGGCGATATCGAGGCCGGCGACGGTGATCGCGTCGCGGCTGTCCATCACGCCGGTGAAGACCGCGTCGCCGGGGATGACCGCGGCGGCGGTGATGTCGCCCGCCTCGCCCATATCCTCGGACAGGGTGGCGGCTACGAAGGCGGGAAGGTCGAAACCGGGGAGCATGGCATTGTCCGACAAGGAGGAACTGGAGCGGCTATAGGGCGCGGGCCGAAGTTGGTGAAGGTTACACGTAGCGTGCATTTAGAAGCGCGTCCGGTCGCGCCGGCAGGGACGGCGCCGCTCGCCAGCATGACGCCATCCGAAGGTGTAGGAAAGTTCATGAAGCCAAGCGCACCACCGATCGTTTCCCTGTCCGAACGAAGTCGGAGGATGACGTGGGCGGACGGACGGTGGTGGTGACGGGCGCGGAATCAGGGATCGGTGCAGCGTGCGCGGCGGCATTCGGGCGCGCAGGCGACCGGGTGGCGGTGCTGTATCATTCGGACCAGGACGGCGCGGAGAAAAGTGCGGCGGCGGTGCGGGAAAGTGGTGGCGAAGCGACCACCATCCAGGCCGATGTTGACGGCGAGGCGTCGGTCGACGCCGCTTTTGCCAAGGTCGAGGCGCAATGGGGTCCGGCGGACGTGCTGGTCAATTCGGCGGGGCTGAACATGACCGGCGTCACCGTGCGCGACATGGCGCTCGACCAGTGGCGGCGGCTGATCGACACCGACCTGACCGGGGCGTTCCTGACCTCGCGCCGGTTCCTGACCGGACGCGGCGAGCGGACCGGCGACGCGGCGATCCTGCACATCTCGTCGATCCATGCCTATGCAGTGCGTGCGGGCGGGGCGGATTATTGCGCGGCGAAGGGCGGGCTGACCAACCTGGTGGAAACATTGGCGATCGAGGAGGCGGCGCGCGGCATTCGCGTTAATGCGATCGAGCCGGGCATGATCCTGACGCCGATGAACGCCCGAGCCCAAGCGGATGCGACCTATCGCGCGACCCTCGAGCACAATATCCCGATGCAACGCGCGGGGCGGCCCGAGGAGGTCGCCGATCTGGCGGTGTTCCTTGCCAGCGACCGCGCGCGTTACATCACCGGCGCGCGGATCGTGATCGATGGCGGGCTGTCGCTGATGCAGGCGATCGGCGCATGAGCGGGGGTGGCAACATCGACGATCCGCACCGCAAGGACGTGGTCGCCGACAACGAGGTCGAGCTCGATTTCAACGTTCGCCGGATCGAGGGCGTGACGCTCGACGGTCCGCCCGCGCTGATGGCGCGCGACCTGATGAGCCCCTATGTCTGGCAGGAAGCGGACGGACGGTTCGGGATGATGGTGCGGGCGGTGACGCGCGCGGGCGAACCGATGACCGATACCGGCGTGATCTGGGCCGGATGGAGCACGGACGGACGCCACTTCACGATGCTGCCCGAACCGTCGATCATGCCGGGGCCGGACGACCATGACGCGGGCGGGGTCGAGGACCCGACGGTGGTGCGGCGCGACGACGGCTATATCGTCTATTATTCGGGGGTATTGGGCGACCATGCCCATGGCGAGCTGTCCTATGCGACCGGGCCCTCGCTCGACCGGCTGACCAAAAGCGGCGTCGCGCTGGCATCGTCCAAGTCGGAGGGCAATACCAAGGAAGCGACGATCGACCGGACGCCCGACGGGCGCTGGCGGCTCTTCTACGAATATGCTGCCGACGAGGCGTCGCGGATCGGCATGGCGATCGGTGCCGATGTCGCGGGACCGTGGGAGGAACAGCCGACGCCGTTCATGCCGCGCGTCGACAGCTGGGACGATTGGCATTTGTCGACCGGGCCGCTGCTGACCGATGATCCGGCGATGCCGGTGATGTTCTATAACGGCGCGACCCGCGACGCGCGGTGGCGGATCGGCTGGGTGGCGTTCGATGCGGACTATATGCGCGTGGTGGCGCGGGGGATCGAGCCGCTGATTACCCCGCCGCCGGTGGATGACCGGAGTGCGACCGATATCGCGTTCGCTGCGTCGGTGGTCGTGGAGCGGGGGGCGATTTGGTTGTATTATTCGCTGGAGGATCGGAAGCTGGCGCGGGCGTTGATCCGGCGGAGTTGAGGGGGCGTTCCTAACCTTTCTCTTTTCCTTCCCTTTCCCCCCTCCGTTTGCTTCGAGCGCAGGTTCGAGCATGTCGAGAACCGAAGTCGAGAAGGGGTTGCCACCGGGCGACCGGCTTCTCGACGGATGCTTCTCGACAGGCTCGAAGCTGCTCGAACCGAACGGGGTGGGGGTTGGAGTAAGGATAAAGGTGGGGATGAGTAGGGATTCTACACCCGTTCATGCTGAGTAGGAGCTGAGTGCAGTCGAAGACCCGTATCGAAGCATCTGCCACTAACGGCCCTTCGATACGCCATTTCGACAAGCTCAATGGCTACTCAGGGCGAACGGTGGGGCGCTGGGTAGGATGGAGCTGAAGCGGGATAGTCCTATAGCCTTCGTCGCTCCCGCGCAGGCGGGAGGCTATACACGCTGTCGTCGCCCTGCCTGCCGAATCGTCGGCGGCAATGGATTCCCGCCTTCGCGGGAATGACGATGGGGTGGGCGCAGTGAACGCTACTCCTACCCCTTGCGCTGCCCCTCAACGATGGCGATCGCGCGCTGGACCGATGCCTCGATCGACAGGAAGCTGGTATCCAGCGGTGCGGCGTCCGCCGCCATCACCAACGGTGCGGTGGAGCGCGACGAATCGCGTTCGTCGCGGGCGCGGATGTCGGCGAGGACGCGGTCGTAGGTCACGGTCGATCCGGCCTTGGCGAGTTCGGCGTGACGGCGGCGGGCGCGGATCGCGGGGGTGGCTTTTACGAACAGTTTTGCGTCGGCGTCGGGCGCGATGACGGTGCCGATGTCGCGGCCGTCGAGCACGGCGCCGCCCAGTTGCTGCGCGAATTTGCGCTGACGACGGAGTAGTGCCGAACGGACCAGCGGGTGGGCGGAGACGATCGAGGCGGTCTGGCCGGCGTCGTCGGTGCGCAGCCATGGATCGGAAAGTAACGTGTCGGGAAAGTCGCAGGCGGCGACGCAGTCCGCCTCGCGCTCCGGGTCAAGCCCTTCGCGCAGTACCAGCGTCGCGACGGCGCGGTAGAGCAGCCCGGTATCGAGATGCGGCAGGCCGAAATGCTTCGCCAGCGCCCGGGCGATGGTGCCCTTGCCCGATGCTGCCGGGCCATCGACGGCGATGATCACAGCGTTGCGCCGAGGCCACGCAGCAGCGTGGTGAAGGTCGGGAAGCTGGTCGCCACGGGTGCCATGTCGTCGATGGTGACCGGTTCGCGCGACACCAGGCCGGCGACGACGAAGCTCATCGCGATCCGGTGGTCGAGTTTCGCGGCGATGGTGCCGCCGCCGGGCAGCGGGTCGCCGCCCGTGCCGTCGATGATCAGGCCGTCCTCGGTCTCCTCGACCCGCGCGCCGATCGCGCGCAGCCCTTCGGCCATGGTCGTGATGCGGTCGCTTTCCTTGACGCGCAGTTCTTCGAGGCCACGGGTCACGGTGCGCCCCTTGGCGAGCGCGGCGGCAACGAATAGAATCGGGAATTCGTCGATCATCGACGGGGCGACCGCCGGATCGACCGCGATCCCGGTCAGAGTCGAGGCGCGGACGACCAGATCGGCGACCGGCTCGCCGCCGACGTCGCGGCGGTTCTCGAACGCGATGTCGCCGCCCATGGCGCGCAGCACGTCGAACAACGCCGCACGGGTCGGGTTAAGGCCGACATTGGTGACGGTGACATGGCTGCCCGGCACCAGCAACGCGGCGACGACCGGGAAGGCGGCGGAGGAGGGATCGCCGGGGACGGTGATCGTCTGCGGCTGTAATTCCGCCTCGCCGTGCAGTTCGATCACGCGGCCGGCCGATGTCTGCTCGACGGTCAGCTTCGCGCCGAAACCGGTCAGCATCCGCTCGCTATGGTCGCGGGTCGGCACCGGTTCGACGACGCGGGTGATGCCCGGCGTGTTCAGCCCGGCAAGCAGGATCGCCGACTTCACCTGCGCCGAGGCGACCGGCAGCGTATAGTCGATCGGTACCGCCGGCACGATTCCGCGCAGCATGAGGGGCAGGCGACCGCCGGGGCTGGCCGTGATCTCCGCGCCCATATGGCTGAGGGGTTCGATGACGCGGCCCATCGGGCGCTTGCTGAGCGAGGCGTCGCCGGTGAAGGTCGCGGTGATCGCATGGGACGACACCAGCCCCATCAGCAGCCGGGTCGAGGTGCCCGAATTGCCCATGTCGAGCGCGGTGGCGGGCTGCAGCAGGCCGCCGACGCCGACGCCGTCGATCGTCCAGATGCCGTCGTCGCCGCGTACGATCGTCGCCCCCATCGCCCGCATCGCGGCGGCGGTGGACAGGACGTCCTCCCCCTCCAGCAGCCCGGTCACGCGGCTGGTGCCGACGGCCAGTGCCGATAGCATGAGCGAACGGTGGCTGATCGATTTGTCGCCGGGAACGGGGGCGGTGCCGGTCAGCGGACCGCTGGCGGCGACGGATAGGGGGGTGGGCTGGGCGTGGTGCATGACCGGCGGCTTTGACAGCGCGTGCCCGCTATGGCAAGGCGCGGCCCATCCGGGGCATGTGCCCTGTTCTTCCACGACACCGAAAGGTTTGGCTACACATGGTGAAGCCGGAATGGGGTACGAAGCGTACCTGTCCGAAATGCGCGACGCGCTTCTATGATCTGGGCAATGAAGACCCGGTGACCTGCATCAATTGTGGCGTGCACTGGACGCCCGAACCGATCCTGAAGTCGAAGCAGCCGCTGCCGTTCGAACAGGTGAAGGTCGAGAAGGAAGGCGCCAAGGACGCCGATCTGGGCGACGATCTGGACATCGAGGGCGACGACGAGCCGTCGGCCGACGACGATGTCGATCTGGGTGGCGACGACGATCTGGGCGTCGACACGTCTGACGAGGACAGCGACGCCGAGCGCTGATTTTTTTGGGGCGGCGGGCGCAAAAGGCGCTTGCCAAACCGGCGCCCTCCGCATAGAGGGCGCTCCTCCCCGCAAGGGGAAGCAAGGCCGCCGACCAGCAGCGGCCCTGCGCAAAATGGACGGGGCCGTAGCTCAGCTGGGAGAGCGCTGCAATGGCATTGCAGAGGTCAGGGGTTCGATCCCCCTCGGCTCCACCATTTCCAAACGACCCCGCAGCGATGCGGGGTTTTTTGTTGTTCGCGCACCGCGGTTTTGCACACGTTATGCGGTGTACCGTCGCCAACGCTGCAAATATGTTGCAAAACGGTCGAGAATGTTTCGCGATTAAACCAGTATAGCGAACGGAGCAGCAACAGCCGCTAGCTGAAAACCCTATGACAGGGGACCAAGCGCTGCGGTATCGTTCGCGACTGTTCGCATATTCCGGATTACACGCCGCCGACCGCGTCCTGATCGACGAATTGCTCGATCAGCGTCAGCGCAGCGTCGCGCCGCGCCGCGACATTGTGTCGGAAGGCGAAGCGCCGCGATTCGTGCATTTCGTGCTCGACGGCTGGGGCTGTCGGTATCGGCAGATGTCCGATGGACGGCGGCAGTTGCTGTCGTTGCTGCTGCCGGGCGACCTGTTCGATACGAACCCGCAAGTCGTGGCACGGATGGACCATGCGATCGGCGCGATCACGGCGATGACGGTGGCGGAGGTGTCGCCCGACGCATTGTCGGCGCTGGCCGAGGCGCGGGTCGGCATCGCACAGGCGCTGTGGTGGAACGATCATGTCGCGTTCGGCACGCATCGCGAATGGATCGCCAGCCTGGGGCTGCGATCGGCGCGCGAACGGATCGCCCTGCTGTTCTGCGAGGTATATTTCCGGCTGCGGCTGGTCGGGCGCTGTGCGGGGCCGACCTGCGAATTCCCGCTGACCCAGGCCGATCTGGCCGAGGCGACCGGGCTGACGCCGGTGCATGTCAACCGGATGGTGCAGGAGCTGCGTCGCGACCGGCTGATCGAATGGGCGGGGCGGTCGCTGACGATCCTCGACCTCGACCGGCTGTGTCAGTTGGCGTCGTTCACCCCCAGCTATCTGCATCTCGACCGCACGGTGCCGATGGCGGTGTAGCCTGTACCGGACGTCCCGCTTTCGGACCGGCGGGACGCGATTGACGTTGGGCGAAATCGTAGACGAATCGTTAAGAGCGGTGATCATGAAACCGCAGCCCATCGCCCCACGCCGTCATCCCTTCCGCGCCAGCCTGCCCAAGCTGGCGCGCGTGCCGCTGTCGAGCGACGACAGCGACCTGAAGCTGTTCGCAGTCAGCTTCACGGCGTTCTTCGTCTGCTTCTACACGTTCCTGCTCTGACGCCTATGCCGGGCAGCCGTCGCGGCACGCCTTGTTCAGGCGAGCGGCGAGCCATGCCGAGATCAGGCACATGCCCGCGACGATCAGCAGCATGTCGGTCGGGCCGAGGCCGGCCTTGGTCAGCAGGATCACGCTGATCGCGCCGACCGTCATCGACGCGCAGTTGACCACATTGTTCGCCGCGACCGTCCGCGCGGTCTGGTCCTTGGTCACTGTGGTGGTCAGGAAGGCATAGAGCGGCACGACGAACATGCCGCCGAAGATCGCGATCAGCGCCAGCGTGGCGAGCAGCAGCAGCGATTGCGGATGGGTCACGAAATCGATGACGCCGTACAGGCCGTCGTCGGGCGCGGGCACCCAGTTGCGCGCCTCGAACGCGAAAGCGAGTACGCACACCGCCATGGCGATCACCGACGCGGGCGAATAGCGCGCCGAAATCTGGCCCTTGAGCAGCGCGTTGATGATGACCGATCCGATCGCGACCCCGATCGAGAAGATCGCGATGGTCAGCGACGCGACCTGCTGGTCGGCGGTCAGGATGTTCTTCACCAGCACCGGGAAGATGACGATCAGCACCGACCCGATCGTCCAGAAGAAGCTGATCGACAGGATGGCGAGGAACAGGCGGCGGATATGCATCGTCGCCGCAATCAGATGCCATGACGAGGTCAGCGGGTTGAAGTTGATGGTCAGTTCGGGGCCGCTCCGCGGGGCCGGCGGCACGAACCGGCCGGTGACCCAGCCGATCAGCGCGACGACCACCACCAGCCCGGCGGCCCATTCGACGCTGATCCACCCCGCGACGATCGTGCCGGTCAGCACCGACAGATAGGTCGCCGCCTCGATCAGGCCGGTGCCGCCCAGCACCTGATGATCCTCCAGATGCTGCGGCAGGATCGCGTATTTGATCGGCCCGAAAAAGGTCGAATGGACGCCGAGCATCACGACGGCGCTCAGCATCATCACCACCCCGGTCGTGACGTACCCGGTGCGCGCGATCAGCATCCCCGCCGCGCCGTACAGCATGATGCCGATCTCGGCGGTCTTGACGATGCGGATGATCCGCGCCTTGTCATGCGTATCGGCGAGCTGGCCCGACAGCGCGGAGAGCAGCACGAAGGGCAGGATGGCGAGGCCGGTGGCCAACGCGTTGAAATTCTGTTCGCTCGCCGGGTCCTTGAACAGCTGGTAGGTCGCGAACAGCACCATCGCGTGCTTGAACAGATTGTCGTTGAACGCGCCCAGGAACTGGGTGACGAACAGCGGCAGGAAACGGCGCTGCTTGAGCAACCCCAGCGCATTTATCATTCGAACAAAGACCTAATTATGTCCCCGCAGGGTGTTGCGGGGGTGTAGCCGAGCCAAGCCGCCCGCTTCAATCGCCGATTGCCGCTTTCGCCGGGGGGCGCCGCGGTGCTAGACCGCGCCCGTGTTGACGCTTCCCAATATTCTGACCTTGTCGCGTATTCTGGCGGTGCCGCTGCTGGTCGCGTTCCTGTGGTGGCCGATGTGGGAGGCAGGCTATGCGATCGCCTTCGCCCTCTACTGCCTGATGGGGATCACCGATTATTTCGATGGTTACCTGGCACGTGCGCAGGGGACGGTGTCGAAGCTCGGCGTGTTCCTCGACCCGATCGCCGACAAGATCATGGTCGCGGCCGTCATCCTGATGCTGGTCGGTACCCGGCACGACGTGGCGATCATCACCGGTATCCACCTGATCGCCGCACTCATCATCCTGCTGCGCGAGATCGCGGTGTCGGGGCTGCGCGAGTTCCTTGCCGGCATCCAGGTATCGCTGCCGGTGTCGAAGCTGGCCAAGTGGAAGACGACGCTGCAACTGGTCGCGTTCGGCGCGCTGATCCTCGCCGGCGCGGTCCCGGCCTATCCCTTCGTACACATTACCGGGCTGATATGCCTGTGGGGAGCGGCGGTGCTGACCGCGATCACCGGCTGGGATTATTTGCGGGTCGGTTTGAAGCACATGGACAGTTGATGGCGATCGAGATCCTCTATTTCGCGTGGGTGCGCGAAGCGATCGGGCAGGGCAGCGAGCGGGTCGATCCGCCTGCCGACGTCACGACGGTCGCCGAATTGGTCGACTGGCTCGCCCTGCGCGGCGGCGGCTATGCGACGGCGTTCGAACAGCGCGAGCGATTGCGCGCCGCGGTCGACCAGGCGTTCGTGCCGCTCGACACCGCGATTGCCGGCGCCCGCGAGATCGCGCTCTTTCCGCCGGTGACTGGCGGATGATCCGCGTAGTCGTACAGGAGGCGCCGATCGACCTTGCGGCAGAGTTCGCGCTGGCCGAGGCGGAGGATGCCGGGGCGGTGGCGACCTTCACCGGGCTGGTGCGCGGTGATGATGGCGTGACCGAATTGGCACTCGAACATTATCCCGGCGCCACCGAACGCGCGCTGGAGGCGCTGTGCGCGGAAGCCGTAGCACGTTGGGCCTTGGCGAAGGCGGTGGTCGTTCACCGGGTCGGGCCGATGGTGCCGGGCGACCGGGTGGTGTTCGTCGCCACGACCGCCCGGCATCGTGGAGCGGCGCTGGAGGCCTGTGCGTTTCTGATCGACCGTTTGAAGACCGGCGCGCCGTTCTGGAAGCGCGAGCGGCGCGGCGGCGATGCCCGCTGGGTCGAGTCGCGGGAAAGCGACGATGCGGCGGCGGCGCGCTGGGGGTGAAGGGGGCAGTGCTTCGATAAAGGCTTTGGCGGGAGCGGCCTCCAGTTGGCACGGAAGGGGTTCCGCCGGGGTGTCTTGTAGCGTCGCGTTCGGGGTGGGGCGTTCCCGACGAACGCTTCTCGACTTCGCTCGAAGCTGCTCGAAGCAAACGGTAAAGACTTGAATCACGTCTCAAGCCAAAGCCGGACGGGATCACTCCCGTCCGGCTCGTTCGTTCCTCGAAAACGAATTAGCCGAGCTTCGGCGCCAGCACGCCGTTGACGACATGGACTACGCCGTTCGACTGTTCGACGTCATATTGCGTGACATAGCTCTTGCCGCCGCCGACATCGGTCAGCACCAGCGCGCCGTTTTCCAGCGTAGCCTTGATCGGCTGACCTTCGACCGTGGTCAGCGTCGCGGTGCCACCGCTCGCTTCGATCTGGGCCTTGAGCGCGGCCGAATCGAGCTTGCCGGGGACGACGTGGTAGGTCAGCACCTTGGTCAGCGACGGCTTCTGCTCGGGCTTGAGCAGCGTGTCGAGCGTGCCGGGGGCGAGGCGACCGAATGCTTCGTTGGTGGGTGCGAAGACGGTGAACGGACCCGGACCCGACAGCGTCGCGGTCAGGTCGGCGGCCTGTACCGCCTTGACCAGCGTAGTCAGATTGCCCGCCTTCGACGCATTGGCGACGATCGTCGCGGTCGGCAGCATCGGCGCGCCGCCGACCATGACCGGCGCGGTCGCGGTGGCGTTGGTATTGGCCTGTACGCCGGTCTGGACCGTGCCGACCGGGGTGGTCGCGGTCGCGGTCGTGCCAGTCCGAGCGCCGGTCGTGGCGGTCGCGGCCGGTTGCGCCGGCGGGGTCTGGGCATAAGCGGTGCCGGCCAGCGACAGGGCGAGCGCGGCGGTGGAAAGCGTGGCGCGAATCATCGGTTTTCTCCGGTGGTTGCGAAAATTGGATATGCGGTGCGTCGCACACCGACCCCGGAAATACGGTTCAGCGGCGAAAACGGTTCCCGCCGGACTGATTTGGATCAGCCGCGCTCGGCCGCCAGTACCTCGGCCAGCAGGCGGAAATCGCGTTCGCGCGGCGATGCGCGGCGCCACACCAGCGCGATCCGGCGCTGGGCATTTTGCGATTCGATCGGGCGGGCGGTGACGCCGGTATTGTCGAGAATGCCGGCATCGATCGCCATTTGCGGCAACATGGTGGTGCCGAGGCCGTTGTCGACCATCTGGACGATGGTGTGCAGCGACGTGCCCATCATCATCGCCTGTCCGCGCAGTTCGGGTTGCTCACAGGCGCGCAGGGCATGGTCCTTCAGGCAATGGCCGTCCTCCAACAGCAATAGCCGTTCGGGATCGATATCGTCGGCGACCAGTGGCGCGGTGTCGCCGATGTCGTTTCCCGGCACCGCCAGCAGCAACCGATCCTCGAACAGCGGCGCGACCTCGACCTCGCCACAGCCATAGGGAAGTGCCAGCAGCACGCAGTCGGTGCGGCCATGATGCAGACCCTCGCACGCCGCCGCGCTCGGCTCCTCGCGCAGGAACAGCTTCAGGTCGGGATAGTCGCGGCGCAGGCGGGGCAGCAGGCGCGGGAGGAGGAACGGCGCGATGGTCGGGATGACGCTCATCCGCATTTCGCCCGACAGCGGCCGGCCGGCGGCGCGCGCCATGTCGGTCAGTTCCTCGGCCTCGCGCAGCACCTTGCGCGCCTTGGTCACGATGCTTTCGCCGAGCGGGGTGAAGCGGACGACTCGGCGCGTCCGTTCGACCAGCACCACGCCGATTAATGTTTCGAGTTCGCGAATGCCGGCGGACAGCGTCGATTGTGTCACGAACGATGCCTCGGCGGCGCGGCCGAAATGGCCCGCGTCGCGAAGCGCGACAAGATATTGAAGTTGCTTGAGCGTAGGCAGGTACACCGACATGACCGCGTTACTTATCGATTGCACCGATCATTCCCAAGGGGAATTCCGATTGGATCGGTCCGGATCGTACCCTATATCGCGATGCAGCAATTCACGGTGCGGCAACGCACCAAAAGAAAGGGCATCTCATGCTGACCGTTGGCGACAAGCTCCCCGAATTCACCGTTCCCGTCCAGCAGGGCACCAGCGCGCTGCCCGCCGGCGAGACGCTGAGCCACGACGCGTTCCCGGGCAAGTGGAAGGTGTTGTTCTACTGGCCGAAGGACTTCACCTTCGTCTGCCCGACCGAGATCGTCGGCTATAGCGAACTAAAGGACGATTTCGCCGATCGCGACGCCGTGCTGATCGGCGCGTCGACCGACACCGCACACGTCCACCTCGCATGGCGCAAGTCGGACCCGGACCTGGCCGCCGCAGACTTCCCGTGGATCGCCGACAATGGCGCGGTGCTGGCAAGCAAGCTCGGCATCCTCGACAAGAACGAGCATGTCGCGTTCCGTGCGACCTTCATCATCGATCCGGACAACGTCATCCAGGCGGTGCAGGTCAATGGTCTGAACGTCGGTCGCAACCCGGCGGAAACGCTGCGCGTGCTCGACGCGCTGCAGACCGACGAACTGTGCCCGTGCAACTGGAACAAGGGCGACGACGTCCTGCAGGTCGCAGCCTGATCTTTCGGGAGCGGGCCGCGGTCCGCTCCCTTTCTCTCGGCACCCCAGCGCAGACCGGGCCTTTCGCCCGATCGGCTGGGGTGTCGTGTATCTGACGGAGATACCCCATGTCGCTCAAGGAATTTGCGGGCGCGCTGCCCGATTTCGCCAAGGATATCCGCCTGAACGTCGGCTCGCTGTTGAACGAGACGGTGCTCGATCCGCAGAAGAAGTTCGGGACGATGCTGGCCTGCGCACACGCCACCGGCCACAAACCGCTGGTCGATGCGGCCGAGGCGGAAGTCGCCGACAAGCTGTCGCCCGAAGCGGCGAATGCGGCGCGCGCGGCGGCGGCGGTGATGGCGATGAACAACGTCTATTACCGGTTCGTCCACCTCGCCAAGAACAAGGAATATGGCAATCTGCCCGCCAAGCTGCGGATGAACGTCATCGCCGCGCCGGGGATCGATAAGGTCGATTTCGAACTGTTCAGCCTTGCGGTGTCGGCGATGAACGGCTGCGGCATGTGCATCGACGCGCATGAGGACGTGCTGAAGAAGCACGGCGTGAAGGCCGAGGTGATCCAGGGCGCGGTGCGCATCGGCGCGGTGCTGGCGGCGGTGGCTACCGTCCACGCGGCGGTGGCGTAACAAGATTTGTCTCACGCGAAGGCGCGGAGACGCAAAGGGGCTTCGGCCCGCTGTCGTCCCGCGTCAGCGGGACTGTCAGACCTGCGTCAACCCGTGGAACGGCAGATCGCTACGCGATCGGTTTCCTCGAGCTAGCCTCCTCCGCGTCTTCGCGCCTTCGCGTGAACCAATTTTTTGACGTTCTTACGACAGCGACCGGTACACGCTGTACAGGCTGGTGACCGTCAGCACGATGCCGACGAGGATCAGCAGCGTACGCGCCGGGATGTGTTTGGCGAACATCGCCCCGAATGGTGCGGCGGCGATCCCGCCGATCAGCAGCCCGACCACGGCGGTCGTGAACGCCTCCAGGCCGAGGTTGAGCAGGAAGGTCAGCGAGATGCTGACCGTCAGGAAGAATTCGGCGGTATTGACCGTGCCGATCGTCGTGCGCGGCGTGGCGCCCTGCACCAGCAGGTTTGAGGTCACGACCGGGCCCCAGCCGCCGCCGCCCGCCGCATCGAGGAAGCCGCCGACCAGTCCCAACGGGGCGATGATCTTCGGCTCCTTCGGCTCGGGCGGCTTCCGCAGGCCGCGCCACAACAGATAGATGCCGATCCCGGCCAGATAGGTCATCACGAACGGCCGCGTGACCGACGCATCGAGCGACGACAGCAGATAGGCGCCGGTCACCCCGCCGGCGATGCCGGGCAGTACCAGCCGCCCGAACAGTTTCCAGTTCACATTCTTGTGCAGCGCATGGCTGATCCCCGACACGCCCGTCGTGAAACATTCCACGACATGGACACTGGCCGAGGCGGTCGCGGGCGGCACGCCCAATACGCTGACCAGCAGCGTCGACGAAATCACTCCGAACGCCATGCCGAGCGCGCCATCGACGATCTGGGCAGCGAATCCGGCGGCAATGAATTCGGCCAGACGCGCCCAGTCGATATTCTCGAACATCCAATTTCCTTCGATATCGGCTCAAGCGGCGGACAGTGATGACGGCAAACGACAATGCCTACAAGATACATGGGCTTTGTTACGCCTACAGCATGGCTTGGCGGCGGGCGGCAAGGTGCCTACATGCAGGCATCGGTTAAGGGGATTGCCCATGTTCGCGCGGCTCGTGCGCTATCTGGATTCGATCAAGGCGCGCGACCCCGCGCCGCGGTCGCGCGCGGAAATCCTGACCTATCCCGGGGTCTGGGCGGTCGCGCTGCACAAGGTCGCACACCGGCTGTTCCGCGGCGAATGGTATTTCGCGGCGCGGGTCGTCAACCATCTTTCGCGCTTCATGACCGCGATCGACATCCATCCGGGTGCGACGATCGGGCGGCATTTCTTCATCGACCATGGCTTCGTCGTGATCGGCGAAACGGCGGAGATCGGTGACGGCGTCACCATTTACCAGAATGTCACGCTGGGCGGGACCAGTCCCGACAACGGCATCGCCGGCAAGCGTCACCCGACGATCAGCGACGGCGCGATCATCGGGTCGGGTGCGCAGGTGCTGGGACCGATCACCATCGGGCGGCGCGCGCGCGTCGGCGCCAATGCAGTCGTGACGAAGGACGTGCCCGAGGGCACGACGGTCGTCGGCATCCCGGCGCGTCCGACCGTGGTCGAGGGCGGGCAGGCGGGCGATCCGCGCTTCGTCCCCTATGGCACCCCTTGCCGCGACATCTTTGATCCGCAGACGCAGCGTATCGAACTGCTGCGTTGCGAGCTGGAGACGCTTCGCAAGCGGCTGGACGAAGTGCTGGCCGAGCAACAGGACCATCGCGACCGGGCCTGATGGGAGTCGTCACGCCCTTTCCGGCATCGCGCCAGCCCGGACAGGTCGGGTTCGAACGCGCCGAACTGACTCGTATCCTCGACTTGTACGGCCGGATGGTCGCGGCGGGGCACTGGCGCGACTATGCGATCGATCTGGGGCGCGACGCGGCGGTATTCAGCGCGTTCCGCCGCGCGACCGAACGGCCCGAGTTCCGGATCGAGAAGCGGCCGTCCTTACGCAACAAACAGGGCATGTGGGCCTTGGTCGGCGAAGCCGGTGCGGTAGTGAAGCGTGGGCATGAACTGGGTCCGGTGCTGGCCCCGGTCGAACGGCGGCTGATGAAGCTGGTCGAGGAATAAAAGACGGCCCCGGTCGCCCGGGGCCGTGAGGTCGCTGCTCAAGGAATGTTTCAGGCCATCGCCACCGGCGGCAGGCGTTGGCCCAGGCCGCCGAGCACTCCAACCACCGTACGGCGCATCGGTTGCCAGAATACCGACAAGGTCAGCAGCGCCGATCCGATGACGAAGGCGGTGAACGCTGCCGACAGTTCGACTGCGCCCGCTTTCTCGAACAGCGCGAAGAGCGCGTAGAGGACATAGGCGAGGCTGGAGACCAGCAGCGCGCGGCGGTCGACGGCCAGCGCGACGATGCCGAACAGGATGTAGAGCGCGATCACCACCGCCGCCATCGGCAGCGTGACGCTGGGTCCGAACACGCCGAGCAGCTGGAACAGCGAGTGTGCGATCAGCGGTGCGGCGACGAGGTGCAGCCAGAAGGCGACGTCGCTACGCCGGGTACGGCGATCGCGGTCGCTCATGTCCCAGCGCATCGCCGCAACGAACACGCCGACGCCGCCGAGCAGGGTGATCGGATAGAAATTATCCTTTAGTGCCGGGAACGCCGCGACGATCAGCGACGCTACGGTCGCGACCAGCGCCGCCGCCCCTGCGGCGACGGTGATCGGCACCATGAACCGCCGCCAATGCGCCCAGGCCGCACCCGCTGCAACGAGGCCGATGCCAGCAAAGATCATCGCCGTGGTGCGATCGGGCACATTCTGCGGATCGAGTTCAACGACGATCCCGAACAGCGTAGCGGCGACGCCGCCGACGAACGCGAGCAGCAGGAGGATGCTGGGCAGCGCCATGCGACGGCGCGCCGTAAAATACTCGGCGAGGAACCACGCGGCGCCCGCAACGCCAAGCCCTCCCAGCGGCGTCAGGATGGTGCCCCCGATCCAGGCGAGCGATACCAGCAGCAGGGCGAGCGCGACCGAGACGAAGATGTCGTTGAACCCGGTCAGCAGGCGGAAATGTTCCTCGTCCACCACCGGCGTCGCGCGTTGCTGCGCGATATGGGCGCGAAGGGCTTCGGCGGCATCGGGGGACAGGACCCCGGCCTCCACCGCCCCGTTCAGATCGCTCTCGCTATACATGCCAATAACCTCCCTGTATTGGTCGAGTATGACACGAGTGTATTGCCGTTGCAATACACAAGGGCGGGCAGATCGATTAGTGGGCGCCGGGCAGCGTCAGCCCTTCGCGGCGGAATGCGCGCTGGACGGCGGGACGTTCCGCCATGCGCAGGGCGTGGGCGGTCCAATGCGGGACGTCGCTGGCCATGTCGAATTGCAGGACTGGTCCGCGTCCCCAGATCCAGAAGACCAGCAGATAGGCATCGGCGACCGAATAACGCTCGCCGATCGCCCAAGGACCTTCGCCGAGCCGCGCATCGACCGCCCGCCACAGGTCGCGGCAGGTCAGCAGACCCTTGGCGCGAACCTCTGCCAGCGCCGGTTCGCTGTCGGCATAGCGTTCCGCGCGGCGGACATGGGCGTAGGCGACATGGACCGTCGACGCGATCCACGCCAACCATTCGGCGACGCGTGCCTGATCGGGCAGCGCTTCGGGCCACAATCCGCTGTCGGGATGCGATCGGGCAATGAACTGGAGGATCGCCGGGTTTTCGGTCAGCACCCAGTCGTCGACGGCGAGCACGGGCACCCGCCCCTTGGGATTGATGCGCAGAAATTCCGGCGATCGTTGCTGCCCCGACGCCATGTCGACACGAACCGGTTCGAAGGGAATGCCGGTTTCCTCAAGCGCAATATGCGGCGCGAGCGAGCATGCCCCGTTGCTGTAAAATAGTCGCAAGGACGTCGGCATCGCGTTTCCCCGTTTCAGGCGGCATCGATCGTAGCGTTCTTGCGCCAGGCAGGGAAGATGACGGTGACGCTGCCCGCACGTTCTGGCGAACCGTGTGTCGAAGTGCGTTAGGCGCGACAAAAAAAGCGCCCTGCCGGGGAGGCAGGGCGCTCGATCAAGCCGGTTGGCCGCCGGGCTTACTTGCCGCCGGGGTTGCGGCAGCCGTCCTTCAGCGTCCGCGTGCAGACCGGATAGCTTTGCGGCGCGGGCGGGGGCGGGGTCACCTGCGGCGGGGCGAAGGTGATCTGCGGCGAACCTGCCATCGGCGCGCCGGCCATCGGTGCCGGCGGGGCGGGCGGGGCCATCGGCGCGTTCGGATCGGCCGCCATCGGCGCAGGCGGCGGCGGCGCGTTCGGGTCGGCCGGTGCGTTCGCGTCCGGCGCCATCGGGGCGGGCGGCGGCGTCATGTTGTCGGCGGGTGGGGTTGGTGCAGCGGGCGTGCCCGCCTGCATCGTCGAATCGGCGGGCGGCGTGGTCGGCGGGGTCGTCTGGGCGACGGCGGCACTACCGATCAGCATAGCGGCCATGAAAGCGACAGTCTTCATCGGAAGATTCCTTTTCGACTTGTTTCGTTTAGGCTGCGGACCAAACGAGCCAAGTCGAAAAGGTTTCCGGTTCAGTCTTCAGCCGGTCGCGTCGAGTGCATAGCCCGCCGAACGCACGGTACGGATGATATCGGGCCGATCGCCGACATTGATCGCCTTGCGCAGTCGCCGGATATGCACGTCGACGGTGCGCGATTCGATGTCCGAATCATGGCCCCACACCGCATCGAGCAGACGTTCGCGTGAAAATACCCAGCCGGGATGTTCGAGGAAGTGCTTGAGAAGACGGAATTCGGTGGGGCCGAGCGGTACGACGTCGCCGCCACGCCGCACGCGGTGGCCGACCGTGTCCATCTCAATATCGGCATAGGTCAGCGCCTCGCCCGCCAGTGCCGGGCGTACGCGGCGGAGCACGGCGTTGACCCGCGCGACGAGCTCCCGGGGGCTGAACGGCTTGGTGACATAATCGTCGGCACCGGTCTCGAGGCCGCGGACGCGGTCTTCTTCCTCGCCACGCGCAGTCAGCATGATGATCGGGACGTTCTGCGTCTCGGCCTGGCGACGCAACTGGCGGCACACCTCGATCCCCGACAGCCCTTCGACCATCCAGTCGAGCAGGACGATGTCGGGCGTCGCCTCTCGCGCGAGGAGCAGCGCTTCTTCGCCCTCGTGCGTGCGGACGACCTCGAAATCCTCGCGCTGGAAATGAAAGGCGATGAGCTCGGCGAGCGCCGCATCGTCTTCCAGCAGCAACATCCGTGCCTTGGTCATGATTATCCTGCGAATTCCGTAGTTTCACGCTCCGCCATCGTCTGACCGGTGGCGGCGAAATAGACCATTTCGGCGACGTTGGTCGCATGGTCGCCGATGCGTTCGAGATTCTTGGCGACGAACAACAGGTGCGCGACCTGGCTGATCGTCTTGGGATTTTCGACCATATAGGTCACCAGCACGCGGAAGATGCTGTTGTAGTAATCGTCGAGCGCATTGTCGCGCTTGCAGATTTCGACCGCTGCCTGCGCATCGCGCGCCGAAAAGGCGTCGAGCACGTCATGGACCATGTCGGCGGCGAGCTGCGCCATCGCCGGCAGGATGCTGAGCGGTTCGATGCGCGGGTCGTGCGTCTCGCCATGGATCGACGACACGCGCTTGGCGATGTTCTTGGCATAGTCGCCGATGCGTTCGATGACGGCGGCGATCTTCAGCGCCGCCACGACCTCACGCAGATCGTCGGCCATCGGTGCGCGCAGCGCGATGACGCGGACGGTCAGCTTCTCGACCTCCGCCTCGATCGCGTCGATCGCCTTGTCCTGCGCGCGGACCTGTTTGGCAAGCGCCGGATCGTTGCGGGTCAGCGCCAGCATTGCGTCGCTGATCGCCTGTTCGGCAAGGCCGCCCATTTGCGAGATCAGCGCGCGCAAGTGCCCGATGTCGCGATCGAACGCCTTGACGGTATGTTCGTGGCCCGTCGTCATCTCGCCTCCCTCAACCATAACGCCCCGTGATATAGTCTTTTGTGCGCTCCTGGCGGGGGTTGGTAAAGATGTCCGACGTGCGGCCATATTCGACCAGTGTGCCGAGGTGGAAGAAGGCGGTACGCTGCGACACGCGCGCGGCCTGCTGCATGTTGTGGGTGACGATGGCGATGGCGTAGCGGCCGCGCAGTTCGTGGATCAGTTCCTCGATCTTGGCGGTGGCGATCGGGTCGAGCGCCGAACAGGGTTCGTCCATCAGGATGACTTCGGGGTCGACGGCAATGGCTCGGGCAATGCATAGCCGCTGCTGTTGACCGCCCGACAGCGCGGTGCCGCTGTCGGTCAGGCGGTCCTTGACCTCGTTCCACAGCCCGGCACGGGTCAGCGAACGTTCGACGATACCGTCCATCTCCCCCTTCGACGCGGCGAGGCCGTGGATGCGCGGGCCGTATGCCACGTTCTCGTAGATCGATTTGGGGAAGGGGTTCGGTTTCTGGAACACCATGCCGACGCGGGCGCGCAGCTGCACCACGTCCATGGCGGGGGAGTAGATATCCTCGCCATCGAGGCGGATGTCGCCGGTCACGCGGGCCGACGACACGGTGTCGTTCATCCGGTTCATCGTGCGCAGGAAGGTCGACTTGCCGCAGCCCGACGGGCCGATGAACGCGGTGACATGCTCCATGGCGATGTCGATCGACACGTCCTTGATCGCCTGTTTCTGGCCATAGAACACGTCCACGCCGCGCGCGGACAGCTTCGGGACGGCGTTGGAGAGATTGGTGTCGGTCATTACCAGCGGGTCTCGAAGCGATTGCGGAGATAGATGGCGAGTGCGTTCATCGCGAGGAGGAACGCCAGCAGCACGAGGATCGCGGCGCTGGTCTTTTCGATGAAGCCGCGGCTGACCTGGTCGGACCACAGGAAGATCTGCACCGGGAGGACTGTCGCGGGATCGGCAAAACCCTGTGGCGGCTGGCTGATGAAGGCGCGCATGCCGATCATCAGCAGCGGCGCGGTCTCACCCAGCGCGCGGGCCATGCCGATGATCGTGCCCGTGAGTATGCCGGGCAGCGCCAGTGGTAGGACGTGGTGGAACACAACCTGCACCTTCGACGCGCCGATGCCGAGCGCGGCGTCACGGATCGAGGGCGGTACCGCCTTGATCGCGTTGCGCCCGGCGATGACGATGACCGGCATGATCATCAGCGCCAGGGTCAGGCCGCCGACGATCGGGGCGGAGCGCGGCAGGTTGAGCGTGCCGAGGAATACGGCCAGCCCCAGCAGGCCGAAGATGATCGAGGGCACTGCGGCGAGGTTGTTGATCGATACCTCGATCAGGTCGGTCCAGCGGTTTCGCGGAGCATATTCCTCGAGATACAGCGCCGACAGCGTGCCGACCGGGAAGGCGATCAGCAGCGTCACCAGCATCGTCATCAGTGAGCCTTTCAGCGCGCCCCAGATGCCGACCGCGGTCGGATCGGTCGAATCGGCCGATTTGAAGAAGTCGGTGTTGAACCCGGTCGAGATCGTGCCTGCCTTTTCCAGCCGGGTGACGATCGCTTCGTCCGCAGCCTCGCCATCGGCCTTGGTGGCTTCCTCGATTCCCGGCGCGGCGGGGACGGGGATGCTGACCTTGCGCGACAGGATCGACGGGTCGGCCTTGATCGCGTCGCGGACGGTCAGCCATGCGCTGTCGGAGATGACGCGGTTGTCCTCGCCGAACGCCGCGGCGGCTGCGCCGTTGACGGTGTTTTCGAGGCCCGCGCCGGCCAACGCCAGATCGGCTCCACGCGTCTTCAACTGTGCGCGATCGACCTCCAGTCCGGCGGCGGGGAAATCGATCGGCAGCGAGACCATGGTCCGCTGGAACCCGCCGATCCCGCTCATCAACATGGTGACCAGCAGGAAGGCGAGGAAGCCCGCCGACAGGACCACCGCGGCGAGGCCGAAGAAGCGGAAGCGGCGTTCGGCGGCATAGCGGCGGCGGATGCGCTTCTGCATCGCCCCCGTTTTCCAGTCGGTGGGCACGCGCTCGGGGGTCGCGGCGCGCTCGACGGCGGGCGATCCGGCGACGAGGCTGGGACTATTCATAAGCTTCCCGGTAGCGTTTCACGACGCGCAGCGCGACGACGTTGAGAAGGAAGGTGATCGCGAACAGCGTCAGGCCGAGCGCGAAGGCGGCGAGCGTCTTCGGGCTGTCGAATTCCGCCTCGCCGGTCAGCAGGTCGACGATCTGCTTGGTGACCGTCGTCGCGCTCTCGAACGGATTCAGCGTGATCGATGCCGCGCCCGATGCCGCCATGACGACGATCATCGTCTCGCCGATCGCGCGGCTGACGGCGAGCAATACGCCCGCGACGACGCCGGGCAGGGCGGCGGGGAGCAGCACCTTGCCGATCGTCTCGCTGGTGGTGGCGCCCATGGCGAGGCTGCCGTCGCGCATCGACTGCGGCACCGCCGCGATCGAATCATCGGCCATCGACGACACGAACGGGATGATCATCACCCCCATCACCAGCCCGGCGGCGAGCGCGCTTTCCGAACTGGCGAAGGGCATGCCGAGCATGACGGCGAGATCGCGGATCGCCGGCCCCACGGTCAGCGCGGCGAAATAGCCATAGACCACCGTCGGGACGCCCGCGAGAATCTCGAGGATCGGCTTCATCCATTTGCGCACGCCGGGCTTGGCATATTGCGTCAGATAGACCGCGCTCATCAGCCCGAACGGGATGGCGACGATCATCGCGATCACCGCGCCGATGAAGAAGGTGCCCCAGAACAGCGGTACCGCGCCCAGCGTCGCACCCGGATCGTTCGAGCGGATGACCTGCGGGCTCCAGTTGGTGCCGAACAGGAAATCGGTGACCGGCACGATGCGGAAGAAGCGCCAGCTTTCGATCACCAGCGACAGGAAGATGCCGAGCGTGGTCAGGATCGCGATCAGCGAGGCGACCAGCAGCGCCAGCATCACCGCGCGTTCGACCTGCGTGCGCGCACGATAATCGGGGCGGATGCGGGTGAAGGCAAAGGCACCGCCGGCAAAGGCGAGCAGGATGGCAAGCGTGGTACCGATCCAGTCATAGCGGCTCTGTGCGGCGGCATAGGCGGGGGCCAGCACCTCCGCCTGTTCATTGAACGCGCCATAGGCGTTGCCGAGCGCCAGCGAACGCGCCTCCGCCAATATTGCCGAGCGTTCGAAGCCGGGACCGGGCAGGCCGGTGGCGGCCGGGGTCGACAGCACCGCGTCGCGGACCAGTGCCGGCGACACCGCGCTCCAGATGCCGAGGAACAGAAGTGCGGGCGCGGCGATCCAGATCGCCATGTGCCAGCCATGCTGGCCGGGCAGCGAATTGGGACGACCGGCAGCGGTCGCGGGCTTGGCGAAGCGCGCGGCGCGGGCGCGCGCAACCATCCAGCCGATGCCGCCAAAGCCCAGCACCAGCAGGATCAGCGTGACGCCGTGCATCAGTGCAACTCCGCCGGGTTCATCGCGGTCTGGCTGGCGATCTCCGCCGTCGATTCGGCACGGACCGCCGCCGGTGCGGCGATCATGCCCCGCCGGGTCAGCGGGCCGCCCGGGTCCCATGACTTTGCATACATGGCGAGGAAGTCGTTCATGCCGGGCACGGGTTTGATGTGCGCTTTCTTCACATAGATGAACAGCGGGCGTGCGCCGGGATAGGTGCCGTCGGCGATGCTGTCATAGCTGGGCGCGATGCCGTCGATCGGCACGCCGTGCAGCCGCGACTTGTTTTCCTCGAGATAGGAATAGCCGAAGATGCCGATCGCATTGGGATTGGTCGACAGGTTCTGCACGATCAGATTGTCGTTCTCGCCCTTGTCGACATAGCCGGCATCCTCGCGAATGCGGGTGCAGATATCCTCGTAGCGATCCTTGTCGCTTTCCTTCAGCGCCTTTGCTTCCGGAAAGGCGGCTTCGCAGGCGGGGACCATGATGAGTTCGACGAGAGCGTCGCGCGTGCCGCTGGTCGCGGGCGGTCCGAAGAATTGGATGGGAATGGCGGGCAGTCTGGGGTCGATCTGGTTCCACATTCGCGCCGTGTTGGGCTTGCCCAGCGGGTTGGCGGAAAGCGCCATATAGACGTCGCGCTTGCTCAATTGCAGCTTCGGGCCGTTGTTCGATTCGGCCAGCGCGACGCCGTCGACGCCGACCTGCACCTCCATGATGTCCTTCACGCCGTGCGACAGGCAGGTGGCGTACTCCGACTTCTTCAACCGGCGCGATGCGTCGAGAATGTCGGGATGCTGCGGTCCCACGCCAGCACAGAACAGTGCCGCGCCCGCGCCGGTGCCGGTCGATTCGACCAGCGGCGCGCGCAGATCGGGATTGGCGTTGACCAGCATCTCGGCAACGGCGGTGGTGAAGGGATAGACCGTCGACGACCCGACGACGCGGATATGGTCGCGCGACGTCTGCGGTTCGCACGCCGACAGCGCGAGCACGAGGGTCAAGGCGGACGCGATCCGACGGGTCATGCGGTTCCGGTTTCCAGATGCGTATACGGTCATTCGCGACGCTCCGCCGTGCTCTGTTACCATGGCGTTACGGCTTCATGACAGCGTGAAGGGGCAACAACACGCTGACCGTCGTGCCGTCGCCGACGACACTGGCGATATCCAGCCGCCCGCGATGGCGTTCGACGATGTGCTTGACGATGGCGAGGCCGAGGCCGGTGCCGCCCAGCGCCCGGCTGCGTCCCGAATCGACACGATAAAATCTTTCGGTCAGGCGTGGCAGATGATCGATCGCCACCCCCTCGCCATGATCGCGTACGACCAGTTCGGCCATGGTATCGCGGGGCGTCAGCCGGATTTCGACCGGCGTGCCGGCGCGACCATATTTCATGGCATTGCCGATGACGTTGTGCAGCAGCTGCGACAATTGCGCGCGGTCGCCGATCACTGTCACCGCCGGTTCGACCAGCAGCGACAGGTCGGCGCAACGCATGGGATTGGTCGCACTCAGTTCGTCGCGGACGGCGCGCAGCATCGCCGACAGGTCGACCGACTGGTCGGGCGGCCGATATTTCTCCGCCTCGATCCGGCTCAAGGAAATCAGGTCGTCGATCAGCCGCTGCATCCGCCGCGCTTCGTCGTTCATGACCTTCAGGAAACGTTCGCGCACGCCCGGATCCTCGCCCGCTTCGTCGCGCAGCGTTTCGATGAAGCCGAGCAGCGAGGCGAGCGGGGTGCGCAGTTCGTGACTGGCATTGGCGACGAAATCGACGCGCATCCGCTCCGTCGCGCGGTTGCCGGTCCGGTCGCCTAGATGGACGAGCCGCCGTTCGCCGCCGAGTGGGCGTACCCGCATTTCCCAACTCTGGTCGCGCGAACCCAGTCCGACCAGCCCGACCGGCTCCGGGTCGTCGCTATTGCCGAACAGCCGTTCGGCGGCGGCGGGGTGGCGAATGGCAAGGCGGACGTCGCCGCCGACGATATGCTGGCCCAGCAGCGCGCGCGCCGCCGGATTGGCGGCATCGACATGGCCGGCGGCGATGACGAGGATCGGTTCGTCGATCGCGTCGATCGCCGCCTGGGTCGCGGCGGCCCCGTGCTGGCGGGCGGTGTTGGGCGATTCGCCGCTGCTGCGATCGGGGCCGTGCAGCCCGGCGACCAGCACCGCCGCGACTGCACCAACCAGCACGACCGCACTCGCATTGATGCCCGCGCCCAGCAGAAAGGCCAGCAGGGCGACGCCGACCGCAACGGCGAGGGCGAGGGGCAGGCGGGGGCCGAATTCGTCCATCGGCCCCGATTAGGCGCAAGTGCCGCCGTAAGCCAGCGTCCGTCTTTACGATTGCGTAATCGCGCAGGTTCGGAAAGATGCGCCGATGGCCGATGATCCGCATCCCCCCGTCACGCCCGGTGCCGCGACCACGCGGCGCACGCTGCTGATCGGCGCGGCGGGGACGTCGGCGGTCGTATCGATCCGGCCGGCGCTGGCGCAGACCCAGGCGTCGGTGATGACCTGCGAGATCCCGGTGCCTGACAATGCCCGGCGGGGGCAGATGATCGATGCCGATGGCAGCGTCGTCGCGCCGGGCACGCCGGGCGCATTTCCGGGCGCCAACCGTCCGTTCACCGGCGAAGAGGTGAAGCGTGCGATGAACGGCGCGAACCTGCCCGGTGCCGACGGCGACACCACCCGCGCGTACATGAAATATGTCCAGCGGTTGCAGAACGGGACCAGCGGTTTCACCTGCTTCGCATCGTTGCAGATGCCGCGCGGCTGACGCGCATGGGCGCACGCTATCGCGCGCCGCCGCCGGGCCATGTCCTGATACTGCCGCTCGATCCGCTGACCGCGATCTATCATCGCGCATCGGGGCAGACGCATGTGGTCGCGCCGCCGGTGCCGGAAATGCTGGCGCTGTTGGGCGATCCGCTGACGCCCGGGGAATTGCTGGCGGCGCTGGCCGAGCGATACGTGCTGCCCGACAGCGATCTGGCGGCGCTGACCGCGCGGCTCGACGAACTGGCGGCGATCGGGCTGGTGACGCGCGATGCGGTTTAGCCGGACGCTGCGGATCGGCCCGGTCGGGTTCCGCATCGGCAGCGAATGGCGTGCGCCGATCGCGGCGCTGGGCGACCTGTATCGCGACTATCCGCTGCCGGAGGACGGCATCGTCGATTTCAACGTCCGCCTGTTCGCGGCGCGGCCGTGGCGGCGTTTCGTCCGGCCGGCGGTGACGATCGGCGGCGACTATATGTTGCCCGATGCGCTGCCCCTGCCGTTGGCACAGGGGTTGCTGGCGGCGGAAATGGGCATGAACCTGCAGATGGCGCTGGCGCAGCGGCGGTATCTGTTGCTCCATGCCTCCGTCGTCGAACGCGACGGGCGGGCATTGTTGCTGAGCGGGGTGTCGGGGGCGGGCAAGTCGACGCTGGCGGCATTGTTGATGACGCGCGGCTGGCGGCTGATGGGCGACGAGTTCGCGCTGGTCGATCCGGCAAGCGGGCTGGTCCATGCGTTTCCGCGGCTCGTCAGCCTGAAGAATGAGAGCATCGCGGTCCTGCAACGCGCCGCAGGGCAGGCGCGGTTCGGGCCGTTGCTGGCGGGCACGCCCAAGGGGGATATCCGGCATCTGGTCCCCGATGCGACCGCGATCGCCGCGATGGATCGACCGGCGGTGCCGGCGCTGCTGCTGTTCCCGACCTTCGGGCCGGCGGAGGCGGTGCGGGCGGTCGGCGCGGCGGAGACGTTCGTGCGGCTGACCCAGGCATCGACCAATTATGTCGCGCTGGGCGAGCGTGGCTTCGAGGCGCTCGGGCGGCTGGTGCAGGACGTGCCGGTGCGGGCGATCGACTATGCCGATACCGATAGCGGCATCGCGCTGGTCGAGCGGCTGTGGCGTGAACTTGCATGAGCGGGGCGCTGGTCGCTTCGGTGCTGACCGATCCGGCCCGGGCGACGGTGCTGACGTCAGACGCATGGAATGCCCTGATCGCGGCAGCGCGGGCGGAGCAGTTGATCGGGTCGCTGGCGGCACGGTTGGACGGGCTGCCGATCCCGCCCGCCGCCGCGCGGATCATGGCCGATGCGCGGGCGTCGGCCGAACAGGGGCGGGTGGCGGCGCTGTGGGAAGCGGAGATGGCGCGTCGCGCGCTCGCGCCGCTCGGCGTGCCGGTGGTGCTGTTGAAGGGGACCGCGTTCGTTGCCGCCGGGTTGGATGCGGGGCGCGGGCGGTCGATCGGCGACCTCGACATTCTCGTGCCGCGCGATGCCCTCGATGCGGTCGAGGCGTCGTTGCTGGCGGCGGGGTGGGAATGGGTGAAGCCCGACCCCTATGACGACGCCTATTATCGCCGGTGGATGCACGAGCTGCCGCCGCTGATCCACCGGACACGGGACCGGATGATCGACGTCCACCACACGATCCTGCCCCCGACCGCGCGACCGACGCCCGATGCGGCGGCGCTGATCGCGGACGCGATGCCGCTCGGCAACGGGCTGTCGGTCTTGTCGCGCGAGGATATGTTGATCCATGCCGCCGCGCATCTGTTCGCCGATGGCGATTTGCAGGGTGGCTTGCGCAACCTGTGGGATATCGACCGGCTGGTCCGCGAGTTCGACGATGACGATTTCGTCGAACGACTGATGGCGCGGGCTGCGCTGCATGAGCTGACGCAAGCGACGGCGCGGGCGCTGCGGCTGGCGAAGCGGGTTTTTGGGACGCCGGTCGACGGGTTCGCGCCGGTCGCGTCGGACGCGCTGTTCGCGCGGCGGCTACTGGCGCGCGACGGCTGGGGGCGGTTGCGGCACAAGAGGACCGAGTTCGGCTTCTATGTCCGCTCGCACTGGCTGCGGATGCCGCCTGCCATGCTGGCAAGGCATTTGTGGACGAAGTTTCGGAAGAAGTAGGTTGGTTCACGCGAAGGCGTTGGAAGGAAGAAGGTTTTATTTTCACGCAAAGGCGCAAAGGACGCTGAGAGGTAGCGCTCGCTGCGAAAGCAGCTCTTCATCATCGGGGGCCGGGAAAGAAAAGGCTGCGCCAGACAGGCTGAACTGGCCCGCTCCACAACCCCTCAGCGTCCTTTGCGCCTTTGCGCGCAAATTATTCTTCGCGCCTCGCGTGAACGAAATTCAACGCCACATCCCGCGTGTATCATAGATCTGCTTGCCTGCCCGGGCCTCGGCCGGCACCCGCTTGAAAACGCTATGATCGACCAGCACGACCTGGATCGCGTTCGCCAGCCCGTCCTCCAGCGACACCAGCCGCCCGCCCGCCAGCGTCTTGGGCAGGCTGTCGACGAACGGTTCGACCAGGTCGATCCGGTCGCCATATCGCTCGATCAGCGCAGCGGCGACCTTCACCGCCGGGCTTTCGCGCAGGTCGTCGATATCGGCCTTGAACGCCAATCCCAGCAGCGACGCGCGTGCGTCCGGCGCGGCGTCGAGCATTGCCGAAGCGCGCGCGACGACATGGTCGACCTTGCCGTCATTCACCTCGCGCGCGGTGCGGATCAGCGGGGTCTGTTCGGGCGCCGCATCGACGATGAACCACGGGTCGACCGCGATACAGTGTCCGCCGACGCCGGGGCCGGGCTTCAGGATGTTGACGCGTGGATGGCGGTTGGCCAGCTCGATCACGTCCCAGACGTTCAGATCCATCCGGTCGCACACGATCGACAGTTCGTTGGCAAAGGCAATGGCGACGTCGCGGCTGGTATTTTCGACCAGCTTGACCATTTCCGCCGTGCGCGCGGTGGTGACGGTGCATGCCCCCTCCACGAAACGGCGGTAGAACTCGCACGCCGCTTCCGCACATGCCGGCGTGATGCCGCCGATCGAGCGCTCGTTCGATACCAGTTCGAGGATGATCCGCCCCGGCAGCACCCGCTCGGGGCAATAGGCGACGGCGATATCGGGCGTATCCGACCGGCCGGGCAGCGACAGGTCGGGGCGCAGTTCGGCGAGCAGGTCGCGAATCTGCTCGGTCGTGCCGACCGGCGACGTTGATTCGAGGATGACGGTATTGCCCGGCGCCAGCACCGGCGCGATCGCGCGCGTGGCGTCGAGCACATAGGACAGGTCGGGCGCATGACCGGGGCCGAACGGGGTCGGTACCGCGATCACGAACACGTCGGCCGGGGCGGGCGTCGTCGCGGTGGTCAGCCGCCCGAGCAGCACGACGTCGCGCACCAGCGTGTCGAGATCGGCCTCCTCGATATGGATGTCGCCGCGCGCGACGGTGTCGACCACGCGCTGGCTGACGTCGATCCCGATGACGCGCGCACCCGACCGGGCGACGACGGCGGCGGTCGGCAGGCCAATATAGCCAAGGCCCACGACGCACACGTCATAGCTGGTGGCGGCGGTGATCCGCTGTTCAAGCATAGAGTGTCTCCACGATGCGTGCGGACGCATGGCCGTCTCCGAAGGGATTATGCGCCCGCGCCATGGCGGCATGGGCTTGCACGTCGTCGAGCAGCCGCGTCACTTCGGCAACGATGCGGTGCTCGTCTGACCCGATCAGTCGGGCGGTGCCGGCGGCGACCCCTTCGGGACGTTCGGTCGTCTCGCGCAGGACCAGCACCGGCTTGCCGAGGCCCGGCGCCTCCTCCTGCACCCCGCCCGAATCGGTGAGGACGAGGTAGCACAGGTCGAGCAGGCGGACGAAATGCGGATAGTCCAGCGGATCGATCAGCGCGACGCGCGGGTGGTCGCCGAGCATCGCCGCCATCACCCCGCGCACCTGCGGATTGGGGTGGACCGGAAAGACCACGCCGACATCGTCGCGCCCGGCGATGCGGGCGATGGCGCGGGCGATGCTTGCCATGCCGTCACCGATATTCTCGCGGCGATGGGTGGTGACCAGCAGGATGCACTTGCCGGCGAACCGTTCGGCGATGGTGTCCAGCCCGGCGCCATGCCGCGGATCGGCGGCGATCCGTTCGCGCGCCAGGTGCAGTGCGTCGATCACGGTATTGCCGGTAACCTGCACTCGCGACGGCGGCACATTCTCCGCCAGCAGCGCGTCGGCGGCGGTCCGGGTCGGGGCAAAATGCAGGTCGGCGATGCTGCCGACGATCTTGCGGTTCACCTCCTCCGGCCACGGGTGGTAGATGTCGTGGCTGCGCAGGCCCGCCTCGACATGCGCGACCGGTACCTTTCGATAGTAAGCGGCAAGCGCGGCGACCATCGCGGTCGCGGTATCGCCCTGCACGATTACCCGGTCGGGCTTCTCGGCATCGAACACCGGGCCCAGCGCGTCGAGCAGTCGTGCGGTCAGGCCGTCCAATGACTGGCCGGCGGTCATGATGTTCAGGTCGATATCGGGGACGATGCCCGCAAAGGCGAGTACCTGATCGAGCATCTCGCGGTGCTGCGCGGTCACCACGACGCGACAGTCGAAGCCGGGATGCGCGCGCAGTGCTTGGATCAACGGAAACAGCTTGATCGCTTCGGGGCGCGTGCCGAACACGACCAACACCCGTTGCATCCGTTTGCTCATCGATGACCCCCGCGACCGGGATTGGCCGCCCACGCGGTCCGCTCTAGCCGTGGGAGTTTAATATTTGGTGCGGCCAAGACCTGCTCCGCGGGATGCCGGATCAGTTCAGCGACTTGCCGACCTGTTCCAGCATATCCTTCGACAGGCCCGGCACCGACAGGATCCGCTCCAGCTCCGCGCGCATCATGCCCCCGCGCGCGTGGTCGAACCGCCGCCAGCGGCCGAGCGGCGGCAGCATCTTTGCGGCGGTCTGCGGATTGATCCGGTCAAGCGCGATCAACTGGTCGGCAAGGAACCGGTATCCGGCGCCGTCGGCACGGTGAAACGCCTTCTGGTTCATGCTGAACGCCCCGATCAGCGCGCGGGCGCGGTTGGGATTGGTCAGGGTGAAGTCGCGGTGGCCGGCGAGGTCGGCGACCTGTTCGAAGGCATCGGCGCGCGTCGACAGCGCCTGTGTCGTGAACCATTTGTCGAGCACCAGCGCATTGTCGCGATACCGGTTGTAGAAAATGTCGAGCGCGGCGATGCGGCTGTCCGAATCCGAATTGACCAGCGTCATCAATGCGCCCTGGCGGTCGGTCATGTTGTCGGCGTGGCGGAACTGGGCAAAGGCGATCCCGTCGGCATCGTTCGCGCCCGATGCCGCGATATAGCCCAGCGCCACGGTGCGCAGTCGGCGCTTGCCCTTGGCATCGGGGGTATATTCGAACGCGTCGGCCTCGGTCCCGGCATAGGCCGCCCGCCATTCGACCAGCAACGCCCGCCCGATATCGGCGCGCAGCGCCTCGCGCGCGGCAAAGATCGCGTCGGGATCGACGACCCCCATCTGGTCGCCGATGAAGCTGTCGGAGGGGAGCAGCACCGCTTCGGCGATGAACGCCCGGTCGAGCCGGTCGTCGGCCAGCGTGTTGCCGACCGCCTCGATCACCGCCGCATGATCGCCATGCCCGCTGGCGACCGACGCGACGAGCGTGTCGAGCATCAGTTGCTGCATCGCTTCGTAACGGGCGAAGGAATCGTCGTCCTGCGCGCTGAGGAACGCAAGGTCGGCGGATCCGCGATCGGTCTCGACGATCACCGGCGCCGAAAAGCCGCGATTAATCGACAGCACCGGGCGTTCGGTGACGGTTTCGAAGGTGATCGATCCCTGTTCCTCGTCAAGCAGGAACAATTGTTCCTCGCTGAGCGGCCGGCCGGTCTCCGCCCCGAACAGACGCACCTTGAGCGGCAGGACCATCGGCAGCTTGGTCGCCTGACCCGGCGTCGGCGGTACGGTCTGCGTCAGCGACAGCGTCGCGCGACCGCCGCCGGCTTCGTGCGCCAACGTCGCGGTGACGCGCGGGGTGCCGGCCTGTTCGTACCAGCGGCGGAAGCGCGACAGGTCGACGCCAGAGGCGTCCTCCATCGCCACCACGAAATCCTCGCAGGTCGCCGCCGTCCCGTCATGGCGGCTGAAATACAGGTCGGTACCGGCACGGAATGCGGTCTCGCCGAGAATCGTCGCGATCATGCGGACGACCTCCGCCCCCTTGTTATAGATGGTGGCGGTGTAAAAGTTGCTGATCTCCTGATAGGCGTCGGGGCGGATCGGGTGCGCCAGTGGCCCGGCATCCTCGGGAAACTGCGAGGCGCGCAAGCTGCGGACATCCTCGATCCGCTTGACCGCTGCCGACCCCTGGTCCGCCGAGAATTGCTGGTCGCGCAGGACGGTGAAGCCTTCTTTCAGCGAAAGCTGGAACCAGTCGCGGCAGGTGACGCGGTTGCCCGACCAGTTGTGGAAATATTCGTGCGCGACGACCGCGGCGATGCCGTCATAGTCGTAATCGGTCGCGGTGTCGGGGTCGGCGAGGATGTAGCGGCTGTTGAAGATGTTCAGCCCCTTGTTTTCCATTGCCCCGAAATTGAAATCGTCGACCGCGACGATGTTGAACACGTCGAGATCATATTCGCGGCCATAGACGCGCTCGTCCCACGCCATCGACGTTTTCAGCGCGCGCATCGCATGGTCGGTCTTGGCCAGATCGGGTTCGCGCACCCAGATGCCAAGTTCGACCTCGCGCCCAGAGGCGGTGACGAACTGCGCGCGATTGGCGACCAGATCGCCCGCGACCAGCGCAAAGAGGTAGCAGGGCTTGGGGAAGGGGTCGTGCCATTCGGCCCAATGGCGCCCGTCGTCCAGATCGCCCGATGCGACCGGATCGCCATTGGCGAGCAGCACCGGAAAACGCGCCTTGTCCGCCGTCATCTTCACCCGGTAGCGGCTGAGGATATCGGGGCGGTCAGGGAAGAAGGTGATGCGGCGGAACCCTTCGGCCTCGCACTGGGTGCAGAGATTGCCGCCCGATGCGTACAGGCCCATCAACTGGGTGTTGGCCTGCGGCTCGATCTCGACCTCGGTCGTGATTTCGTGGGCGTCGCCGGGTAGGTCGAGGATCAGCGCGCCGTCCTCCAGCCGCCAGTCGTTGCGTGGGCGCCCGTCGACCGCGATAGACAGCGGCGTCAGTCCGTCGCCGTCGAGGCGCAGCGGCCCCTCGCCATGGCGTTCGACCGACAGCGTCGCACGCACCCGCGTACCGCGCGGGTCGAGGTCAAATTCCAGTGCGATATCGGGCACATGCCACGCGGGCGGGCAATAGTCGCTGCGACGGATGATCGGTGGAACCGTCGGGGTACGCGTCGCATCGACCATCATCTTCTCACCCGTTCCAATCGCGTTCGTGCCGTCGTTGCGTGGGGCCACGCCATTGGCTACGCCTGTATCTATGTTCGCTTGTCGAAGGATTCCAATGTTCCGTCCAGCCTTGTTGCTCGGTCTTCTCATCAGCACCGCCGGAATCGCGCAGAATGCGCCGCAGACGCCAGCTCCCGCCCCCACCGCCGCCGAACTGACGGCGCGTAATACGGAAGTGAATGCGGAACTGCCCGCGGCACAGGCAGCGATGAAGGCGCATGTCATGTTCCTGGCGAGCGACGCGATGCGCGGGCGCGATGCCGGATCGCCCGAATATGACATCGCCGCCAATTATGTCGCTTCGCAATTCTATGCGGCGGGGCTGCGCCCGGCGGGCGATGACGGCAGCTATTTGCAGAAGGTGCCGCTGATCCGCATGAACGCCGCCGACAAGGGGCAGGTGACGTTGAACGGCCAGCCGCTGACCTTTGGCGAGGATTATCTGCCCGGCGTCAATCCGCAGGCGCCGGAATCGATGACCGAGGGCAAGGTCGTATATGTCGGATACGGCATCGTCCGTCCGGGTCGCGACGATTATGCCGGCGTCGACGTGCGCGGCAAGATCGTGGCGGTGGTGCGCGGCGCGCCCGAGGGGCTGGACAGCGAGGAAGCGGCGCATTTCGGCGGCATCGCGACCAAGGCGGCGATCGCCAAGGCCAAGGGGGCGGTGGCGGTAATTTCGCTGCAGACGCCCGAAGCGGCGGCGCGCATGCCGATGAGCAAGATGGCCGGGATGTATGACAGCCCGAGCGTCAGCTGGGCGGGCGCCGATGGCGTCGGCCACGTCATGGGCGGCGGCGTACCGACCATTGCCGCGATCGGTGCCGCAGGTGCGGAAAAGCTGTTCGCGGCATCGGGAACGAGCTGGGCCAAGGCGGCAGCCGCGCTGTCGGGCAAGGGCAAGTTCCGCGCCGTCGCGCTCAAGCCGACCATGACGGTGTCGATCAAGACCGCGACCAAGCCGCTGCCGAGTTATAACGTCGCGGGCATATTGCCGGGCAGCGACCCGTCGGTCGCGCCGGAAACCGTGGTGCTGTCGGCGCATCTCGATCATGTCGGCGTCGGCGCGCCCAATGCGAAGGGCGACACCATCTATAACGGCGCGATGGACAATGCCGTCGGCATCGCCTCGCTGATCGAGGAGGCCAAGCGCTTCAAGGCGGCGGGCAAGGCGCCCAAGCGCTCGATCCTGTTCCTCGCGGTCACTGCCGAGGAAAAGGGGTTGGTCGGCTCCGATTATTTCGCGAACAATCCGACGATCGACAAGGCGCGCATCGTCGCCGACGTCAATCTCGACATGCCGATCATCACCTACAAGTTCGCCGACGTCATCGCCTTCGGCGCGGTACGGTCGAGCCTGGGCGATATCGTCAAGCGCGCGGCGGCGACGGCGGGGGTGAGCTTCTCGCCCGATCCGATGCCCGAAATGGCGCTGTTCGTGCGCTCCGACCATTATCGCTTCGTGCAACAGGGCGTGCCGTCGGTGTTCCTGTGGCCGGGCACGTCGGGACCGGGCAAGGCGGCGGTCGATGCGTTCTTCGCCAATAACTACCACAAACCGTCCGACGAAGTGGTGCAGGGCCCGCCGATCGACTGGGAATCGGGCGAACGCTTCATCAACGTCAATTATCAGATCGCCCGCGACATCGCCGACGCCCCCGCGCGGCCAGCGTGGAACAAGGGCGATTTCTTCGGCACGCTGTATAACGGCTACGGCGCGAAGTAATCGACTTGCGCCGTCCCGGCAGGTGCCAGGACGGCGGACCTGTCTGATCAGCAAGGACCATCATGCGCCTTCTTCCGCTCGCGCTGTTGCTCGCATCGACCGACGCGCTCGCCCAGACCGCGCCGCTGACCCCGGAAGAGGCGGCGATGCGGGCGCATGTCGCGTTCCTTGCCGCCGACGACATGAAGGGGCGCGAACCCGGTACCCCCGAATATGACCGCGCCGCCGCCTATGTCGCCGACCAGATGCGCGCCGCCGGATTGCAGCCGGGTGGCGATGACGGCAGTTATCTGCAGCGCGTCCCGCTGATCTCGGCGGTGCCGGTGGGCAGGGGTAAGCTGACCGCGGCGGGGCGGCCGGCGCTGACCTTCGGCAGCGATTACCTGACCTCGACCAGCTTCCTCGAACCCGATCTACGCCGGTCGGGCGAGGTGGTGTTCGTCGGGCAGGGGGTGACCGATGCGGCGAACGGCATCGACGACTATGCCGGGCTGGACGTGCGCGGAAAGATCGTCGCCTATCTCTATGGCGCACCCGCGAAATTGCCGAGCGAGATCCGCGCGCACCTAGCCAGCGGCGATACCAAACGCGCCAATGCGGCGGGGCATGGCGCGATCGGCGTGCTCCAGATCGAGACCGACGAACAGTCGAAACGCTATCCGTTCAGCTACCTCATGTCGATCTATCGCAGTTCGCGCATGACCTGGGTCGGCAAGGACGGGCGACCGCACGTCGCCGGCGCCTCCGCGCCGGCGATCGGCTGGTTGAGCGCATCGGGCGCGGCCAAGCTGTTCACCGGATCGGCGATCGACTGGCCGGCGGTGCTGAAGGCCGAAGCGGCAGGCACGCCGGTGCCGCGCGGGGCGACCGGCGTGCAGGTGACGACGCGCCAGCGGTCGAAGACCAGACGCTTCGACAGCGCCAATGTCGTCGGCATCCTGCCGGGCAGCGATCCCGCGCTCCGCGACCAATATGTCGCCTTGTCGGCGCATCTCGACCATATCGGCTTGTCGACCGACCCGACGCTGCCCAAGGGTGCCGACGTCATCAATAACGGCGCGATGGACAATGGCGTCGGCACCGCGGCGATGATCGAGGTCGCGAAGCAATTCGCCGCCGATCCGCGCAAACCCCGCCGCAGCCTGATCTTCGTCAGCGTGACGGCGGAGGAGAAGGGGCTGATCGGCAGCGAATATTTTGCGATGAACCCGAGCGTGCCCAAGCACGCGATCGTCGCCGACGTTAATCTCGACATGCCGATCCTGTCCTACCGCTTTCAGGACATGGTCGCGATCGGGGCCGACCATTCGACGGTCGCGCAGGCGGTGGCACGGGCGGCGGGCAAGCGCGGCATCGCGCTCAGCCCCGATCCCGAGCCGGAGGAGGCGATCTTCGTCCGGTCGGACCATTACAGCTTCGTCAAGGCAGGCGTGCCGTCGGTCTCGCTCGATACCGGCTGGGCGGGGCCGGGCAAGGCGGCGGTCGCGGACTTTCTGGAGAAGCGCTATCACCAGCCGGGCGACGACATGCACCAGACGTTCGACTGGACGGCGGGGCGGGTGTTCGTCGCGATCAACCACGACATCGCGCTCGACCTGGCCAATGCCGACGAACGGCCGCGATGGAACAAGGGCGATTATTTCGCCGTGTTGTACGACGGTTACGGGGCGAAGTGAGCCGGCTGCTGATCTTCGGTATGGGATACACGTCGCGGGCGATCGCGGCGCGGCTGGAGACGCGGGGGTGGCGGGTCGTGGGCACGACGCGCGACGGGCGGGACGGCAGCATTGCCTTTGCCGACCGCGACCGGGTGCGGTTCGAGGCGCAGCAGGCGACCGCGATCCTCTCCAGCGTACCGCCCGACGGCGAGGGCGATCCGGTACTGACCAACTACCGGGAATTGCTGGCAGGACCGACGCTTGCCTATCTGTCGTCGACCGGGGTGTATGGCGATGCCGGGGGCGGCTGGGTCGATGAAAGCACCCCGATTGCCGGGCGGCGGGGCAATCGGAATTTAGCCGATCGCGCGTGGCTGGCGCTGGGGGCGCGGGTGTTCCGGTTGCCGGGCATCTATGGGCCGGGGCGCTCGCCGCTTGACCGGGTTGTGGCGGGAGAGGCACACCGGGTCGATTGCCCCGGACAGGTGTTCAGCCGGGTGCATGTTGCGGATGTTGCCAAAGGTGTCACGTACGGGCTGTCGGCGGAACCAGGTTCGTATAATTTATCCGATGATCTGCCGGCTTCGCAGAACGAGGTCGTCGAATATGCGGCTCGGTTGCTGGGAGTCGAGCCGCCGTCGTTCGTAACGCTCGACACGCTTAGTCCGATGGCACGCGCCTTTTACGGCGAGAACCGGCGGGTGGCGAACGGCAAGGCGAAGCGGGTGCTGGGCTGGACGCCCGATTATCCCGATTACCGGTTCGGCCTGCGCGCCCTGAGCGCAACGACCAGTCCAGCCAGCGCCAGGGCTGCCCCGGCCCCGGCGAGCGGTGACCAACGATAATTTTCGAACAAAGTTGACAACAGCATCGCGATGACCGGCACGACGACGCCGTTATAGGCCGCCTTGGCCGGGCCGATCGTGCGGATCAGCCCGAAATACAGGGTAAAAGCGACCGCCGAGGCGACGATGCCGAGATAGAGCAGTCCGCCAACATAGGACCAGCGCCAGTCGAACACCGGCGCGCCCACCGTCAGCGTGGCGTAGCTGGCATCCATCGCCGCGCCGATCAGCATCGCGATGCCGAGTAGCGGGACCATCGGATAGGCTTTGGCGGTCGGGGTCGCCTGCATGACGTTGGCGACCGAGGCGGAGAAGACGCCGGCCAAAGCGATGGCGAGGCCGATCAGCACCGCCGCGCCGTTTTCAGGATGCTCGCGCGCCTCATGGATGAACAGTAGCGCCACGCCCGCCAGCGCGATCGCCGATCCGACCAGCAATTGCCGCCCCATGCGCTGGCCGAGGAAGATGCGCGCGAGGATCGAATTGGGCACGATCAACAGCGCGTACATCAGCGCGACCAGCCCCGACGTGACATATTGTTCGGAGCGGTAGACGAAATTGAAGTTGAGGCAGAATTGCGCAAGGCCGAGGCCAGCGGCGAACAGCAGGCCGCGCCGGTCGACGGCAATGCGGTCGCCGCGCTGCCACGCCCAGAGCAGCATGACGATACCGGCGATCAGGAAGCGATAGGTTACCGACCACGACGGCGGGACGATGCCGAGCTGATCGCGGATCACGATCCAGGTCGATCCCCAGATCAGGGTGACGATGCCGAACGGGATGAGGACCGCCGGCGTCGCCGAACGCGGCGTGTCGATCATAGCGCGGCTATCGCCTCCGCCAGCGGACGGACGGTGGCCGCGTCCTGATCCCACGCCACGACCAGCCGCGCCTGTCCGACGCCCCAGTCGTAGAAGTCGAACCCTTGCGCGCGCAACGCTGCGGCTTCTTGCGCCGTCAGGCGCAGAAAGACCTCGTTCGCTTCGACCGGATCAACCAGCCGGTCGCCCGCCGCCTTGGCCAGCAGTGCCGCTCCAGCATTGGCGGCGCGGGCGTTGGCAAGCCAGACATCGTCTTCGAGCATCGCCAGCAATTGTGCGGCGAGGAAGCGGCCCTTCGACGCGAGCAGGCCGGCGCGCTTGCGGCGATAGCGGGCGACCTTCGCCAGTTCGGGGCGGAAGAAGACCAACGCCTCGGCCGACATGCCACCATTCTTGATGAAACCGAACGACAGGGCGTCGACGCCGGCGGCCCATGTCACCTCGGCGGGCGAGCAGCCAAGATGGGCGACGGCATTGGCGAAGCGCGCTCCGTCCATGTGCAGGCCGAGGCCGCGCGCACGGGCGACCGCGCCGATCGCGGCGACTTCGTCGGGAGTGTAGACGCGGCCGGCTTCGGTCGCCTGGGTGATCGAGATCGCGTGCGGCTGAACCTGATGCACGTCGTCGCGGATCGTTGCCAGATAGGCTTCGATGGCATCGGGCGCGAGCTTCGCGCCGTCGCCGTCCAGCAGCATCAGCTTGGCACCATGGGTGTAGAATTCGGGCGCGCCGCCTTCGTCATTCTGGATATGCGCGTGCGTGTGGCAGACGATGCCGCCATGCGGCGGGCACATTGCGGTCAGCGCGAGGCAATTGGCGGCGGTGCCCGACGGCACCCACAGCACCGCGACCTCGCAGCCGAACAGTTCGCCGAAGCGGGCGTCGAGCCGCTTGCTCAAGCCGTCGCCGTCATAGGCAGTGTCCTGTCCGTTGGCGGCGACGATCGCGTCGAGCACGGCGGGGCAGGCGGGGGCGGCGTTGTCGGAGAAGAAGCGCATGGGCGCAGCCTTGGCGGGGGAGGGGGCGGGGGTCAACCGGGGAAGGTTGGACCATGTACCCGCAATCGGAACCGTCGTGTGAGGTAGGGGCTGAGACGTCGAAAATTTGGATCGACGCATCACCGATCCCCCAATCCGTGCGTAACCCGCGTGAAGGCGAGACCTTTGCGGAGCTACCTTTTCCGTACCCCGGCGAAGGCCGGGGCCCAGTTGGGGGGCGTCCGTAACTTGCTCGAAATCCTTGCCAACTGGACCCCGGCCTTTTCCGGGGTACGAGAGAGCTGGGACTGGGGCCTGACTTTCGCAGAGGTCTCGCGAAGGCGGAGGCCCAGGGGCAAGCAAAACAACGGTTTGTGCGCGTGGCCTTGGGTCCCCGCCTTCGCGGGGATGCGGTGTCGGGGTTCTGGTAAGGTCTCGCGGAGGTGGTACTCTGGATCAGTTTCATAGGGTGCGGACGTTGCGCGGACCTGAAACCCCTATTGCTCATCCTCGTCCGGCGGGCGTCGTTCTTCCTGCGGTACCGGCTCTTCCTCGCGGCGACGGCGGTCGTTGGGGTTGAAGCGGACCTGCCCGTCGGGATCGACCGAGACGTCGAAGCCCGGTCCCTGAATCGTCGGCGGCGCGTCGAACGGGTTGCCGATGAGGTCCTGTACCGCGTCGATCGCATTGTCGATCGGTTCGGGCTCGGGGGCGGCGACCGGGATCGGGTCGCGGATGTTCAACGCCTGTCGCATGAAGTCGCGCCAGATGCGCGCGGGCAGGCCGCCACCGGCCAGCCCCGGATTGGTGCTGTTGTCGTCATTGCCGAGCCACACGCCCGCGACGATGCCGCCGGCATAGCCGACGAACAGCGCGTCGCGATTGTCCTGCGTCGTGCCGGTCTTGCCGAACGCCTCGACCGGCAGGTTGGCGGCGATGCCGGTACCCTGCCGGATCGACGCGGCGAGGAGCGTGCGCATCCCCTCCAGCTCCTCGCGCGACAGCGTCTTGCGGGTCGAGCGCAGCCGGTCGAGCCAGGTCGGTTCGTCCTTTTCGGCCAATCCGCGTGGGATGACCGGGGCCTCACCCGCCGCGATCGCGGCATAGGCGCTGGTCAGTTCCAAGAGCGACACGGTCGAGGTGCCGAGCGCGATCGACGCTTCATTGGCGATCGGCGTCGAGATGCCGAGATCGCGGGCGGCGCGGATGACGTTGCGGACGCCGACTTCCTTGGTCAGCCGCGCGGCGGCGACGTTGCTCGAACGCTGGAAGGCGCGTTCAAGGGTAATGGTGCCGAGATAGCGGCCGTCGCTGTTCTTGGGGCTCCATTCGCCGATGGTGACGGGTTCGTCGAGCACCTGGCTCTGCGGGGTCAGACCCGAGCGCATGGCGGCGAGATAAACGAACAGCTTGAAGGTCGATCCGGGTTGCCGCCGCGCCTGTACCGCGCGGTTGAACGGGCTGTTCCGGTAATCCTTGCCGCCGACCATGGCGATCACGCGGCCGTCGGGGCGCATCGCGACGATCGCGACCTGCGTCTGGCGGAGGCCCGCATTGCGGACGGCGCGCTCGGCGGCGCGCTGCATCCGGACCTCGAGCGTGGTCGCGACCTTGCGATCGGCGCCGATGCCGCCCGCCCGGTCGCGCGCCTGCGGCAGCACCCAGTCGGCGAAATAGGTGCCGGAGGGGAGCGTGCTGTTGTCGGTGACGCGCAGCACGGCAGGCTTGACCCGGCGCGCTTCGGACGGGGTCAGATAGCCGGCATCCTCCATTGCGCCGACGACGACCGCCTGTCGGGCGCGCGCGCCCTTCAGGTTACCAGTCGGGGCGAGGCGCGAGGGTGCCTTGACCAGCCCGGCCAGCATCGCCGCCTGCCCGACGGTCAGGTCCTTGGGCGCGCGGCTGAAATAATGGCGGGCGGCGGCGTCGAGACCGTAGGCATTGTCGCCGAAATAGGCGTTGGAGAGATAGCGCGAGAGGATCTCGTCCTTGGTCAGCCACGCCTCCAGCCAGAAGGCGATCAGCACCTCGCGCAGCTTGCGCGCCGCCGTCCGGTCCGAATCGAGGAAGGCGTTCTTGGCGAGCTGCTGCGTGATCGTGCTTGCGCCCTGTCGCACGCCGCCCGCCTGGGTATTGGTCCACATCGCGCGGAGGATGCCGCGGGGATCGATGCCCCAATGGGTGCGGAAACGGCGGTCCTCGATCGCCATGAAGGCTTCGCTGACGTGCGCGGGCAGCTTGGTCGCGTCGACCGGCTTGCCGATATTCGCGCCGCGCTCGGCGATCGGCGTGCCTTCGGCCGACAGCAGCGTGATCGAGGGCGGGGCGGGCGGTTCGAGCGATTTCGACAGCGGCGCGGTGAAGGCCAGCCATGCGATGGCGATCACCAGCAGGATAATCAGGATGCCGAAGCCGCGCATGATCCATCGCAGCCACCAGCGCAGCGGTTTGCGGCGGCGGGCGGTCTGCGGCGCTTCGGGCGGCGGGGGTGGCGGCGGCGCTTCGCCCATGCCGGGGAAGCTGCGGTCGTAATCGGCCAGCGCATCGTCGAACGCGGCCAGCCGCCGTCGCCGCTCCAGCGCCTCGCCCGTCAACGGGGTCGACAGGCGCCCGATCCGGCTGGGATCGATCGGGCCGGAGGGCGGGGACGGGGGATCGTAAGCCATGATACCGGCCGTGTATTACCGTTCTGATACAGCTTCGGCAAGCGCGGTTGCGTGCCGCCGAGGGTGCGCAGTGCACCAATGCCGGAACCGCTGGGTCCTCCGCGCGCTAGGTGCCGGACAGTCAAGGAGAAACGGCGTGGACGACGATCGCATCTGGAGTTTCGAGGAAAGCCTGTGGACCGCCGACGCGGCGCATTATGAGGAATCGGTCGACGACGAATGCCTGATGGTGCTGCCGACGCCGCCGTTCGTGTTCACCGGCCGCCAAGCGATCGATGCGGTCAAGGATACGCCGCGCTGGGAACAGATATCGTTGACCGAACGACAGGTCGCGCGGCCGCAGGAAGGGTTGATCGTCGTCGCCTACAAGGCGGAGGCGCACAAGGGCGGCGAGGCGTATCTGGCCTATTGTACCTCGACCTATCGCTGGATCGAACATGGCGTGTGGACGGTGGTGCAGCATCAGCAGACCCCGCCGCTGACGTCGAAGGGGGAGTAGGGTTAGCTCCGTAACGCTATGACCGAAACGTCCAACCGTTCGTGCTGCGTAGGGGCTGAGCGAAGTCGAAAAACCGTATCGAAGCACCGCGCGACCACGGTCCTTCGATACGCCATTTCGACAAGCTCAATGGCTACTCAGGACGAGCGGTTTGGTTTGGAAGCGAGCGGTTTTGTTGCGGGCGCAGCGTCACGCTGCCAGCAATGCGCGGCGCGTCGAACGTCATCGGGTCATGCCCGGCGGCGGCATGATGTACCTTCGATACGCGCCCCGCGGCCCGCATCCGGCGATCGGCCTCGTGCCAGTCGGGCAGCGTGTCGTCAGCTTGCGTCCAGTGGGCGATACTGGCCTGATCACACCAGCGCATCAGCTTGGGCATGGCGCGGCGGTGCGGGCCGGACGTCATATAGGCACGCATCGCGGCGGCGTCGTCCCACGCGGTCATCGTCCAATAGGCCCGGTCGCGATCGGCGAGCAGCGCGCCGCCGCGATAGCCCGCCGCGCGCTTGACCTGTCGCATCGACAGCCACGTATCGATCAGGAACGCCGGCAGGAAGCGCGCCGATCGGATGCGCAGCCGGGTGATGCTGACGAAGGTCACGCCTCCAGCTCGACGTCCCAGTAGAGCCAGTCGTGCCACGTTTCGTGGAGGTGGTTTGGCGGGAAGCGGCGGCCCTGTTCCTGCAGCTGCCAGCTGGTCGGGCGAATCGGCTGGACATGCAGCGGCATCGCCGCCTGTTTGGGCGTGCGGCCTCCTTTTCGTAGGTTGCAGGGGGCGCAGGCGGTGGCGACATTCTCCCACGTCGTCCGGCCCCCCTGCGCGCGGGGCACGACATGGTCGAAGGTCAGGTCGTGGGTCGCGCCGCAATATTGGCAGCTGAACCGATCGCGCAGGAACAGGTTGAAGCGGGTGAAGGCCGGAAATTCGGACGGCCGGACATATTGCTTGAGCGCGATCACCGACGGCAATTTGATGCGCGCGGTCGGGCTACACACTTCGCGGTCATATTGGGCGACGATGTCGACCCGGTCGAGAAACACGGCCTTTACCGCAGTCTGCCATGGCCAGACGCTGAGCGGATAATAGCTCAACGGCGTATAGTCCGCGTTGAGCACCAGCGCGGGACAGCCATCGGGATGGCGGAGGCGATCGGGATGGTACATGAAGTCCCCCTCGCGTAAACGTCGCCGCCGATATGATCGGCAACGATGACGCGGACATGACAGCACGGGGCGAGGCCGAAAGTCAAACCGGAGCGGTCGTGACCCGCTTTGCCCCGAGTCCCACCGGGGCACTCCATGCCGGCCATGCGCTGGCCGCGATCGAATCGCACGACCGCGCGCGGGCGGCGGGCGGGCGGTGGCTGCTCAGGATCGAGGATATCGATGGCGGGCGCAGCCGGCCGGAGCATGTCGCGGGAATATTGACCGATCTGAAATGGCTTGGGCTGCATTGGGACGGTGAGGTGTTGTTCCAGTCGGCGCGGATGGCGCTGTATCGCGCCGCGCTCGACCGGTTGCGGGGGATGGGGTTGGTCTATCCGTGTTTCTGCACCCGCGCCGATATAGCGCGCGAAGTCGCGGCGAGTGCGTCGGCGCCGCACGGGGTCGATGGCGTCGTCTATCCCGGCACCTGTCGCGCGATCCCGGCGGACGTCGCAGCGGCACGGCTTGGCGAGCCGCACGCATGGCGGATCGACATGGCGAAGGCGGTCGACCGCGTCGGGCCGCTCGACTGGGTCGACGGACTGGCCGGACGGGTCCGCGCCGATCCGCTGGCACAGGGCGATGTCGTGCTGGCGCGCAAGGATGCCGGCACCAGCTATCATCTGGCGGTGACGGTCGATGACGCCGCGCAGGGCGTGACCCATGTCGTGCGCGGCATCGACCTGTTCGCGGCGACGCATGTCCATCGGCTGTTGCAGGCGCTGCTCGACCTGCCGGTGCCGGCGTGGCGGCATCATCCGCTGTTGCTGGGACCGGACGGGCAAAGACTGGCCAAGCGCAACGGCGCGCCGACGCTGGCGGCGTTGCGCGATGCGGGGGTGGAGGGGAAGGCGTTCGCCGACGACCTGCGACAGGGCAGACTTCCCATTGGATTCGCGCTCGCAAATGCTTAGCTTCGCTCCATGAACACGTTCCTGGTCCTGTTGCTGATCGCGGCGATGATCGCGGTCGTCGTCGCGCTGGTGCGCGGCATCGTATCCTTCCTTGCCGAAGGAACCGCCGCCGCGCGTGGCGAGGGGCCGAGCGAACAGGCGCTGAAATCGAACAGGATGATGCAGGCGCGGGTGTTGTTTCAGGCGATCGCGATTCTGATCGTTGTCGTTATCCTGTTCATGGCCGGGCGCACCTGACGCAGTGGTGAAGCTCAACAAAATCTACACGCGGACCGGCGACGCGGGCACGACCGGGCTGGTCGATGGATCGCGCGTCGCCAAGGACGCAGCGGTGATGCAGGCGATCGGCGATGTCGACGAGGCCAATTCGGCGCTGGGCGTCGCCGTCGTCGCGCTGGGCGATGCCGATACGGCGTTGCTGCGCCGGGTGCAGAACGACCTGTTCGATTATGGCGCGGACCTAGCGACCCCGCCGGGCATAGCGGGCGCGCTGCGCATTTTGCCGGCGCAGGTGACCGCGCTGGAGGAAGCGATCGACCGGATGAATGCCGATCTGTCGCCGCTGACCAGCTTTATCCTGCCCGGCGGAACGGCGGCGGGCGCGGCGTTGCACCTTGCGCGGGCGATCGTCCGGCGCGCCGAGCGATCGGTGGTGCATGCTTCGTACGAGGCGGACCTTAATCATAATTTATTAGCCTATATCAATAGGTTGTCTGATCTCCTCTTCGTATACGCCAGATGGGTGAACCAAAGTGGCGGCGGGGACGTTTTGTGGGTGCCAGGCGGGGTCCACCAGCCGGCATAGGAGCACCCCATGCGAGCGACACCGGTCAAACAGCCCGACCAGGCGCTCGCCACCCGATATGCGAACGTCCGCGCATTGACCGACGCGCTGGCCGGGCCATTGTCCGACGCCGATGCGACCGTCCAGTCGATGGACGATGCCTCCCCGGCCAAATGGCATCTGGCGCATACCACATGGTTCTTCGAAACCTTTGTCCTGCGCGATCATGTCGCCGGCTATACGCTGCACGACGAGCGTTTCCCGTTCCTGTTCAACAGCTATTACGAGGCCGAGGGGCGCCGCCATGCACGCGGGCGGCGCGGTATGGTGACGCGCCCCAGCCTCGACGAGGTGCGCGCCTATCGCGCGGCGGTCGACGCTGCGTTGCTGGCGGCGTTGCCCGACCTGTCCGACGATGTGCGGCAACTGGTGGCACTCGGCTGCAATCACGAGGAGCAGCATCAGGAATTGCTGCTGACCGATATCCTCCACCATTTCAGTGAAAATCCGCTCGAACCGGCGATGTTCGCGCCGGAGCCGAAGCGTCCGGTGGCGGTGCCGCGGCCGACCGGCTGGATCGAGCATGGCGGCGGGATCGTGCAGGTCGGCCATGCCGGCGACGGCTTTGCCTTCGACTGCGAGGGGCCGCGCCACGACGTGCTGCTACACCCGCATGCGATCGCCGACCGCACCGTCACCAACGGTGAATGGGCGGCCTTCATCGCCGATGGCGGGTATCGCGATGCGCGGCTGTGGCTGGCCGATGGCTGGGCTTGGGTGCAGGTTAACCGGATCGAGGCACCGCTCTATTGGGAGCGCGATGGCGAGGCGTGGACCCGTTTCGGACTGGACGGGCGGCGTGCGATCGATCCCGCCGCACCGGTCACCCATGTCAGCTTCTTCGAGGCCAATGCCTATGCCAGCTGGGCGGGCGCGCGGCTGCCGACCGAGTTCGAATGGGAGGCGGCCGCCGCGTCGCACGACCCGGCCGGCGGCAACCAGCTCGACCATGCCCATGCCGTCGAACCGCGTCCGTCGACCGGCGGCCCGGCGTTCTTCGGCGATGTGTGGCAATGGACTGGCAGCGCGTACCGCCCTTATCCGCGCTTCCGTGCCGTCGAAGGCGCGGTCGGCGAATATAATGGCAAGTTCATGAGCGGGCAGTTCGTGTTGCGTGGAAGTTCCTGCGCGACGCCGCGTGGCCATGCGCGCACCTGCTACCGCAATTTCTTCTATCCCCACCAGCGCTGGCAATTCACCGGCGTCCGGCTCGCAAAGGACCTGTGATGCTGCGTAGCGACGACGTACCGATGGCGACCCGCGCCGATCCCGCTTTCCGTACCGATGTGCTCGCCGGACTGGCATTGCCGCAAAAGGCGATACCGGCGCGCTGGTTCTATGACCGCAAGGGGTCGGAACTGTTCGAGGACATTACCCGGCTGCCCGAATATTATCCGACGCGGGCGGAGACGGCGATCCTGAAGACGATCTGTCCCGAACTGGTCGGGGCGGTCGGCGACGGCGTCGCCGTGGTCGAATTCGGATCGGGATCGTCGGTCAAGACGCCGATCCTGCTCAACTGCATCGAACCCGCCGCCTATGTCCCGATCGATATCTCGGGCGATTTCCTGCGGTCGTCCTCGGCGGCGCTGGCCAGCCAGTTTCCCGGACTGCCGGTCCTGCCGGTCGAGGCCGACTTCATGCATCCGGTGCCGTTGCCCGAAGAGGTCGCGGACCTGCCGAAGCTGGGCTTCTTTCCGGGGTCGACGATCGGCAATATGGAACCGCTGGCGGCGGGAACCCTGCTGCGTGCGATGCGCGACTGGCTGGGCGAGGGGGCAATGCTGTTGATCGGCATCGACCGGATCAAGGACCGGGACACGCTGGTCGCCGCCTATGACGATGCGGCGGGGGTGACGGCGGCGTTCAACCTGAACCTGCTCGACCGGATCAACCGCGAACTGGGCGGCGACGTGCCGGTCGCGGCGTTCGAGCACGAGGCGCGCTGGAACGACGATGCCGCACGGATCGAGATGCATCTGCGCGCGATGCGCGACATGACCTTCTCGATCGACGGCCGTACGTTCGCGATGAAGGCCGGCGAGACGATCCACACCGAGAACAGCCACAAATATGGCGACCGCGACGCGCGGCTGCTGCTACGCAGTGGCGGATGGACACCGAAACAACAATGGTGCGGGGACGATGGCGCGTTCTGCGTAATCCTCGCCGAAGCACAGGGACTGCCGATCGCGCCGTGATCCGGTGGTTGGCGGGGTTGTTGGCGCTGCTGGCAGTGGTTGCGCCAGCGACGGCACGCGACCTGACGGTCATGAGCCTCAACATCCGCATGCCGTCGCCCGACGACGGCGCGAACCGGTGGGAATTGCGGCGCGATTTGACCGTGGCGACGATCCGGCGGGCAAACCCGGATGTGATCGGGACGCAGGAACTGTTCAAACGGCAGGGCGACGATGTCGTTGCGCGTTTGCCGCGCTATCGCTGGATCGGGGTGGGGCGCAGCGGTGCAGAACGTGCCGATGACGAGCATATGGGCATTTTCTACCGCGCCGACCGGCTGGCCATCGAGCGCTGGGGCAATTTCTGGCTGTCCGATACGCCCGGGGTGCCGGGCAGCAATAGCTGGGGCCACCCCTTTCCCCGGATGGTGACGTGGGCGATTTTCCGGGAGGCGGATGGTCGGCGCTTCGCCATGTTCAACACGCATCTGCCCTATCGCGCCGAAGATGAGCCGGCGCGGGAGAAGGGCGCGGCGTTGCTGGCGGCGCGCATCCCGGCGATCGCCGGCGACCTGCCGGTCGTGGTGACCGGCGACTTCAACACGGTGCCCGACAGTCCGACCTATCTGCGGATGGCGCAAGGATTGCGCGACGCATGGATCGCAGCACCGGTACGGACCGGGCCGGAGGCGACGTTCCACGGCTTTACCGGCAAGCCCGATCGGCGGATCGACTGGGTGTTCGTGAAGGGGTTAGCAGTGAAGCGCGCGGCGACGGTCGATACGCGGCGGGGGGACGTGTTTCCGTCGGATCACTATCCTGTGGTGGTGACGCTGGGGCGGTAGGTTTAGCGTTGGATGACATGAACCTGACCCGTTCGTCCTGAGTAGCTATTGAGCTTGTCGAAATGGCGTATCGAAGGAACGTCTGTGCGTATGCTTCGATACGGGTCTTCGACTTCGCTCAGCCCCTACTCAGCACGAACGGTTCTACCTGTTGTCATGGCGCTATAGTCGCTCAGGCCCGATCACCCTCACCCTTGCGCGGCTGCGCCGCTCCCTCCCTCTCCCGGCGGGAGAGGGATTCGGTCAGCGGATCAGTCGCGTCGTCCAGGTCCGGATATAGTCGATATTGCCGCGGCATTCGGTCATGTCGCGCTGTTCGATCAGGCGGAAGCGGGTGCCGTCCCATGCGTAGCGCTGGGTCGTGCCGCAATCGCCGAGACCGCGACCGCGCGCGTCGGCGGCGAGGATGCCGTCGGCGAACCCGGCGTTGAAGACCAGTGTCTGTTCGTCGGGCGCATCGCCGGCCGGGGGCGCGTCGAAGGTCGCCGGGACCGCCGCGCCGCGTTCGACGACGAACAGCGCCGACAGGACGTTATAGGCGCCGACGGTGCAGGGTATGATCGCCAGTGTCCGGCTGCCGAGCGGTTTGGTCGTGGCGGGGGGCAGGTCGTCGGCATCGCATTTCGCCGTCTCGCGCATCCGGGTGACAAGCAGCGGGTCGAGTAGCGCCGCCTCTCCCCGGACGACCGGGGCACGGACGATCGGGAGCGCGGGGGCGGGGCGGGTGTCGGGGCGCTTGCCCGGGGCGGCGAGCGCGCCGATGGTGCCGTCGCGCCCTTGCTGTGCATCGATCCAGCGCAGCGCGGCGGCGGCGCCGGTCAGCGACAGGGTGGCGATGGTCTTGCCGCTGGCGTCGGCGATGGCGATCGTCCGGCCGTTTGCCAGCCTGCGCGTCAAAGCGAGGGCGGGTTCGCCGCTCAGCCCGGTCCACTCGCCCTGCGCCGTGCCGCCGCGCGCGACCGCTTCGCCATCGACGGTGAAGGTCAGCGGCAGGGCGGGTCCGTTGCCGCGCAGGCGGATCGCCACGCCCGCGTCCGGGCCGGCGGCACGTTCGATCGATAGAGCCAGGGCGGGCGGCTCGCCGTCGTCGGGGACCAGCGATCCCGCCTGACAGGTCGCGCCATTGTCGCAGCCCACCGCCCAGTCGCCGAACGTCTTGAGCGGCAACGGCTTGGGCGGGGTGGCAGTGTCGGTGAGCGGTGTGGGCGAGGCGGTGGGGGACGGCGTCGGACCGGGCGTGGGCGCGTCGGCGTTACAGGCAGGGAGCAGCAGCGGCAGGGCAAGGGGCAGGAAACGGCGCATGCGGGTGCGATACCGGCATGGACGGCCGACCGAAAGGCGCTATTCCCGCGTTCAGGCCGCAAAGGCGCAATGAGAGGACGTTCAGGATGAAGACGATTGGCGTGATCGGCGCGGGCCAGATGGGGGCGGGGATCGCCCAGGTATCGGCGCAGGCGGGCTATCGCGTGCTGCTGTCGGACGTATCGGTCGAGCGGGCGCAGGCGGGCAAGGACGGCATCGCCAAGCAACTCGCGCGCGCGGTGAGCAAGGAGAAGATCACGCAGGCGGACGCCGATGCCGCACTGGGGCAGATCGAACTGATCGGCGATCTGGCGGCGATGGGACCGTGCGATCTGGTGATCGAGGCTGCGACCGAGCGGGAGGCGATCAAGCGCCAGATTTTCGAGAGCGTTGGCAAGGCGCTGTCTGACACGGCGATCCTTGCCAGCAATACCTCGTCGATCCCGATCACCCGGCTGGCGCAGGCCGCGCCCGATCCGGCGCGGTTCATGGGGGTGCATTTCTTTAACCCGGTGCCGGTGATGGGGCTGATTGAACTGATCCGTGGCCTCGCCACCAGCGACGCGACGGTCGCCGCGGTCGAGGCATTCGGGCAGAGCCTGAACAAGCGCATCGTCCATGCCAATGACGCGCCGGGCTTCATCGTCAACCGCGTGCTGATGCCGATGCTGAACGAGGCATGCTTCGCGTTGGGCGAAGGGGTGGCGACGATCGCCGATATCGATGCGGCGTGTCAGCTCGGGCTGAACCACCCGATGGGGCCGTTCACGCTGGCCGATTTCATCGGGCTGGACACCTGTCTGGAGATTATCCGCGTGCTGTTCGAGGGGACGGGGGATCCCAAGTTCCGGCCGGCGCCGCTGCTGGTCAAATATGTCGAGGCGGGCTGGTACGGGCGCAAGGTCAAGCGCGGCTTCTACGACTATTCGGGCGAGGAGCCGGTGCCGACGCGGTAAGCTCGGCCGGGGGAGGCGGTGCGTCTCCCCCGTATCGGGCTTTAGATGAAGGTCGAGGCGGTCGCGCGGTAGATGGCGGGCAGGATGATGCCCTGCAGGATGCCGATCAGCACCAGCACCACGAACGGCGCGAAGTCGAGCGCGCCGAAATCGGGCAGAATCCGCCGGATCGGGCGATAGACCGGCTCGGTCACGGTCATCAGCCCGCGATACATCGAACGGATAAAATCGTTGTGCGTGTTGATGACGTTGAACGAGATCAGGATCGACAGGATCGCCTGCACGACGATGATCCACCACAGGACGTTCAGCAGCACCTGAATGATATCGAGCAGGACGTTCAACGCATGGGGCCTTTCGCGAATGGTTCTCGACTATAGGGACGCATGCGCCCGGCTCCAAGCCTCAGGCGTGCACGAGCGTGCCGGCGCCCTGTTCGGTGAAGATTTCGAGCAACATCGCATGCGGCACCCGACCGTCAAGGATGACCGCTGCGTCCACCCCTTGCGCCACCGCCGATACGCAGGTCTCGACCTTCGGGATCATGCCGCCGCTGATCGTGCCGTCGGCCTTCAGCTCGGCGATGCGGTCGGCGTTCAGGTCGGTCAGCAGCTCGCCGGTCTTGTCGAGCACGCCGGCGACGTCGGTCAGCAGGAAGAAGCGCGACGCGCCCATCGCGCCGGCGATCGACCCGGCCATGGTGTCGGCGTTGATGTTATAGGTCTCGCCATCGGCACCCAGCGCGACCGGAGCCACGACCGGAATGAAGCCGTCGCGCGCGAGGCTGTGCAGGATGGTCGGGTCGACCGCGACCGGGGTGCCGACGAAGCCCAGATCGACATGGCGCTCGATGCCCTGGCTGCGGTCGGGTTCGCTGCGGCCGACCTTTTCGGCGGTGACGAGGCGCGCGTCCTTGCCCGAAATGCCGACCGCCTTGCCGCCGGCCGCGGCGATCCATGCGACGATTTCCTTGTTGATCTTGCCGGCCAGCACCATTTCGGCGACCTCGGCGGTCGCAGCATCGGTGACGCGCAGACCGTCGACGAAGCGCGATTCGACGCCGAGGCGCTTGAGCATCGCACCGATCTGCGGCCCGCCGCCATGGACGACGACCGGGTTGATGCCGACCTGCTTGAGCAGCACCACGTCCTCGGCGAAGTCGCGCGCCAGTTCGGGATCGCCCATCGCGTGCCCGCCATATTTCACCACGAAGGTGCGACCGGCATAGCGTTGCAGATAGGGGAGCGCCTCGGTCAGCGTTTCCGCCTTGGCGAGCATCTTCGGATCGGGTGCGTGGGTCATGGCGCGCCTTTAGCGGGGTCGGGGGGCGGAAGAAAGAATTTGGTTCACGCGAGGGCGCCAGGGCGCGGGGGGGGGGGGGGGGGAAGAAATAAGTTTTTAGTCGCGCAGAGGCGCAAAGGACGCAGAGGGGGCGCGACGGCTGCGACCGCCTTCTGTCCGGCGAAGCCTTTCTCCCTCGGAACCCGATGAAGGAGAGCCGCTGTCGCGGCGAGCGTAACCTCTCTGCGTTCTTTGCGCCTTTGCGCGAGTAATCTCTTTCTCTCCGCGCCTTCGCGTGAAATCGAATCCTACGCGCGATCCAGCCGGCGGCCGAGGCCGACGAACGCATAGATAAGCGGCGGGACCAGCACGATCGACAGCGTCACCTTGGCCAGCATCTGTCCGACGACCAGCTGGCCGATCGGGAACACGCCGTAGAAGGCGACCGAGATGAAGATCAGCGTGTCGACGATCTGCGACAGGACGCTGGCGATCGCCGCGCGCAGCCACAGCAGGCGGCCTTTGCCACGCTTCAGCCAGCCGAAGATGGTGACGTTCAGCGTCTGCGACACGCCATAGGCGACGATGCCGGCCATCCAGATGCGCAGATTGGAGCGCATGACGAGGTCGAAGGCGGCGAGCCGGTCTGCCTCCATGCTGGCGGCGGCGGGCAGTTCGAGGACGATCGCGACCAGCAGCATCGAGACGAGCAGCGGCAGGAAGCCGAACCAGACCAGATGCTTGGCCCGAAGCGCGCCATAAAGTTCGGCGACCGCGCTCGACACCACCACCAGCAGCAGAAAGGCGAAGATGCCCGCCTCCACCGCCAACGGGCCGATCGCGACCTGTTTGTTGCCCAGCACGCCGGCGATGCAGACCATGCCGCCATAGAAGATCGCGAAGATGAACAGCGCGCGCGGCATGGTGATCGTGGCGGGCGCAGGATGGTCGGGTGTCGTCATGGCCCTTGCTAGTCCCGAAAATCGTCGATGGCAAAAGCGTTTGTCGCCGCTGGCCCCCGCGCCGCCGCCATGGCATATCGCGACGGTTTGGGGCCGTCCGGGCGGACGGCGGGGCAGGGTATTGCGCTTCACATGACACGTTTCCTCATCGGCATCGCCGGCATCGTCGTGATTCTCGGCATCGCCTTTGCGCTATCGACCAACCGCCGCGCGATCCGGCTGCGGGTGGTCGGTGCCGCTTTTGCGCTGCAGGCGGGGATCGCGGTGCTGGTGCTGTACACGCCATGGGGGAAGGGCGTGCTGGGCTTCCTGTCGGGCGGCGTCGCCAATCTGCTCGGCTATGCCAATGCCGGGACGTCGTTCCTGTTCGGCCCGCTGGCACGGCCGGAGATCGGCGGGACCAGCTTCGCGATCGCCGCGCTGCCGGTCATCATCTTCTTCGCGTCGCTGGTGTCGATCCTCTATTATCTCGGCATCATGCAGCTCGTGGTGCGCTGGATCGGCGGTGCGATCGAGAAGGTGATCGGCGTCAGCAAGGTCGAATCGCTGTGCGCCGCCGCCAACATCTTCGTCGGACAGAGCGAATCGCCGCTGGTGATCCGCCCCTATCTGGCGGGGCTGACCCCGGCGCAGCTGTTCACGGTGATGACCAGCGGCATGGCGGGCGTGGCGGGCACGATCCTCGCGGCCTATGCGTCGATGGGCATCCGCATCGATTTCCTGCTGGCGGCGAGCTTCATGGCGGCGCCGGGCGGCATATTGATGGCCAAGATCATCATGCCCGACACGCCCGAGCCGGCGGCGGGCGAATTGCCGCTGGGCGACGACCGCGAGGCGGAGGCGATCGCGCTGGCCGAGGCGACGCATGACGAGGAACGCCCGGCCAATATCATCATGGCGGCGGCGCAGGGTGCGCAGACCGGCGTGAAGCTGGCGGTGGCGGTCGGCGCGATGGTGCTGGCGTTCGTCGCGCTGGTGGCGCTGGCCAATGGGCTGCTCGGCGGGATCGGCAACTGGTTCGGGATCGCCGACCTCAGTTTCCAGCGGCTGCTCGGCTATGTCTTTGCGCCGGTCATGTACCTGCTGAACGTGCCGTGGAACGAGGCGGGGATCGCCGGCGGGCTGTTCGGGCAGAAGGTCGTGCTGAACGAATTCGTCGCCTATATCTCGCTGGGCGAGGCGGGCACGCAATTGTCGACCCGGACGATCGCGATCATCACCTTCGCACTGTGCGGCTTCGCCAATTTCTCGTCGATCGCGATCCAGATGGCGGTGACCGGCAGCCTTGCCCCGAACCAGCGACCGATGATCGCGAGGCTGGGCGTCCGCGCGCTGGTCGCCGGCAGCCTCGCCAACCTGATGTCGGCGGCGCTGGCGGGACTGCTGCTCAGCTGAAGTCACGCGACGGTTCGGCCGCGTCAACCGTCTGTTTACGGCATCTCCAATAGGGTCCGCCGATCATGCCGGACGCGGCATGGGGTTGCGTGATGGGGACGACCATGGACGACGGACTGATCGATCAGCGGGCACTGGCGCAGGCGCGGGTGGAACTCGGGGCGAATTTCGTCCGCATCCTCGGCTATTTCCGCGAGGACGGGCTGAAGTCGCTGCTGGCGATCGAGAAGGCGATGCGCGAACAGAATGCGGTGGCGATGGTCCTGCCGGCGCATACGCTGAAGGGAGAATCGCGGCAGTTCGGCGCGGAGGCACTGGCCGATATCGCCGAGGGGATCGAGATGATCTCGCGCAAATGCGTCGAGACACGCGACGAGCCGACCGAAGCGATGGAGCATGTCGCGCAGCTGCGGCCGACGTTCAACGCGACGCTGGCGCTGCTCGACCGCGACAGCAACCCGCTGGCGCAGCGCAAGGCCGCCGGGTTCGGCAAGCGGCCGGTGGCGTTGTAGGGGCGGCGTTGCCGACCACTTAGGGCCAAGGTGGATTAACGGTCAGTCGACCACGTGCGGCCGTGGCCGACACATGTACTATCGTTGTTCCCGCCTGCGCGGGAATGACCAACATTCATGGAAATCGCCGAACGTCGAGCCGGACAAATCGAGCCGGCCGCGCCATCGCGCGACCGGCGATCGACCTTACAGCCCGTGCTTGTCGTATTCCGACTTGGCGTTGAGCTGGATGTAGTTCTGAATGCCCATGCGCTCGATCATTTCGAACTGGGTTTCGAGCGTGTCGACATGCTCTTCCTCGTTCATCAGGATTTCCGCGAACAGATCGCGGCTGACGAAATCGCGGATGCTTTCGCAATAGGCGACGGCTTCACGCAGCTGGGCCACGGCCTCGACCTCGATCGCGAGATCGGCCTTCAGGATTTCCTCGACCGTCTCGCCGACGCGCAGGCGGCCGAGCAGCTGGAAATTGGGCAGGCCATCGAGGAACAGGATGCGCTCGGCCAGACGATCGGCGTGCTTCATCTCGTCGATCGATTCGTGGCGTTCGAACTGCGCGAGCTTGTAAACGCCCCAATGGTCGAGCAGGCGATAGTGCAACCAATATTGGTTGACCGCGGTCAGCTCGTTCCTGAGCGCCTCGTTGAGAAATTCGATGACCTTGGCGTCGCCCTTCACGTCGTTCGTCCTTATGCTGTGATGGACGGGACTTACGCGGTTTGGCGCAACAGGGACAGCATCAAAATGGCTGATTTCTGCGGTTTCTCGCAGGTGCGAACGCTACGCAGCCGCGCGTTCGGCGTCGATAATGGCTCGCGCGAACGGGACGCATTGACCGCATTTCGCCTGACATCCCAGCGCTCGATATGCCTGGCAGGCGCTGTTCGCGCCACCGCGCGCGGCCTCCCGCACATCGCGTTCCCGAATGGCATTACAGACGCATACGACCATGTTCGACCCTCGCTCCGTTGGGTCGACTCATAATAGTAGTGAAAATCGTTCGCAACAATTATTGCGGATCATTCGCATCAACTCGTCGCGTCTGGAGGTGCGACGGGTGGCGTAGCGGCTCCCACTGCCACCGTGCCAGCGATCGCCACAGCCATTCGAATGGGCCGTACCGGAAATGGGCGAGCCACCACGGCGACCAGAGCAGCATCGCCGCGCACATGGCGAAGACCGGCAGGTACAGCGCGGCGCGCGACCAATAGCCGAACTGGCCGAGGCCCCAGCCGTAGAAGAGGAAGCACATCACGATGCTGGTGGCGAGATAGTTGCTGAGCGCCATCCGACCGACCGCCGCCAGCCGCCGCGCGATCGGGCCGCCATTACCCGCGAGCGAGATGATGGTCGCGGCCCAGCCGGGAATCATGATCGTGCGGATCGGGGTGGCGAGGGCGATCGGGCCGGCAACGATCGCCAGCACGTCGAGGTCGCGCGAGGCGATCCACAGGGCAATCGCTCCATAGCCGGCGATGCCGATGCCCATGCCGCCGACCGCCCAGCGCAGCAGGCGGCGACGAGACCATTGCCCATGCAGCATCCCGCTGCGCAATGCGGCCATGCCGAACAGCATATAGGCGAGCGTTTCGAACCCGATAATCGGAGTCTCGTTCAGAATGTCGGGGACCTGCGCGATATTGTCGGCAAGGATCGCACCATAGCCGCTGCGGAACAGCGCCAGTTCGCGAGCGATGACCGTCGCGGTGGGGATGCCGAAGCCATTGTCGAAATCGCGCAGCCCCCGTGCCGCATCCGCGCCGCCGCCGCCCAGCATCGCCAGATAGGATAGGGGGATCGATCCCATCAGCAGCATGTCGACGACGGCGAAGGCGATGCCGAACGCCAGCAACCGGCAGGCACTATTGTGCCGGAACCAGTAGGCGATCGACCCGATCAGCGCATAATGGGCGAGGATGTCGCCGCGCCATAACAGCGCAGCATGGGCGATGCCGAGCAGGAACAGCCAGAACATGCGGGCGTAATGCACCGCCGCCGGATCGCGCCCGCTCGCTTCCGCCCGGTCGACGACCAGCAGCAGCGATGCGCCGAACAGGAAGGAGAAGAGGCCACGCATCTTCCCGTCAAGCAGGATCAGCGTGGCGTAATAGACGAAGCGGTCGGCCGAACCATTCAGCCCATAGGCGCGCGGGCTGACATAGGCGGCTTCGGGCATCGCGAAGGCGATGATGTTGAGGAACAATATCCCCATCACCGCTACCCCCCGGACCGTATCGATCGTCGCGATACGGCCCGTCGGCGTCGGGTCAGGCAAGGGCGGCGTCCGCACCCATCAGCGCGGGGAAGAAGCCCTCATGGGCCTTGCGCAGATCGTCGAGCGACACCGCGAAATCGCCATCGGTCAGTTCGAAGATGATCCGGCTGCCGATGGTGCGGCCGATCGGCTCGGCATCGACCCCGGCCTTTTCCGCGCCCTGCAGGAATTCGAGCAGGGCATGGTCGTGGACAGTGACGATATAGATGCCCTGATCCTCGGCAAACAGCGAGCGGGCGATGTCGTCGAACGGCAGCTTGCGGTCGAGGATCGCACCGATATTGCCGGCCAGCGCCATTTCGGCGACCGTCACGGCGATGCCGCCGTCGCTGACGTCGTGGCAGGCGGTGATCTTGCCCGACAGGATCGCCTTGCGGATATAGCCGCCGGTGCTGCGTTCGGCGTCGAGATCGACCGGCGGCGGCGGGCCTTCCTCGCGGCCGTGCAGTTCGCGCAGCCATAGCGACTGACCGAGCGACCCGGTGCGATCGCCGACGCGCAGGATGATGTCGCCGGTCTGCTTGAACGCGATCGTCGCCGACTTCTCCCAATCGGCCAGCAGCCCGACGCCGCCGATCGCCGGGGTCGGCAGGATCGCCGAACCGCCGCCGGTCGCCTTCGATTCATTGTAGAGCGACACGTTGCCCGACACGATCGGGAAGTCGAGCGCCCGGCAGGCTTCGCTCATCCCGTCGAGGCAGCCGACGATCTGGCCCATGATCTCGGGCCGCTGCGGATTGGCGAAGTTCAGGCAATTGGTCACCGCCAGCGGCGTCGCACCGACCGCGGTCAGGTTGCGATAGGCCTCGGCGATCGCCTGTTTCCCGCCCTCGACCGGATCGGCGAAGCAATAGCGCGGGGTGCAGTCGGTGGTCATCGCCAACGCCTTCTGCGTCCCATGCACCCGCACCACCGCCGCGTCGCCGCCGGGGCGCTGCACGGTGTTCGCGCCGACCATGTGGTCGTACTGTTCCCAGATCCAGCGCCGCGACGCGATATCGGGCGATCCCATCAGCTTCAGCAGGTCGGCGGCCGGATCGGTGCATTCGGGGACGTTGGTCAGTTCGGCGGGCTTGGGCGTCGGGACATGCGGCCGGTCGTAGAGCGGCGCGTCGTCGGCCAGCGGGCCGAGCGGAATGTCGGCGACGACATCGCCCTGCCACTTCAGCACCATGCGGCCGGTGTCGGTGACATGGCCGATGACCGCGAAGTCGAGTTCCCATTTGTCGAAGATCGCCTTGGCGAAATCCTCGCGACCGGGCTTCAGCACCATGAGCATCCGCTCCTGGCTTTCCGACAGCATCATCTCGTACGGCGTCATGCCGCGCTCGCGCTGCGGCACGTCGTCCATGGCCAGCTCGATGCCGACGCCGCCCTTCGACGCCATCTCAACGGAAGAGGAGGTGAGGCCGGCGGCACCCATGTCCTGGATCGCGACGATCGCGTCCGACGCCATGAGTTCGAGGCACGCCTCGATCAGCAGCTTTTCGGTGAAGGGATCGCCGACCTGCACGGTCGGGCGCTTCTCCTCGGCATCCTCGCCGAAATCGGCCGAGGCCATGGTCGCGCCGTGGATGCCGTCGCGGCCGGTCTTCGACCCGACATAGACGATCGGATTGCCGACGCCGGAGGCCGCCGAATAGAAGATCTTGTCGGTGTCGGCGATGCCGACGGTCATCGCGTTGACGAGGATGTTGCCGTCATAGGCCGGGTGGAAATTGACCTCGCCGCCCACGGTCGGCACGCCGACGCAATTGCCATAGCCGCCGATGCCATGGACCACGCCCGCGATCAGGTGGCGCATCTTCGGATGATCGGGCCGGCCGAAGCGCAGCGCATTAAGGTTCGCGATCGGGCGCGCGCCCATGGTGAACACGTCGCGCAGAATGCCGCCGACCCCGGTCGCCGCGCCCTGATAGGGTTCGATGTACGAGGGGTGGTTGTGGCTCTCCATCTTGAAGATCGCCGCCTGCCCGTCGCCGATGTCGATCACGCCGGCATTCTCGCCCGGCCCGCAAATGACCTGCCGTCCGGTGGTCGGCAGCTTCTTCAGATGGATGCGGCTGGATTTATAGCTGCAATGTTCCGACCACATCACCGAGAAGATGCCGAGTTCGGTCAGGTTCGGCTCGCGCCCCATCGCGTGCAGGACGCGCGCATATTCTTCGGGGCTCAGGCCGTGTTCGGCGACGATCTCGGGCGTGATCTGGGTCATGGGCGTGCCTCTAGCGCGCGGGCGCGGGCGGTGCCAGCCGGTTTATGATCGTTGCTTCCGCGTTTCCGACGCGCCTGTTGCGTTGCAAAATAGGTACAGTTGCGGAACAAATATGGTCGGCCCGGTTTAATCCGCTTCGATTAACCCTTTTCCTATGGGAACCATGCATAGCGCTAGACGTCGGTGACCCGCGTCGCCGGTCGCTGGCGTAGCAGGGCGTTATGCCGAGCAAGGGAGAATCTGGATGGTTTCGAAGTTTCTGACGGCAATCGCCGCCACCACGCTGGTCGCGGCTCCGGTCGCCGCCAACGCCGCGTCGAACGCGCAGGCACTGTCGGTCGCCAAGTCGGTCCGCGCATCGGCTCCGGCCAAGGGCCAGAAGCTTGCCGGTGGCGGCATCGTATTCGCGCTGCTGGCAGCAGCGATCGTCGCGGGCGGCGTCATCATCGCCGTCGACGACAATTCGGACAGCAACTAAGTCCGGTTGCGGGGCGGGGGCCGGTTCGGTCCCCGCTTCGGTTATGGGTTCGCCGCTCGCTAGGCATTCTGCCCTGTCGCGGCGGCGCGACGTTCGCCGAGCTTCGAAAGCAGGTCGTCGCAAAGCAAGCCGCCCAGCATGACGAAGAAGGCGAGATCGATTTCGGCCGACCACGCGCCGGACCACCAGCGCCATGCCGCCACGACGAACAGGGCGAGACCCACAATCCCCACCGCCTGACGTACCGAGGCTGGGACCGAGTAGCGTAGTGCAATGAGTGTTAGCAGGGCGGTCGTCCAGGTCGCCCCAGCTAGAACCCAGAACATCCGGCAACCTCCCCGTCGAAAAGGCCTGCTTACTTCTCGCGCTTCTTCCACGCCTGCCACAGCATCATGCCGATCAGCGTACCGCCGGCAACGGTGCCGCCGACCGCAACGGCGGTGACCACCGGCGACAGCGTGTTGTCGGCACGGTGGAGATGGGGGCGGTGCTTCTTCAGCTTTTTGAGCAACGGGGTGCGCTGCGACAGTGCCTCGAACATCTCGTCCGGTCCTTCGGGATCGAGAATCTTGTTGTCGGCGAGCCATTCGGTGACCACGCCGAGATCTGGCACTTCATACGGGCGTAGCGAACGTCCCTCCCCGCGCAGTTCCTCGATCGTCGCGATCAGCGAGTTGGTGCGGGCCAGCGTCGCCTGTACGTCCTCGCACGTCACGTCGAGATGTTCGGCCAGCAGCGAATCGCGAATGCCGGCGATGGTGCGGCGTTCGTCGGCATTGACGTGGCGGGTAGCGTCGATCGTCACGTCGCATTCGGTGTCGAGCCGCAGCGAGCGGTTGTTGAAGTTGGACGAGCCGACCCGCAGTAGCTGGTCGTCGATCACCGTCACCTTGGCATGGACATAGATGGCGGTGCCGCCGGCGGTGAAGGGGTGATAAAGGCGCAGCCGGTCATGGCGGTCGCGTTCCTTCAGCGCCTGAAAGATGCGCGCGCGGGCGCTATCCATCGCGACCGGTTCGAGCCACCCTTCGGCGGTCGTCGGATTGACGATCACGACCTCGGGACCATCGGCTTCCTCCAGCCGCCGCGCGATCGCCTCGGCTACCTTGCGCGACGCGAAATACTGGCTTTCGGCATAGATGAAGCGTTCGGCGCGGGCGATCAGGTCGAGATAGAGCGTCTCGATCTCATGTACCGGTTCCTGCTCGGCCATTTCGGGGATGGTGCGGGCGATGGCGACGTCGATCCCGGTGAAGTCGGCGTCGAGCCCGGTCGGCCAGCAGTCGCCGGTACCGATCGGTGCAGGCAGTTCGTCGCCCCCCGCCACCGCCCAGCGACGGCGACACATGTCGCCGAGCGCCGCAGCGACCTGCCCTTCGAGCGCGGTCGTGACGTCATGCCATGGCTGATAGGGAGTGCCGTCGGGCTCGATCCGGCGGGGATCATCGTCGCGATGCTCGCGCGTGTCCCAGCGATCGACCGTCATGTCGATCCCGCCGCAGAAGGCGACGTCGTCGTCGATTACGACGACCTTCTGATGATGCGATCCGGCGATCGGGTGATGGCCGTCGAGGCGCAGATGCACCTGCGGATCGGCGATCCATTTGGCGATGCGCACCAGCGTGCGGCCATGGAACAGCGTCTTGATCGCGCCGGTGTCCCAGCGCAGGATATGGACCTGTAGCCCCGGCGTGCGACGGACCAGCCAGCTGATGAATTCGCCGACCTTTTCAGGGCCTTCGCTATCCGGATCGGTCTTGAAGCGGATACGGGCGTCGAAGTCCCAGCCGATCAGCAGGATCTGCTTCTTCGCCTTCAGCATCGCATCGCGGGCGTGGCGGAAATAATTGTCGGCATCGACCAGCACGGTCGTGCGGGTCGCGCGCTCGATCCGCCAGCAGTTGCGACCCGGTTCGAGCGGAGGGGTGTGACGCGCCATGCGTGTAGCCATGGCAGGGTATCGTTACGGTTCCAAGCGATTGCGGTGGGTTGGCGGCGGATTGCCGGTTCAAAGTTCACAAAGTTCACACTTGCACGCTGTTTGTGACGCGTGTGCGGGTGAAGCGGGCGAGGTGGACGGTGGAAAGAGCGGTCTGCGAGGCTGGCAGGTCGGGCGGGTGTAGGAAAGGGGTCTTTCGTCTTCTCGGCACGTTGGGGTCGGCCGGGATCGGTGCGGGAGTCCCGATCGCCGATCTAGTTGCGTACCCCCGCGCAGGTGGGGGGGGGCAGAGCCAAGCAAAACAACCGCTTGCGATTAAAACCCTGGACCCCCGCCTGCGCGGGGGTACGGCAGATATCTGGCGGAGCGCACGGACTTTCGCATAGGCCCGTTTCAAAGCCGGGGTGACGGGTTGCGGAAGGGGTTACAGGATTTCTTGGACCCGTTCCGGGGGGCGGGCGATGATGACGCCTTTGGTCGTCGCTACGATCGGGCGTTCGATCAGGATCGGGTGGTTGACCATCGCGTCGAGGATTGCCGCTTCGGTGGCGTCCTTGAGCGGTTTGGCTTCGGTCTCGCCGGTGCGCAGCGCTTCGCGAGGGGTGAGGTTCGCGCGTTTCAGCAGGGCGGCGAGTTCGTCGCGGGTCGGCGGGGTCTTCAGATATTCGATGACGGTGACGTCGGCGCCGGCTTCCGTGAGGAGCGTGAGAGCGGCACGGGACTTCGAGCAGCGGGGGTTGTGGTAGATGGTGGCTTTCATTCGCAAATCCTCCCCGGCACGGGGAGGGGGACCGTCGGCGAAGCCGGTGGTGGAGGGGGCTGGCCGGCTCCACCACGGTTGCGTCTGGGGCGATCCCCCTCCACCATCCTTTGGATGGTTCCCCCCCCGTGCCGGGGAGGAGTTTTACGTCAGTCGTTCTTCGCGAGCCATTCTTCCAGCCACTTGATCGTATAGTCGCCGGTCTGGAACTCGGGATCGTCGAGCAGCGCCTGGTGAAGCGGGATGGTAGTCTTCATCCCCTCGATCACGAATTCCTCCAGCGCCCGGCGCAGGCGCATCAGGCAGCGTTCGCGGGTGGTGCCGTAGACGATCAGCTTGGCGATCATGCTGTCGTAATAGGGCGGCACCTTGTAGCCGGCGTACAGACCGCTATCAACGCGGACGTGCATGCCGCCGGGCGCATGGAAATGCTTCACGGTGCCGGGCGACGGCGCGAAGGTACGCGGGTCCTCGGCATTGATACGGCATTCGATCGCGTGGCCGGTGAAGCGGATCTGCTCCTGACGACAGGTCAGGCCGTGCCCTTCGGCGACGCGGATCTGTTCGCGGACGAGGTCGAGGCCGGTGATCATTTCGGTCACCGGATGTTCAACCTGCAGGCGGGTGTTCATTTCGATGAAATAGAACTCGCCGTCTTCCCAGAGAAACTCGATCGTGCCTGCGCCGCGATAGCCCATATCGGCCATCGCCTTCGCGCAGACGCTGCCGATCCGTTCGCGATCGGCCTGGCTGAGCACGGGGGAGGGAGCCTCCTCCAGCACCTTCTGGTGGCGGCGCTGGAGCGAGCAGTCGCGCTCGCCCAGATGAATGGCGTTGCCGTTGCCGTCGCCGAACACCTGGATTTCGATGTGGCGCGGGTTGCCGAGATATTTTTCGAGGTACACCGTGGCGTCGCCGAACGCGGCCTTCGCCTCGCTGCCGGCCTGCTGCATCAGCGTTTCGAGTTCGTCCTCGGAATGGCACACCTTCATGCCGCGGCCGCCGCCGCCCGACGCGGCCTTGATAATGACTGGATAGCCAGCCTTGGCCGCGATCGCCTTCGCCTCGGCGACGTCGCTGATCGCGCCGTCGCTGCCGGGAACGAGCGGCAGGCCGAGCGCACCCGCGGTGCGCTTTGCCTCGATCTTGTCGCCCATCGTGCGGATATGTTCGGGCTTCGGGCCGACGAAGATCAGGTTATGCAGTTCGACGATCTCGGCGAACTTGGCGTTTTCTGACAGGAAGCCATAGCCCGGATGGATCGCGTCGGCGCCGCTGATCTCGGCGGCCGAGATGATGTTGGGGATGTTGAGATAGCTGTCGGTCGCCGCTGGCGGGCCGATGCAGATCGCTTCGTCGGCGAGGCGGACGTGCATCGCATCGGCATCGGCGGTCGAATGGACCGCGACCGTCTTGATCCCCATTTCATGACACGCGCGATGGATGCGCAGCGCGATCTCACCGCGGTTGGCGATCAGCAGTTTCTTGATTTCGGGCATATCTTTGTTCCTGGATCGTCCTCGCCCGCAGGCAGCCATTCGTCCTGAGTTGCCGTTGAGCCTGTCGAAACGGCGTATCGAAGGACCGTGCGTTGTGGTGCTGCTTCGATACGGGCCTTCGACAAGCTCAGTCCCTACTCAGCACGAACGGAAAGGGGCGGGGCGGGTGCATGGCGCTTACTCTACCACCACCAGCGGCTGGTCGAATTCGACCGGCTGGCCGTTCGACACGAGGATCTGCGTCACGGTGCCGGCCGCGGGGGCGACGATCGGGTTCATGACCTTCATCGCCTCGACGATGACCAGCGTGTCGCCGGCGGCGACCTTCTGCCCGACCGCGATGAACGGCTTGGCTTCGGGGTTGGCCGCCAGATAGACGGTGCCGACCATCGGCGAGGTGACCGGCGGCACGCTGCTCACCGGGGCGGTGGCGGCGCCGGCCTCGATCGTGGTCGTCGCGGCGCTGGCGAGTTGCGGCTGGGGCGCGGGCGCATAGGCCGGGGCGGGGGCATAGGTCGCCGCCGCCTGTACCGGCGCGGGCTTGCGCACCACGCGGACCTTGCGCGCGCCGTCCTCGACCTCGACCTCGGTCAGATCGGTTTCATCGAGCACCTGCGCCAGCGCGCGGACGAGGTCGATGTCGACGCGCATCGCGTGGCTGGTGAACGGCGTTCCTTCGCCCTGATATTCGTCTGCCATGGTAACCCCCAATGGTATCGCTGATTATAAAAAACCGCGCCCTTGTCAGATGCGGGCGGCCGCTTCAAGCGCGACCAGATAGGAAAGCGCGCCGAACCCCGCCACGCTGCCGCGTGCGGCGCGGCCAACGAAGCTGGTGTGGCGAAATTCCTCGCGCGTATGCGGATTGGACAGATGGACCTCGATCACCGGGGTTTTCACCGCCTTGATCGCGTCGTGGAGCGCGATCGACGTATGGGTATAGGCACCGGCGTTGAGCAGTACCGCCTTTGCCCCTTCCGCCTGCGCTTCGTGCAGCCAGTCGACCAGATGGCCTTCATGGTTCGACTGGCGCAGGTCGATCTGCAGGTCCAGTTCGCGGGCGCGATCCTCCAGCATGCCAGCAATGTCGTCGAGCGTATCCGATCCGTAGATCGCCGGTTCGCGCAGGCCGAGCAGGTTCAGGTTCGGGCCGTTGAGGACGAAGATGGTGGCGGTCAACGCGGTGCTTTCGGTTGCGGGGGCTTGTCCGCCCTCCCTATATGCAGCGCACCATAGCCGGACCGGGCCCGGTAAGTCGAGAGAACGGCGCGCCCGCAGGAGACGACATGCATACCGACGGTACCATCACCATCACGGTCAATGGCGAGCATATGCGCGTCCGCGACGGCATCACGCTGGCCGAACTGGCCGCGCAGATCGGACTGGTACCGGAAAAGGTCGCGGTCGAACGCAACCTCGAGGTCGTGCCGCGTTCGACGCTGAAGGACGTGCAGGTCGAGGATGGCGACGAGCTGGAGATCGTGCATTTCGTCGGCGGTGGGGATCATGTCGCGCCGACGGATGCCGATACGTGGAGCGTCGCGGGTCGCACCTTCCGGTCGCGGTTGATCGTCGGCACCGGCAAGTACAAGGATTTCGAACAGAATGCGGCGGCCGTCGCGGCGTCGGGCGCGGAGATCGTGACCGTCGCGGTGCGCCGGGTGAATGTCAGCGATCCCAAGGCGCCGATGCTGACCGACTATATCGACCCGAAAAAGGTCACCTATCTGCCCAATACCGCCGGCTGTTTTGATGCCGACAGTGCCATTCGTACGCTGCGGCTGGCGCGCGAGGCGGGCGGCTGGGACCTCGTCAAGCTGGAGGTGCTGGGCGAGGCGCGGACGCTGTACCCCGACATGGTCGAGACGCTGCGCGCGACCGAGGTGCTGGCCAAGGAAGGCTTTCTGCCGATGGTCTATTGCGTCGACGATCCGATCGCGGCCAAGCGGCTGGAGGATGCCGGCGCGGTGACGATCATGCCGCTGGGTGCGCCGATCGGGTCGGGCCTAGGCATCCAGAACCTCGTGACGATCCGCCTGATCGTCGAGGGGGCGAAGGTGCCGGTACTGGTCGATGCGGGCGTGGGCCAGGCGTCGGACGCGGCGGTGGCGATGGAACTGGGCTGCGACGGGGTGCTGATGAACACCGCCATCGCCGAGGCGAAGGATCCGGTGCTGATGGCGCGCGCGATGAAGGCGGCGGTCGAGGCCGGGCGGATGGGCTATCTGGCCGGGCGGATGCAGCGGCGGCGCTATGCCGATCCGTCGAGCCCGCTCGCCGGTCTGATATGAATTAAGTTTCATGGAACGTCGGCGAGTGCCGCCCGTTACTAACCCTGCAATCCAGCGAGAGAAATCTCGCCAACCGACAGGAGCCTTTCATGGGTGAATTCACCGACAAGCTCGCCGCCGCCGGCAACAAGATCGCCGGCAACGTGAAGGAAGCGATCGGCGACGCGACCGACAATGAGCGGCTGGAAGCCGAGGGCCAGGCGCAGCAGGCCAAGGGCACCGGTCAGGACGTGAAGGGCAGCGTCAAGGGCGCGCTCGGCGACAAGATCTGATGGGTTAGGGCGCCGCGTACCGCCGGGTAGTTGGCGGATGGTGCCGAAGGGCCGCTCCGGGAAACCGGGGCGGCTCTTTTCGTTGGGTGCGTTGCGAGGCGGCTGACGGCGCGATAGGCTCGGCGATGGCCAGAGCAGATCGACTTGCCCGTACCGATGAGCTGCGCAGCGAACGCGAGGCGGAGTATCGCGAGGCGCTGATCGCGGCGCTGACGGCGGCGGCGTCAGGGAAACAGGGGCTGTTCGATCACAATGCCGACCGCCGTACTCGTGCGGCGATTGCGTCGGTCATCGAGGAATTGACCGGCATCGGCGAGGATGTCGATGCGATGCGCGAGCAGTTGGGAATGCCGCCCTTTGCTATGCATCAGGAGTTTTTGAAATCGCGTGGGCCGGTCGGGCCGCAGGCGGTCGGGGAGCGCAAGCAGGCGCAGGCTTGGCTGGTGCGGCTGGCGGCGGATGTGGGGCGGACGTCCTGATTACTCAAGCCGTTCGTGCTGAGTAGGGGCTGAGCGAAGTCGAAGACCCGTATCGAAGCACCTGCCACCAACCGTCCTTCGATACGCTGCTTCGACAAGCTCAGCGCCTACTCAGCACGATCGGATGGGTTCTGGGTCGGCGCAACCAAAGACGTGATACGGCCACCGGTCTCCACCTAACGATTGCGGATCGCGGTGATCGTCGTGCTGTGGGTGATGATCTCGATCTCGGTCCGGCAGTGGAGCAGGCGGACGCCGGTTTGTGCCAGCGCGCGGTCGAGGGCGGGGGCGAATTGGGCGGTGGTCTCGACGGTCTCTGCCCAGCCGCCATAGGCGCGGGCAAGGGCGGCGAAGTCGGGATTGGCGAGCGTGGTGCCGCTGAGGCGCGCGGGATATTCGCGTTCCTGATGCATGCGGATCGTGCCGTAGCCGCCATTGTCGACGAGGATGACCAGCAGGTTGGCGCCGTGCTGGACGGCGGTGGCCAGTTCCTGTCCGTTCATGAGGAAATCGCCGTCGCCCGCGACCGCGACCGCGAGTTTGGTCGGCTCGCGCAAGGCCGCGGCGACGGCGGCGGGAACGCCATAGCCCATTGCGCCGCAGGTGGGTGCCAACTGCGTGCCGGTCCAGCCATAGTGCCAGTAGCGGTGCCACCAGCCCGAGAAATTACCGGCACCATTGCAGATGATCGTGTCGTGGCCGGACAGGCGGTCGCGCATCGCCGCAACGCACGTCCCAAGGTCGAGCGCGACGTCGCGCAGGGCGGGGGTCGACCATTCGAGCCATTCGGCATGGGCTTCCTGCCCTCCCGGCAAGGGGTTAGCCGGTGGTTCGGCCGCGGCGAGCATAGCGGCGAAGGCGTACGGGTCGGCGGCGACGGCAAGGTCGGCGCGGTAAACCCGGTCGAGTTCGGCCGGGTCGGGATGGACGTGGATCAGCGTCTGGCCGGGATGGTCGGGCGTGACCAGCGTATAGCCGTCGGTGGTCGCTTCGCCGAGGCGCGCGCCGACGACTAGCAGCAGATCGGCGGCCTTGATGCGCTGAACGAGCTTGGGCGAGGGGCCATAGCCGAGGTTGCCGGCCCAGGCGGGCGTATCGTTGGCGATCGCGTCCTGCCGGCGGAAGGCGCCGGCGACGGGGACGCCCCAGCGTTCGGCGAAGTTGGCGAAGGTTACACCAGTGGAGGCATCCCAGCCCGCCCCGCCGACGATCGCCACGGGGGCGCGGGCGGTTCGCAAAGCTGCGAAAACTGCGTCGAAGTTGACAGGGGCGAGCGTGGTTTCGAGTTTCGCGAGCGGCGGGCGGTCGATCGCGACCGCTTCCTCGACCAGCATGTCTTCGGGCAGAGCGATCACCACCGGGCCAGGGCGGCCCGAGGTGGCGGTGCGCCATGCGCGCGCGACATATTCGGGAATGCGCGCCGGATCGTCGATGCGCAGCACCAGCTTGGCGAGCGGTGCAAACATCGTCAGGAAATCGACCTCCTGAAATCCTTCGCGGTCGCGATTTTCGCGGTCGACATCGCCGATGAACAGCAGCATCGGCACCGAATCCTGCATAGCGACATGCACGCCGATCGAGGCGTTGGTCGCCCCCGGCCCGCGCGTGACGAAGGCGATGCCCGGCCGTCCGGTCAGCACCGCATCGGCGCAGGCCATGAAGCCGACCCCGCCCTCCTGCCGGCACGTGACCAGATCGATGGCGGGCGTGTCGTGCAGCGCGTCGAGCACCGCGAGGAAACTTTCGCCGGGCACGTGGAAGATTCGGTCGCAGCCGTGGGTGACAAGGGCATCGACGAGGATGCGGCCGCCGGAGCGTGAAACTGTCATGGCCCCACGCTATCGCGGGGCGGCGACCGTTACCAGCGCGGAGCGAAGTTGAAAGTCGGTTCAGCTTCTTGACCGGCTCGACCGACCCTGCGACATCGACGACGCGATCAGTTGGGAGAGATGCGCGTGAACAAGCTGTACCCGAATGCCGAGGCGGCGCTGCAGGGATTGCTCCACGACGGGATGACGATCTGCGCGGGCGGGTTCGGCCTGTGCGGCATTCCCGAACGGCTGATCGACGCGATTCAGGCGTCGGGCGTGCAGAAGCTGACCATCGCCAGCAACAATGCGGGAATCGACGGACAGGGCTTAGGCAAACTGCTGCGCAGCCGACAGGTCGCCAAGATGATTTCGAGCTATGTCGGTGAGAACAAGGAGTTCGAGCGGCAATATCTGTCGGGCGAGCTGGAGGTGGAGTTCTGTCCGCAGGGGACGCTGGCCGAACGCTGCCGCGCGGGCGGGGCGGGTATTCCGGGCTTCTATACCAAGACCGGGGTCGGCACGCTGATCGCCGAAGGGAAAGAGGTAAAGCAGTTCGACGGCGAGGACTATATCCTCGAACGCGGCATCCGCGCCGACCTGTCGATCATCAAGGGGTGGAAGGCCGACGAGGCCGGCAATTTGATCTTCCGCAAGACCGCGCGCAACTTCAACCAGCCGATGGCGACCGCCGCAAATTTCTGCGTGGCGGAGGTCGAGGAAGTGGTGCCGGTCGGCAGCCTCGACCCCGACGCGATCCACCTGCCGGGAATTTACGTGAAGCGGATGATCGTCGGTGCGCCGTACGACAAGCAGATCGAGTTCCGCACGGTGCGGGAGCGGGTGTGATGGGTTTTTTGCGCGGTTTGGTGGCCAAGCGCGTACCGTACCCCGGCGAAGGCCGGGGTCCAGTTGCGGGACGGCGGTCTGCGTTCGCTGGCGTTTCCCAACTGGGCCCCGGCCTTCGCCGGGGTACGTCCAGCGCTTTGACCCTCGGCGTCGGCGCCTTCGCCCTGTCAGGCTGCGTCGTGGCGGTGGGCAACCAGTCCGCCGCGCCGGTCGCGCCGGCGACGGTGGCGGGGGTGCCGGCGGGGATGCAGTATCTCTATGGGTCGGGTGAGGCCGGCGCGGCGAGCCGGCAGGCCTATGCCGGGCTGGTCCGCTATGTGAACCAGTATTTGCGCGATCGTACCACGTTGCGCCGGATGCCGTTGCAGGCGGTGTTGGCGCCGGGCGCGACCCTGGAGCAACCGACGCAGCTGCCATGTACCGGCAAGCCTGCCGTCGTGTTCGACGTCGACGAGACGGTGCTGCTCAATACCGGATACGAATATGCCGATGCGCGCGGCGGCATGGGCTATGATGCGGCGCGCTGGGAACGGTGGGAGCGGTCTGACGGGCGCGCGACACGGCCGGTGCCGGGCGCGGTCGAAGGGTTGGCGGCGCTGCGTGCGGCGGGCGTGACCGTGGTGTTCAACACCAACCGCAACGCCGCGACCGCCGAATTCACCGAAGCCGTGCTGAACCGTGCGGGGCTGGGCCCGGCGAAGCATGGCGAGACGCTGTTCCTGAAGGGCGATGCGCCGGGTGGGTCGGGCAAGGATGCGCGGCGGGCGCTGATCGCCAGCCGTTTCTGCGTCGTGGCGCTGGTCGGCGATCAGCTTGGCGATTTCAGCGACCTGTTCAATACCGGTCTGAAGCCTGCCGAACGGCGGGCGGCGGCGGATGCACCCGCCATCGCCAGCCTGTGGGGCAATGGTTGGTTCGTGCTACCGAACCCGGTCTATGGCACCGCGCTGGCCGGCGATTTCGACGATGTGTTTCCCAATGATCTGCGCTGGACCGATCCCGGCGCGCGCAAGGAGTAACCCGATGGGCTGGACCCGCGACGAGATGGCGGCGCGCGCCGCGCGCGAGTTGAAGGACGGATTCTACGTCAATCTGGGCATCGGTATCCCGACGCTGGTGGCGAACCATATTCCGCAAGGCGTCGAGGTGACGTTGCAGTCGGAAAACGGGATGCTGGGCATCGGCCCGTTTCCCTATGCCGGTGAGGAAGACCCCGACCTGATCAACGCCGGCAAGCAGACGATCAGCGAGCTGCCGCAATCGGTCTATTTCAGCAGTGCCGACAGCTTCGCGATGATCCGCGGCGGGCATATCGACCTGACCGTGCTGGGCGCGATGGAGGTTTCGGAAGGGGGCGACATCGCCAACTGGATGATCCCGGGCAAGATGGTCAAGGGCATGGGCGGGGCGATGGACCTGGTCGCCGGGGTCAAGAAAATCATCGTCGTGATGGAGCATACGTCCAAGAACGGCGATCCGAAGTTCATCCCCGAATGCACGTTGCCGCTGACCGGGCGCAATGTGGTCGACATGATCGTCACCGATCTGGCGGTGTTCCAGCGGGCGGACCATGACAGCCCGTTCCGGCTGGTCGAGTGTGCGCCGGGGGTTACGGCCGATGAGGTTCGGGCGAAGACTACGGCTCGGTTCGAAGGGTAATTTGGGGTTCACGCGGAGGCGCGGAGGAAGAAGTAGGAAAGTGGATTCGCGCAAAGGCGCAAAGGACGCAAAGGGGTTGCGGAGCAGGCGGGTGTAGCCTCTCCGGCGCAGCCTCTTATCTTCCGGCGGTCGATGAAGGAGAGCCGCTGTCGCGGCGAGCGCATCACCTTTGCGCCTTTGCGCGAAAATCACCTTCTTCCTCGCGTCTTCGCGTGAACCAAAAACCTACTGCGAAGCCGTTTCCGGCATCTTCCACCACAGCAGCGCAAATCCGACCGCCGCGATCGCCGCGAGCAGCAGGAACGCCGCGTTATAGCCGCCCTGCACGATCATGACGCCGGCCAGCGTCGTGCTGAGTGCGCCGCCCAGACCCTGCACCGTCGCGACCGCGCCTTGCGCGACATTGAAGCGACCGGTGCCGCGCATGATCGCGGCGACGACGACCGGCAGCAGCGCGCCGAAGATGCCCGCGCCGATGCCGTCGAGCAGTTGCACGCCGAGCAGCCATGCCGGTGCGTCGGCAAAGGTGTAGAGCACGCCGCGCGCGATCAGTACGGCCATGCCGACCAGCAGGATCGGGCGGTGGCCCCAGCGATCGGCATTGCGGCCGACGACGATCGCGACCGGGACCATCACCAGCTGCGCGCCGACGATGCAGGCGGCAACCAGCGAGGTGGCGGCACCCGCGCCGACCTCGCGCCCCAGCAACTGCCCGACCGAGGGCAGCATCGCCGCATTGGCGAGGTGGAAGAGGAAGCAGGCGCCGGCGAAGACGGCGAGGGCGGGCGATCCCCGGAACGTCTGGAGCAGGGTCGGCGGCGGGGTGCAGGGTTCCTCGCCATCGGTGCAGCCGCGCGCCACGTCATGGTCGATCGCCTTGTCGTCGACCATGAGGATCGCGACGATGCTGCACGCGGCGAGGCCCGCCATCAGGTAGAAGACGACCTGCGGCCCGAATTTCCACGCCAGCGCCCCGGCCAGCGCGGCGGAGACGGCGTTGCCGCCATGGTTGAAGGCTTCGTTGCGGCCGACGCGGCGGGTAAAGGCGCGCGGACCGACGATGCCGAGCGTAATCGCGGCGATGCCGGGGGCGAAGATCGCGCCCGCGACGGCCGCCAGCGACTGGGTGACGGCGACGGCGGTAAAGCCCGACACGATCGGCAGCGACAGCGAGGCGAGGGTGACGATCAGCGCGGCGGCGACCAGCAGCGCGCGCTTCGCCCGGCTTTTGTCGACCAGCGCGCCGGCCGGGGTCGTCGCCAGCAGCCCGGCGATGCCGGCGATGGTCATCACCATGCCGGCGGTCGCCTCGTCCCAGCCATGGTCGGGTCCGCGCACCGCGACCAGATAGATGGCGAGATAGGGGCCAAGGCCGTCGCGGACGTCGGCAAGGAACGCGTTCATCCAGTCGAGCGCGCGCCCGTTGCGTGGAGAAACGGGCCGTTCGGAAGTTCGTTCGCCCATCGCCGGCCTCTGTATATGATGTATGAAGCCGCCGAACGCGGCGCGGCGACAAAGGCTCCCGTGCCATGTGAACGTAATATAATGTCGTCGACCCTTCCCGGCGCACGCATTTTCGGTTAACGCCGCGCGATGACCAAGCCTGCCCGCACGCTGTACGAAAAGATCTGGGACGACCATGTCGTCGAACGCCGCGATGACGGTACCTGCCTGATCTATATCGACCGCCATCTCGTCCATGAAGTCACCAGCCCGCAGGCCTTTGCCGGGCTTCGCGCTGCCGGGCGAAGTGTACGGCGGCCCGACCTGACGCTGGCGGTGCCCGACCATAACCTGCCGACGACGCGCCGGGTGGATGCGCAGGGCAACCGCCTGCCGATCGCCGATCCGGCCAGTGCCAGCCAGTTGGCGGCATTGGAGAAGAACGCGCCCGATTTCGGCATCCGCTATATCGACGCGACGGCGCCGGCGCAGGGCATCGTCCATGTCGTCGGCCCGGAACAGGGCTTTACGCTGCCGGGCACGACCCTGGTCTGCGGCGACAGCCATACCAGCGCGCATGGGGCGCTGGGCGCGCTGGCGTTCGGGATCGGCACCAGCGAGGTCGAGCATGTGCTGGCCACCCAGACGCTGTTGCTGCAACAGTCGAAGACGATGGAAATTCGCGTCGACGGGACGCTGGGATATGGCGTGTCGGCCAAGGACGTCGTGCTGGCGATCATCGGCAAGATCGGTGCGGCGGGCGGCACCGGCTATGTCGTCGAATATACCGGCGAGGTCATTCGCGGACTGTCGATCGAGGGGCGGCTGACGATCAGCAACATGTCGATCGAGGGCGGCGCGCGCGCCGGGCTGATCGCGCCCGACGAGACGACTTTCGCCTATCTGAGGGGGCGGCCGATGGCGCCGACCGGGGCCGATTGGGATCGGGCGGTCGAGTATTGGCGGACGCTGCCGACCGACGCCGATGCGCGCTACGATCGGGTGGTGCAGCTGCACGCCAGCGATATCGCGCCGTCGCTAACCTGGGGCACCAGCCCCGAGGACGTGGTGCCGATCACCGGCGTGGTGCCGTCGCCCGACAGTTTCGACGATCCGTCGAAGCGCGTCGCCGCGCAGAAGTCGCTCGATTATATGGGGCTGACGCCCGGCACGCGGATGCAGGACGTGGCCGTAAGCTATATCTTCATCGGCAGCTGCACCAACAGCCGGATCGAGGATCTGCGCGCGGCGGCCAGCGTCGTGAAGGGGCGTCATGTCGCCGACGGGATCAAGCAGGCGCTGGTCGTGCCCGGGTCGGGGCTGGTCAAGCGTCAGGCCGAGGCCGAGGGGCTGGACCGCATCTTTACCGAGGCGGGCTTCGAGTGGCGCGAGCCGGGCTGTTCGATGTGCCTGGCGATGAACCCCGACAAGGTGCCGCCGGGCGAACGCTGCGCTTCCACCAGTAACCGTAATTTCGTAGGGCGGCAGGGGCCGGGGGCGCGGACGCATCTGCTGTCCCCGGCGATGGCGGCGGCGGCGGCGGTGACCGGGCGGCTGGCCGATGTCCGCGAACTGGTGACGGAGCAAGCGTAATGAAGAAGGTGTTGATGGCGCTGATCGCGGGCGCGGTGCTGAGCGGGGTCGCGGCGGCCTATGCATCGAGCGTGCGGCCGGCGGTGGCCAAGCCGGTCGTTCCGCGCAGCGGGGCGTAACATGGAAGCGATCACGCAGGTCGAGGGGCGCGCCTATCCATGGGGCGCCAAGAATATCGACACCGACATCATCATCCCGGCACACTGGCTGAAGACCACGACCCGCGAAGGGTTGGGCAAGGGTGCGTTCGAGAGCGTGCGGGCCGAGCCGGACAATATCTTCGACGATCCGCGCTATGCAGGCGCGCCGGTGCTGATCGCGGGCGAGAATTTCGGCTGTGGCTCCAGCCGCGAACATGCCGCATGGGCACTGGGCGACATGGGCGTCAAGGCGGTGATCGCGCCGAGCTTTTCCGACATCTTCTCGGGGAATGCGATCAAGAACGGGATCGTGACCGTCGTGCTGCCGCAGGCGGCGGTGGACCGGCTGGTCGAGGTGGCGAAGGATCAGCCGATCGCGGTCGATCTGGAGACGATGACCGTCACCACGCCGTATCAGGATCGCTTCCCCTTCGAGCTCGACCCGTTTCGTCGCCGGTGCCTGATGGAAGGGCTGGACGAGATCGGCATGACGCTGGCACAAGATACCGCGATTTCGAAATATGAGTCCGGCGTGGCGGATGCCCGACCGTGGCTCAATGGGAGAAGCGGTGATGCGGGCGTTGCTGTCGACGGAGCCGGGCGGGCCTGAAACGCTCACGATCGGGGAACTGCCCGATCCGGTGGCCGGCAAGGGGCAGGTGGTCGTCGCCGTCCGCGCCTGTGCCGTCAATTACCCTGATGTGCTGATTATCGAAGATCGCTACCAATTCCGCCCGCCGCGCCCGTTCGCACCGGGCAGTGAGGTGGCGGGCGTGATCGAGCAGGTCGGTGAGGGGGTCGAAGGCTGGGCAGTCGGCGATCGGGTGATCGCGGTCACCGGCCATGGCGGAATGGTCGAGAAACTGGCGCTGCCCGCCGCCGCGCTTTACCGCCTGCCGCCGAACCGCAGTTTCGAAGATGGCGCTGCGTTGCTGCTGACCTATGCCACGGCGATCCATGCGCTGGTCGATCGCGGGCGGATCGCGGCGGGGCAGACGCTGTTGGTGCTGGGCGCCGCGGGCGGGGTCGGGCTGGCGACGATCGAACTGGGCAAGGCGTTCGGCGCGCGGGTCGTGGCGGCGGTGTCTTCGCAGGAGAAGGCCGACGCGGCGCGGGGTGCGGGGGCGGATGAGGTGGTCGTCTATCCGTACGCGCCGCTCGACAAGGATGCGTCGAAGGCATTGGCGGAGGCGTTCAAGGCGGCGGTCGGGCCGGCGGGCGCGGACATCGTGTTCGATCCAGTGGGCGGCGACTATGCCGAACCGGCGCTGCGGAGTGTCGGATGGGAAGGACGCTATCTGGTCGTCGGGTTTCCGGCGGGGATACCGAAGCTGCCGCTCAACCTGACGTTGCTGAAGAGTTGCGACGTGTGCGGCGTGTTCTGGGGGGCGTTCGCGATGCGTGATCCGGGAGCGAATGCGGCGCATGTGGCGACGCTGTTCCGGCTGTGGGACGAAGGGGCGATCGCGCCGAAGGTGACGGGCGTGTTTCCGCTGGAGCGCGGCGGGGAGGCGATCGCAGCGCTGGCGGCGCGTCGGGTCGTCGGGAAGTTGGTAGTGGTGCCGTAGATTTGATACGCGCAAAGGCGCCAAGGGCGCGAAGAAGAAGGCGGTTTTTCGCGCAGAGGCGCAGAGCAGTTGGGGGCGCGGTGATCGCAGCTTGTCTGGCGAAGCCTTTTACTTGTTGCCGCGATAGCTAAAGGCCGCTGCGCGGCGGGCCGTTGCGGCGATAGTCATCCCTTTGCGTCCTTTGCGCCTTTGCGTGACCCCGCTTCTTCCTAAGCCTAAACGCCGCGCCGTTGCGCGGAACCCGCGCTCGCCCTATCTCGCGGGGGAGGGACCATTAGGGGATTGCCATGACGACGTTCGACGACCGGGAGCGCGCTTTCGAAGCCAAATTCGCCCGTGACGGGGAAATGGCGTTTCGCGTGACCGCGCGGCGCAACAAGCTGCTGGGCCATTGGGCCGCCGAACGCATGGAGCTGACCCCGGCCGAAACCGATGCCTATGCGACTTCGGTGGTGCAGGCCGATTTCGAGGAAGTCGGCGACGAGGACGTGATCCGCAAGCTGTTGTCCGATCTGGCCGCCGCCGGCGTCGATTGCAGCGAGGCCGATGTCCGTCAGGCGCTGGCCGATTGCGAGGTCGAGGCGCGTCGCCAACTGCTGGGCAGCCTGTAATGCCGATGGAGGCACAGGCGATCGAGGCGCTGATCGTCGCCGCCATCCCCGATGCGGTGGTCGAGATCACCGATCTGGCGGGCGACGGCGATCATTATGCCGCGCGGGTCGTGTCGGAAAGCTTCCGGGGAAAGCCGCGCATCGCGCAGCAACGCGCGGTCTATGCCGCGCTCGGCGGACGGATGGGCGGCGAACTGCACGCATTGCAACTGACGACCGGCGTCCCCACTCCACAGGCATGAAGCGCCCGCCGGGCGAACGATCAAGGATATGACGATGACCGACGATACCAACGCCCGCATCGATGCGGTGGTGAAGAACAACCCTGTAGTGCTGTTCATGAAGGGCAGCCCGCTCTTCCCGCAATGCGGTTTTTCGAGCCGGGCAGTGGCGATCCTGAACCACCTGAACACCCAGTTCGAAAGCGTCGACGTGCTGCAGGATCAGGGCATCCGCCAGGGTATCAAGGCCTATTCGGACTGGCCGACGATCCCGCAGCTGTACGTGAACGGCGAGTTCGTCGGCGGATCGGACATCATGATGGAGATGTACGAGAGCGGCGAGTTGGCCGAGCTGCTGGGTGGCGACAAGGCCGCCTGAGCAAACCTTCTCGACGTGGTGCAGAAGCCCGGTCGCGCGATGGCGCGGCCGGGCTTTTCCTTTGGGGATAAGCCGTTTCGGGACGCGATAGTGTCAGACGACATGAACCTGACTCGTTCGTCCTGAGTAGCCATTGAGCTTGTCGAAATGGCGTATCGAAGGACCGTCTGCGGCGTCTGCTTCGATACGGGTCTTCGACTAGCTCAGCCCCTACTCAGCATAACCGGTTCTGCCTCTTGTCATCACGCTATAGGCGCGACGCTGCGACCGGTTGGCCGCGATGGATGCCGTTGCTGGTCGAGTGACCCGGGTGGGCGGACCGGCGGGGGTGCCGGTCCGCCCGAATTGAAGCGCGAACGCATCGGGTACCTACTCTCTTGCAGGCTGCGTGCCATTTCCGGGAATTACGGGTTTTCGCGGGGGATTGCGGTTAATCGCCCTTTACCAAGCGGCGGAGTTGTAAGCCGTTCCGACAGGTTGCAGCCGAACTGTAAATTACACTTGTAAACGTAACGACCACGGGTGTAGTCATTGCCCATGGCCGAACGAATCAGCGATGCCGAGCATGCCGTGATGGAAGTGCTCTGGGACAAGAACCCGCTTACTGCGCAGGAGGTGGTCGAACGCGTCGCCCCGTCGCGCGACTGGAGCGCGAACACCGTCAAGACGCTGCTCGGCCGGCTGCTCGCCAAGGAAGTGATCGGCGCGGAGGAGGATGGGCGGCGCTACCGCTATCGCCCGCTGGTCGCGCGCGAGGAATATGTCGCCGGGGAATCGCAGAAGTTCATCGACCGTCTGTTCGGTGGCAGCCTGACCCCGCTGGTCGCGCATCTGGCCGAACGCGACCAGTTGAGCGCGCGTGAAATCGACGAGATCGAGGCTCTGTTAAAGGCGCTGAAACAATGATCGGATGGGCGGTGGAAACGATCGCGGCGGCGACGCTGCTGATGCTGCTGGTGCTGGCGCTGCGCGGCCCCGTCGCGCGACGCTTCGGTCCGCAGGCGGCCTATGCGCTATGGGCGTTACCGGCGCTGCGCATGATCCTGCCGCCTATTCCCGACGCATGGCGCCCGGTCGACATCGCGCCGATCGGCGCGGCGACCGAGCCGGGGGTCATCATGCTGGGCGTGCCGGTCGCCGAAGTCCCCGCGCTGCCGCAAGGGTGGGGCATGGCCGACGTACCGCTGGCGGTGATGGCACTGTGGCTGCTGGGCGCGGTCGCGTTCGTGACATGGCATATCGTCCAGCATCGCCGTTTCTGCGCGAAAGTGCTGGCGTCGGGCCGGGCGAAGGGCGTCGCCGGCGGGCACGTCAAGATGATCGAATCACGCCATGCCGCCGGGCCGCTCGCCTTTGGCGTGGTGCATCGCTACGTCGCGATGCCGGTCGATTTCCGCGAACGCTATGACGAACGCGAACAGGCATTGGCGCTGGCGCACGAACTGGGCCACCATGCGCGGGGCGACCTGCTCGCCAACTGGTTCGCGCTGGTCGTGCTGGGGTACCACTGGTTCAATCCGGTCGCGTGGCGCGCGTTCCGGGCATTCCGGGCCGACCAGGAAATGGCGTGCGACGCGATGGTGCTGGCGCGTGCCACGCCGGGCGTCCGCCACGCCTATGCCACCGCCATCGTCAAGTCCGCGCATGGGCAGGGGCTGTCGGCCGCCTGCCACCTGCACGGCGTCCATGAACTCAAAGGGAGGCTTATCATGTTGTCGAAGCATCGGGTGATGTCGCCCGTGACGAAGCGCGTCGCAGGGGGCGCGACGCTGGCGCTGGCGGTGCTGGGGCTGGGGATCACCGCGTCGGGGACGCAGGCGGCCGAGACATTCCGTGGCAAGGTCGAGGATGCGACCGGCGTCGAGATCGCATCGGTCGAGGCGAAGGCTGCGGCAGTGCTGGCCCCGGTGGCGGCGATCGTGCCGGCACAGGCGGCGACGCTGCCGGTGGTGCCGGCCGAACCGGCGAACCCTGCCGCGTTGCCAAAGCCGGCGATACCGGCGACTGCGCCCAAGGTCCCGATGCCGGTCACCGTCATCATGCCGGCAATGCCTGCCTTGCCAGCGAACCTGGCCAAGGCGTCCGAAGGCAAGGTCCGCAAGATCGTCGTCCAGCGCTATGACGGCGAGGGCAAGCTGATCGGGCAGAGCGTCAGCGACATTCCCGAGGTCAACATCGTCAACGGCAATTGCGGTCCGGGCAGCCAGACGACCATCACCCGCAACGACGGCGGCAAGCAGGTCACGACCATCTGTTCCGACCGTATCCGCATCATCACCCGGCAGGCCGCCGCCCGTGCCCATGATGGCGCCCGGCTGGCAGCACTTGGCGCGGCGGCGGCTGCCCGCGGCGAGGCAGCGGCAGCGCGGGGCGAAGCGCAGGCGGCACAGGGTGAAGCCTATGCCCGGCAGGGTATCCGCACCGCGCTCGCCAGCCTGCGCTCGACCCGCGCGTCGATCGCGGCGGACCGCGACATGCCGGCTGCGGGCCGCACCAGCGCGCTTGCCGGCATCGACGAAAGCATTCGCGAACTTCAGGCCGAGCTGGACGAGCAGGACTGATCCCGGATCCACGGACGTTCTGCCCCGTTCGTCCGTGGCAGGGCCGGTCGGCATCGCGCCGGCCGGCCCGCTTGCCTTGTATCACGCGCCGCCAGCGGCCATGTTTCCCGGCGATGGCAGACTATCCAACCGGCATCGCCCAGCCGCTCGAACCGCTGGTGACCCGCGTGCTGGCGCGCAATGCCTCTCCCTACACCCATAGCGGCACGCAAAGCTTCGTCGTCGGGGGCAAGGGCGCAGTGGCGGTGATCGATCCGGGGCCGGTCGACGACCTGCATCTGGATGCGATCCTTGCCGCGGTCGGCGGGCGCGAGGTCGCCGCGATCCTGTGTACCCATACCCACCGCGACCATAGTCCCGGCGCGGCGCCGCTGGCGGAGCGGACGGGGGCGGCGATCATCGGTTGCGCGCCGCTGACGCTGGACGATGCCGGGCCGCGATCGGATGCGGCGTTCGATGTCGATTATCGCCCCGACCGGGTGCTGGCCGATGGCGAGGCGGTGGCGGGCGATGGCTGGACGCTGGTCGCGGTGGCGACGCCGGGGCACACGTCGAACCATCTCGCCTTCGCGCTGCCCGAGACCGGCGCGCTGTTCAGCGGCGATCATGTCATGGGCTGGTCGACGACGATCGTGTCGCCACCCGATGGCGACATGGGCGATTACATGGCCAGCCTGTCGAAGCTGCTGGAGCGGGACGACCGCGTCTATTACCCGGCGCATGGCGATGCGGTCGCGACGCCGCAGCGACTGGTGCGCAGCATGCTGGGCCATCGCAAGCAGCGCGAGGGGCAGATCGTCCGTGCGATCGAACGCGGTACGCAGGACGTGCCGGCAATGGTTTCGGCCATGTATGTCGGGCTGGCGCCGACGCTGGTCGGCGCGGCGCGGCGGTCGGTGCTGGCGCATCTGATCGACATGGAACGGCGGGGACTGGTGCGGCAGGAGGGGGATACATGGCATCGCATGTAAGGCCGCAGGCGTTGCGGCTGGCGGTGGCGGCGGTCGTGCTGCTGGCGCTGGCGGTCGGCGGCTGGGTGCTGTGGCAGCGCTATGAGGAGCGCTACACCGTCACCACCGAGCCGGACAGCGGGCAGGCGGTGACGCGGATCATCACCGCACGGCTGTCGGGGGCCAGCGCGCTGAAGGTCGCGTCGCTGTCGGGCACGCTGCAGGCGACGGCGAGCGACGTGCGCGGTTTCGGCTGGCTGCGGTCGGATCAGGTGGTCAAGATGCCCTATTCGGTCGATTATTTCGTCGATGTCGGCGGGATCGGTGAGGGGCAGCTCAGCTGGTCGGCGGATACGCGGACGCTGGTGGTCGATGCCCCCGATGTGTCGGTGGCGCGGCCGAATGTCGACGAGGCGGCACGGACGCTGATCCAGACCAACGGGCTGTATGTCACGCGCGAGGCGGCGGCGGCGCTGTCGCAGCGTGTGTCGGCGGTGGCGCAGACGCGGGCCGAGCGCGAGGCGCGCAGCCCCGAACGGCTGGCGCAGGCACGCGAAATGGCGCGGGCCGGACTGGCACGGTTGCTGGCGGCACCGCTCAAGGCGGCGGGCGAGGGGAATGTGCGGGTCGTCGTCACCTTCCCGGCCGAGCGGGGGGCGAGGGATGGCGAGCGCTGGGACGTTTCGGCCCCACCCGCCGACGTGCTTGGCAATCGGCGGTGACAAGGGGCGGGTGGCCCGCTAGGGGGCGGCTTGCAGAAACCCGTTCGTGCTGAGTAGGGGCTGGGCAAAGTCGAAGACCCGTATCGAAGTACGGTTGGCGGTCCTTCGATACGCCGTTTCGACAAGCTCAACGGCTACTCAGGGCGAACGGATGGTTTGGTGACCCGAACGGGTTGCCACAGGAGACGATGATGAACGCGCGCACCGAATTGCCCACCGGCACCGATTTGCTGGCCGAGATCGACCGGCTGCGCCGCGAGCGCAACGCCGTCATCCTCGGCCATTACTACCAGAAGCCCGAGATACAGGACCTCGCCGATTTCGTCGGCGACAGCCTCGACCTCAGCCGCAAGGCAGCGGCGACCGATGCCGATGTCATCGCCTTCTGCGGCGTGCGCTTCATGGCGGAGACCGCCAAGATCCTGTCGCCCGACAAGACGGTGATCCTGCCCGACATGGATGCCGGCTGTTCGCTGGAGGATAGCTGCCCGCCCGAACAGTTCGCCGCATTCCGCGCGCAGCATCCCGATCATATCGCGCTGACCTATATCAACTGTTCGACCGAGGTGAAGGCGCTGTCCGACATCATCGTGACGTCGTCGTCGGCGGAAAAGATCCTGTCGCAACTGCCCGCCGACCAGAAGGTGATCTTCGGTCCCGATCGCAATCTGGGCGGCTATCTGATGCGCAAGACCGGGCGCGACATGCTGTTGTGGCCGGGCGTGTGCATCGTCCACGAGGCGTTCAGCGAGACCGAGTTGCTGAAGCTGAAGGCGCAGCATCCCGGCGCACCGGTCGCGGCGCATCCCGAATGCCCGGCGATCATCCTCGACCATGCCGATTATGTCGGGTCGACCAGCGGTATCCTCGACTTCGCCAAGGCGATGGCGGGCGACACGCTGATCGTCGCGACCGAACCGCATATCATCCACCAGATGGAAAAGGCGGTGCCGGAGAAGACGTTCATCGGCGCGCCGGGCGCGGACGGTAACTGCAACTGCAATATCTGTCCGTACATGGCGCTCAACACCCTCGAAAAGCTGTACGTCGCGCTGCGCGACCTGACCCCGCGGATCGAGATGGAGGAGAGCCTGCGCCAGCGGGCGAAGGTATCGCTCGACCGGATGCTGGCGATGGCGAGCGGCACGGTCGGGCTGGGCGACCTCGGGCCGCTGCGCGCGAATTAAGCCCGGCGGTCAGCGGGGGCGCGGGGTCACGCCCGCGCCCGTGCGCGCCTGTCGTCCTGAAGGGACCGTGGGCGCTGTCCCAGCCAATGGGCGAGGCCACCGTGCCGCAGCCCGGTGATCGTGCCGAGCATGACCAACAGCGCGGCGACGACCACACCGATCGCGACCAGCGCCGAACGCTGTCCGCCCGCTGCCCAGATCGCCGACAATGCCCAGAAGAACACCAGCGCAAAGGGCGGGCAGCCGCGACCGGCGATCAGCGCCGCCGCCGCGATTGCCCCGCCCAGTACCACGACCGCCGCGGCGATGATCGGTGTTTCCCCCCCGAAATAGACACCGTGCGCACGTAGCGTCGCGGCGATGTTGACGATCGAGGCTACGGTCAGCCAGCTTGCGAGCGCAGTCAGCGGCAGAACCGCGCACCAACGTTCACCGGTGGTAAAGCCGCCCGGCCAAGCCGACAGGATGCGATAGCTCTTGAGCAGGCACAGCAGGGTGAACAGGATGATCGCCGCCGACGGCACGCCCAGGCCCGCGACCTGCGTATAGGCGGCCCACAGCGCATTGCCGAAGAACGCACCGGCGGCGGGACCGCGCAACCGGGCGAGCAACGGATTGTCGCGCTGCGACGGCAATGCCTGATACAGCGCGAACGCCAGCGCGCCGGTGTACAGCGCGCCCCAGATGGCGAATGCCCATCCCGCCGGGGTGACCAGCGTTCGGACCGCATTCGACTGTTCGCCGATCGTGCGTCCGAAGCCGATCATCGGCAGGAACGGGGTCAGGATTTGCGCCACTGCGCAGACCAGCGGAAGCGCGCGCGACGTCGAAACTGCGTCGGCGTTATCGGGGGAAGCCGTCGTCATGGCGTGCAAACTCGCAGCAGCAAATTAGGTTGCCAAGTGCTACTTGCGCGTAAGTTCCCGAAACAGGACGATTCATGCCGGTTCGCCCGTGCTGCCGGTCCCCGGTCGCCCGCCGAACCGGGCGTACAATGTCGGCAGCACGAACAGCGTCAACAACGTCGCGGAGATTAGCCCGCCGATGACGACCGTCGCCAACGGCTTCTGCACCTCCGCCCCGGCACCCGATCCAAGCGCCATCGGCACGAAGCCGAGGCTGGCGACCAGCGCGGTCATGGCGACGGGACGCAGGCGGAGCATCGCCCCGGTCCGTGCCGCCTCCGCCCGCGCCATGCCGCCTGCGACCAAGTGCTGGATCGAGCTGACCATCACCAGCCCGTTCAACACCGCAATTCCCGACAGCGCGATGAAGCCGACTGCTGCCGACACCGAGAAGTCGATGCCGCGCGCGTAGAGCAGCAACACCCCGCCGACCATCGCGAAGGGGACGCCGGTGAACACGATCGCCGCATCGCGCACCGACCGTAGCGCGCCGTAGAGCAGCAACAGGATCAGCACGAAACAGGCCGGCACGACCAGTTTCAGGCGCGCGGTAGCGGAGGCGAGGTTTTCGAATTGGCCACCCCATTCGAGATAGCTGCCCGAGGGCAGGCGGACCTGATCGGCGATCGCTTCCTGTGCGTCGGCGACGACCGAGGCGACGTCGCGGCCGCGGACATTGGCCTGCACCACGACGCGGCGCTTGCCGTTTTCGCGGCTGATCTGGTTCGGCCCGTCAACGACGCGGATCTCGGCGACGCTCGACAGCGGCACACTGCCCCCGCCCGCGATCGGCACCGGCACGCGCTGCAAGAGCTGCAGGTCGGCGCGCTGGGTGTCGGACAGGCGGATGACGATCGGCACGCGCCGGTCTCCTTCGAAGATCATGCCCGACGGCCGCCCGCCGATGGTGGCGGTGATGACGTCCTGCACGTCCTGTGCGGTGACGCCGCGCTGTGCCATCGCCATGCGATCGACGCGGATGTCGAGCATCGGCAGGCCGGTCGTCTGTTCGACCTTCACGTCCGCCGCGCCCTTCGTCTGGCGCAGCACGGCGGCGATCCGTTCGGCGGTGCGGTTCATTGCGTCGAAATCGTCGCCGAAGACCTTCACCGCGATGTCGCCGCGCACCCCGGCGATCAGTTCGTTGAAGCGCATCTGGATCGGCTGCGTGATCTCGTACGCATTGCCCGGAATCCTCGACAGGTCGTGCTCGATCCGCTCGACCAGTTCCGCCTTGGGCAGGCGGGGATCGGGCCATTCGGCGCGGGGTTTGAGGATCACGAACATGTCGGTGGCGTTGGGCGGCATCGGGTCCGACGCCAGTTCGGCGGTGCCGGTCTTCGAATAGACGAAGCGCACTTCGGGCTGGCGCGACATCAGCCGCTCGATCGGGACCTGCATCGCCTGACTCTGCTGGACGGAGGTCGCGGGGATGCGCAGCGCCTGGATCAGCAGATCGCCTTCGTCGAGTTGCGGCAGGAACACCTGTCCCAACCCGGCAAAGGCGAGCAACGCGACGATCAGACTGGCGATCCCGGCGCCGATGGTCAACGACGGGCGCCGCATCGCGCGGGTCAGGCTCGGTTCGTAGCGGCGCTTGAGCGACGCGACGATCCGCCCGTCCTTTTCCTCGATCCGCCGCGACAGCAGCAAGGCGATCATCGCGGGGACGAAGGTCAGCGACAGGATGAAGGCGAAGGCGAGGGCGATGATGACTGTCAGCGCCATGGGCACGAAGGTCCGCCCCTCGACCCCCGACAGGGTGAGCAGCGGGACATAGACGAGGATGATGATCGCCTGTCCATAAACCGACGGCCGGATCATCTCGCGCGCCGCCTCAGTGACGGTGGCGAGGCGTTCGTCGGTGGCCAGCAATCGCCCCTCGGCATGTTGCCGGTCGGCGAGGCGCCGCATCGCATTTTCGACGATGATGACCGCACCGTCGACGATCAGCCCGAAATCGAGCGCGCCCAAACTCATCAGATTGGCCGACACCCCGGCATGCAACATGCCGAAACCGGTTAGCAGCATCGTGATCGGGATCACCAGTGCCGCGATTACCGCCGCGCGGAAATTACCGAGGAGGAGGAAGAGGACGACGATGACCAGTACCGCGCCTTCGGAAAGATTTTTACCGACGGTGGCGATGGTCGCGTTGACCAGTGCGGTACGGTCGAGCACCGGCTGCACCACCACGTCGGGCGGTAGCGAGGCGTTGATCGATCGGAGCTTGTCGGCGACTGCCGTGGCCACGGTCCGGCTGTTCTGACCGATGCGCATGATCGCGGTGCCGACGACGACCTCGGTACCGTTTTCGGAGGCCGAACCCATTCGCACCGCCTGTCCGGTGCGCACGGTTGCGACCTGATCGAGCGTGATCGGCACGCCTTCGCGGGTGGCGATGACCATGCGCGACAGATCGGCGGCGCTGCGCACCAGCGCGTCGGAGCGTACTGCCAGCCCCTCGCCCCCGCGATCGACGAAGCCGCCGCCGACGCTGCTGTTGTTGCGTTCCAGTGCGGTGCCGAGATCGGTCAGCGTCAGGTTCAGCGCCGCCAGCCGCTGGATATCGGGGACGACGAGGAACTGCTTGGCATAGCCGCCGATCGAATCGACACCCGCCAGCCCCGGCACGGTCTTGAGCAGCGGGGTGACGATCCAGTCCTGCGCGGTGCGCAGATAGGTCGCCTTGTCCTCCTCGCTGACCAGTCGTTCGCCCTCGGGCGTGATATAGCTGCCATCGGGCTGCTGGCCGGGCTCGCCGGGTTTGTGCAGGTCGTCGGCGCGGTGCTGGAGCCGGACGGTGTACATATAGACTTCGCCGAGGCCGGTCGCGATCGGCCCCATTTCGGGGGTGACGCCGGGCGGCAGGCTTTCCTGCACACCTTGCAACCGTTCGCCGACCTGTTGCCGGGCGAAATAGATGTCGGTCGATTCGTCGAAGACGGCGGTGATCTGCGCAAAGCCGTTGCGGCTCAAGGAGCGGGTATATTCGAGGCCTGGCGTACCGGCGAGCGCGGTCTCGATCGGGAACGACACCTGTTTCTCGACCAGTTCGGGAGAGAGGGCGGGGGCGCGGACGTTGATCTGCACCTGATTGTTGGTGATGTCGGGCACGGCATCGATCGGCAGGCGATAGAGCGACCATGCGCCGATGGCGGTGGCGATGAGGGTCAGCAGCAGCACCAGCCAACGCTGGGCGACCGACCACGCTACGATACGGGCGATCATCGATCAGTGATCCGCATGGGTGGCTTCACCCTTGCCGAGTTCGGCCTTGAGCGTGAAGCTGCCGGTGGTGGCGATCTGTTCGTTGCCCGACAGCCCCTTGCGGACGACGACCGCGCCGGTTGATGCCGTGCCGAGTTCGACCGGAACCGCCTTGAACCCTGTGGGGGTGCGGACGAACACGACCGATCGGTTCTCGACCGTCTGGACGGCAGTGGTCGGTACGCGGATGGCACCGGTGCCCTCGCTGCCGGTCAGGCGGATCGCCGCGGTGACCGGCTCGCCGACGCGCCACTGGCCGCCGCGATTGTCGAGCGTGGCAATGGCGGGGACGAGGCGGGTTTCGGGGTCGAGCGCGGGCGAGACGAAGCGGACGCGCGCCGTCGTCTCGCGGCCGGGGGCGGTGACGGTGACGACATTGCCCGGTGCGATGCGGCCGGCATCTTCGGGCTTCAGGCTGAGCGACAGCGCGACGCGCGACAGGTCGGCGACGCGGAACAATTCGGCATCGGCGGCGACGGTCTGGCCCAGCACCACCGGGCGGGCGATGATCCGCCCGCCGATCGGCGCGACGATGCCGATGCGGTTGAGGCTGCCACCCCCGCCGCCGGTCGCGGCCATCATGGCGCTCGCTTGCGTCAGCGCGATGCGTGCCTCGGTCGCGGCGGTGCGTGCGGCGACCAGATCCTGTTCGGGCGAGACCTGTTGCGCGAACAGCCGCTGTTCGCGGGCGAGATTGGTGTTGGCGAGCGCGAGGCGCGCGCGGGCCGCCTGTACCTCGCCCTTTATCTGTGCCGCCTCGCGGCTCTCGATCACGGCCAACGTCTGGCCGCGCGCGACCCCTTCGCCCAAATTGCGGGTGAGCGCGACGATCCGCCCGCCGATCGCGGCGGAGACGACCTGTGTCGCCTGCGGATCGCCCTCGACGATCGCCGGTATCTCGATCGTCGCCGCGCCGTCATTGGTCGGGCGGCCGAGTTCGAGGCCGGCCAGCGCGATCTGTTCGGCGGTCAGGGTGACGGTCTCTTCGTCATGCTCGCCGCCATGTTCCTCACCATGGTCGGCTTGCGCCACTTCGTTGGTGGGGGCGTCGGCGGTGTTGCAGGCGGACAGCAACAGGGCGAGCGCGAGGGTCGTGCGCAGGGTCATCATGGATTCTCCGCAAGCGGCGCAGGGGCGGTCAGACGCTCCAGCTGCGCACGGGCATTCTGATAGTCGGCAAGCGCGTCGATCGCGGCGAGCCGGGTGTCGGCGAGGGTGCGTTCGACGTCGAGCAATTCGATCTGGCCGAACTTGCCCTCGCGATAGCCGATCCGGGCGATGCGCGCGGCCTCCTGCGCCGCCGCCAGCGCCGGGCCGGCGGCGGTGCGCGCGGTGGTCGCGGCGTTGGCGGCCTGGACCTCAGCATCGGTAATCGCCTGTGCGACGTCGAGTGCGGTGACGCGGGCCTGCGCCTCGGCACGGGTGCGTTCGGCGCTGGCCTGCGCGATCGCGGCTCGGCCCCGGTCGAACAGGGGGATCGGCAGCGACAGCGCGAGAACGGCGGCGGTGTCGTTGGTCGCCTCCAGCCGCCGGATCGCAGGCCCCAGATTCAGGTCGGGGATACGTGCGGCACGGGCGAGGCGGATGCCGGCATCGGCAACGGCGATATCGGCCCGCGCTGCCGCCAGCGCCAGCGTGCCGTCGGGCGCGACCGGCGCGGCCGGCCCTTGCACGTCCGGGGGAAGGCGATTGAGCAACTCGTCGTCGAGCGCGCCCGTGATCGGCTGCCCCGTCCGGCGCGCCAGATTGGTGCGCGCGGCCGCCGCCAGCCGTTCGGCGCGTTCGATCCCCGCCTCGGCATTGAGCCGTGCAACCTCGGCCCGCTGGCGTTCGAGCGGCGAAGCGCGCCCGGCCTCGACCCGGATCGTGGCGACGCGCAGCGCTTCGGTGGCGATCCGCGCCTGTTCGCGCGCGGTCGCGACACGGCGGTCGGCAGCGAGCGTCTTAACATAAAGCTGCGTGATCTGGAGCCGCAGGTCGGCGGCGATCACCGCCGCCGCGATCCGCGTGCGCGACAGCTGCGCCCCGGCGACCGCGCCGCGCGCGCCGCGCTTGCCGCCCAGTTCGATCGAGATGGCAATGCCCAGCGTTGTCTCGGCGCTGCGCAGCCCCTGATAGGCGCCCGAGCCGATGATGTTTTCGACCTGTGCCTGCAGCTGCGGATTGGGGCGGAGCGCGGCGACGGCGCGCGCCTGTTCGGCGGCGTCGACCGCAGCGGTGGCGGCGTCGATCGCGGGCGTGGCGCCGCCGCCTGCACGAAGTGCCGCTTCGAGCGTATAGACCGGCCCGGCGTCTGCGGGCGCGGTTTGCGCCATGGCCGGACCGGCGCACGACGCCGCGGCCAGAACGGCCGCGAACCAGATTTGCATGATGGAGTAATCCCGACGAACTGCGTCAGGCCGGTCGCAACCGGCCGGCGGCGTTCGTCAGGCGGCGGGCGGCCGCAGTGCCGGATCGATCGCGCGCGACGCTTGCCCGCGATCCTGCGCCAGCGTCGCTGGATTGGTGGTCGCCAGCGACAACAGCGTCATCGTGCCACGCTGCGGCACGCTGAAGGTGCCGGCATGGCAGTTGCCGTGATGGTGCAACGCCGCCTTGTCGGTATCACCACCATCGGGGGCGGTGTCGGCATCGTCATGGACCGCGCCCAAACATTCGACGGTCGCCGGCCCGGCCGATTCGCGCGCATGCACCGTGGTCGCCAGCACCAGCGACGACAGCAACAGCACCAGCAACAAGGACCAGGCTCGGGTCAGCACGAACGCAAGCCTATCGCATTCGCAGCGGAAAGTCATCACGGGACTGGACGATCAAGTGCGAGACGTTATTACATTTCATATGCCACTGACGATCGCATCCAAACCGTCCGCGCCACCCGCGCATGCCTGTACGACGGTGGAGGGACAGGGGCTCGCCGCCATCCTCGGCGATCCGGTCAACCTTGCCATCTGGCAGCGCGACGACGCGCCGGTGGTCGACGTGGGCGATCTCGACGCGGTAGCCGATGTCGCGGTCATCGTCCCGGCTGGAGCACGCTCGGCGATACCGGACGCACTGATAGCGGCTGGATATGACGATGCGCTGGCGACGCGGCTCGGGCACGATATCGGCGACCTTACCGCGCGCTTCGCCGCGCTGCTGGCGCTCGACCGGGTGGCGATCCGACTGGAGGTGATCGAGACCGACGCCTGTCGCCGCTTCCATGCCGATTATGTCGCGGTGCGGCTGATCTGCACCTATGCCGGGCCGGGAACGCAGTGGCTGGCGAACGACGATGCGCTGGCGTTGGCGGCGGGCGTCGAGCCCACGACGATCCGTTCGATCGCGACGGGCGACGTCGCGCTGTTCAAGGGGCGCGACCAGTCCGACACGCCGATCGTCCACCGCTCGCCCCCGATCATGGGCACCGGCACGCGGCGGCTGGTGCTGGTGATCGACCCGGCGCGGCCCGATCAGCCGGCGGCGACGCGCTCCGCTTCGACGGACGCGAAGCCGGCGAGATAGGGGTGCGCCAGCACGCGGCGGGCATTGCGTTCGCCGATCGCAGTATCGTTGACGAGGCGGCTGCCCGCCACCGTGCGATATTGCGCGACACAGGCGTCGATCCGGGCGAAGCGCGCCCCGGCCGCCCCGGCACGGGTGTAGAAATCCCAGTCGTTGCAATTGTGGAAGCTGGGATCGAACCCGCCGATCCGTTCGACCATCGCGCGGCGGACCACCGACCAGCTCGGCCCGATCACGCCTCCGCTGGCCAGTCCGGCGCGGATGCAGTCGCCGTCCCAGCCGCATTCGGGATCGGTCGGATCGGCATCGCCTTCGACCCGTGCGAAATGGCCGACGACGATATCGTGGGCGGTGTTGGTCGCCTTGCCGAGCAACGCCCGTGCAGCACCGGGCAGCCAGACATCGTCGCTGTCGAGGAATGCGATCCAGTCGGCGGTGGCGAGCGCCGCGCCGCTGTTGCGCGCCTGCGACGCGCCGACATTGCGCGGCAGGATCATCGCGACGACGCGCGGATCGGCATCGGCGAGCGCCCGGATGACGGCGGCGCTGTCGTCGCTCGACCCGTCATCGACCACGATCACCCGCTCGGGCGCCGGCACCTGTGCCAGCACGCTCGCCACCGCATCGGCAACGACGTGCGCGCGGTTATGGCATGGGATGACGACGTCGTACGACGCGACGAACGGATCGGCGGATTGCAGCATGTCCGCCCCATGCCAGAACCGCGCGCGCGATCAAGCGCTGCTACCGTACCCGATCAGCGCCCGTTGCCGTACCGCAGCCTTGCGCCGGCATAGTAATAGCGTCCGACCGGCGAGATAGGCACGTTGGTCTCGAACCCGATATCGGGCCGTTGATCGCCCAGATTATTGACGCCGCCATAGAAGGAGAAGTCGTTATTGACCGCGACCTGCGCCTGCACGTCGTGGCTCCACAATTGCTTGTACCGGAAATAGCGCGGATCGACGAGGCTGGGGTTGCTGTCGGTATCGATCCGGGCGAAGCGGCGAACGCCGTTCTGCCAGCGTAGATTGTAGCTGAGGGTCAGCACGCCGCTGTTCCATGTCGGCGAGAAGGCCAGCGTGTAGCGCGGGCGGAAGGGTTGATCGACATTGTTCTCGGCCACCGCGCCCGGCGTCGCCACCTGTTCGAGCCGGTCGAGATAGCCGCCGACCAGCCGCAGGTCGAAATCGCCCGCCGATGCGGTCGAGAAGCGATAGGTCAGGTTCAGTTCGGCACCGGCGGTGCGGAAGGCAGCGACGTTCTGCGGCTGGACGATGAAGCCGTTGATGAAGCCGCTGCCCGCGCGGCGGGTGATCGACCCGCAATAGGCATTGTCGAGGCTCGGCTGATCGACGCACAATGCCGCGATGGTATTGGCGTCGGGGGTGTTGATCGCGTCGCGCAGGTCGATGTCGTACCAGTCGAGCGCGATCGACAGGCCCGGCACGAAATCGGGACGCAGGACTAGGCCGGCGGTCCAGGTCCGGGCGACTTCGGGGCGCAGGTTGCGATTGCCCTCCTGTGTGCCCGGAATGAAGATCGTCGCATCGGGATTGTTGGCGGCGGTGAAGTTCGCGAAATCGCCGCCGGCGGCAGCGATCAGCGTCCGGCAATTCTCGGCGCGGAACGACGTGCCGAGGCTGCGATTGGCGACATAGCAGGGGTCGGAGAAGAAATTGCTGGTGCCGGTCTGCGGTCGGAAGATCTCGCCGATATTGGGCGCGCGCACCGACCGGCCATAGGATCCCCGGACGCTGATCGCCGCGATCGGCGCATAGATGGCGTTGAACTGATAGGCGCGGGTCGATCCGATCGTCGAATAGTCGGAAAGGCGGCCCGCCGCGCCGACCGATAGCAGATGCGCGAAGGGTACCTCCTTCAGCAGCGGGGCATTGACCTCGCCGAATGCTTCCCAGACGTCGAAGCTGCCGTCGGACGGGGTCGGGATGATATATTCGTCATATTGGTAGAAGGCGTTGTCGATCAGCGCCTGTGCCGGGCGGAAGCGGCTCGATTCACGGCGATATTCACCGCCAGCGGCAAAGGCGACCGGGCCGCCGGGCAGTTCGAAGAACTGGCCAAAATCGCCGGTCAGCGATGCGGTCGCGACATGTTGTTCGATGCGCGCGTTGCTGACCGGGTTGCTCAGATAATAGCCGAACGAGCGCCCATCGACGGTGTTGCCGCCAAAGGTGTTGACCGGCACGCACCCCGCCGCTCGTGCCTCGGCCGAACGGCACACGATCGCACCGCTGCCGTCGAGCACGGCATCGAGGGCGTTCAGGAATTGGGTGTTGAGCCGGTCGTTCAGTTTGGTCGCGCGCACATCGGTGCGGCCATAGGTGTAGGAGACGTCGTAGCTGGCATGATCGGTCAGCCGCCCGCTGACGTCGACGACGCCGCGCCACGTCCGTCGCCGGTCGCGCTCGCCGCGGCGGGGAATGTCGAAATTGTTGCGGCTGATATCGACCGAGGTGAGACCGGCGGCGCGCGCCGCGGTCAGGATCGGTGCCGGGATGAACGGATTGTCGAGCGCGATCGTCGCCGGATAATTGCCGCCATAGCCGCTGAAGCTGGTCACCTCGCTCTGGACGAACTTACCCTCGACCGCCAGCTTGAACGCGTCGGAAACATCGAAATGGGCCAGCGCGTTGACGGCGTGGCGTTCGGTGCGCGGCAGGATATCGCCGATATAGCCCGCGACCGGCGTATCGTCTCCGCCGATCGAATAGCCGTCATTCTGCAGGAACCGGCCGGGGGTATAGAGCGCGCCGTCGCCGCGAAACACCTGATCGCCGATCACGACATAGCCCTGGTTCGATCCATAGGGATAGCGCAGGTCGCCGACCGGGCCGATCTTGTAGCTGCCCGCGCGGCTCGGGTCGTACCCGTCGAGGTTCACGAAATATTGCCGCTGGGCGAGGGTCAGATAGTCGCGATCGTCGTTCGCCAGCGGATCGTCGGCATTATACTCATAGGCGAGGGTCAGGTTGCCGCGCCCTTCGGCGAAGTTGCGTCCGGCGATCAGCGACGCGAAGCGGTTGCCGGCATCGCCGCGCTCCGAAATGCCCGCCTGCGCGCGCGCGGCGATGCCGTCGAAATCGCGGCGCAGTACGAAGTTGACGACGCCCGAGACCCCGTCCGCGCCATAGATGGCGGAGGCAGCACCGGTCAGCACGTCGACGCGCTCGATCAGGTCGGTCGGGATCGCGTTGATGTCGACGGCGGCGGTGTCGGGCTGTCCGGCGACATGGCGGCGGCCATTGACCAGCACCAGCGTGCGGTTGGGGCCAAGGCCGCGCAGGTCGAGAAGGTTCAGCCCGACCTGTCCCAGCGCGCCATCGGCCTGGTTGCGGCCGGCGGTGCGGGTGCTGTCGAGCGAGTTGGTCAGCGCGGGCACGCGTTGCAGGAAGCTGGTTACATTGGTGGTGCCCGACTGGCGCAATTCCTCGGCGCCCAGCGACACGACCGGATTGGGCGCGGCATAATCGGGGCGGGCGATGCGCGATCCGGTGACGACAATCTCGCTGCCCTCGTCGTTCGCGGACGGTGTTTCGGGCGCGGTCTGGGCCTGTGCGGACGCGGCAGCGAACAGCGCCGCTCCAGCGAGCAGGCGACGGCGGATGATGATCGGCATGACTTTGGTTCCCCCCGACCAGCGCGCCCCATGGACGTCGGTTCTGGTCGAACGGCAAAACGGCCAGCCGCTCGAAAGGGTTCGGCTGTGTACGCGGTGGACCATGAAAAGCGACGTTTCTACGGGTGTTTAGGGTCCGGCTCGCTGGCGCACGGCGCCGCGATCCGCCATCGTCGCGCGGTGCAGAGCCGGGACGAACAAGGCGGGCCGACCCGCAGGGCCATGCTCGGCATGCTGCCCGCGCTGGCGATCGGGGCTTGTGCGCGACCGACCGGCGTCGTGCCGCTGCGCGTCTGGGCGATGAGCTATGAGGGCGATTATTCCCCGCATCTCATGCCGGGCTTTACCGCCGCCACCGGCATACCGGTCGAGGTTCAGTCGCTGCCCTCCACCGCGTCGCACGAAAAGCTGCTGACGGCGCATGCCGGGGGGGCGTTGCCCGACGTGCTGATGTTGTTCAACGGGTGGATCCGCGAATTCGCGATGATCCGCGCGGTGGCGCCGGTGCCGTCGCCGGCGCTGACCGCTGGGCTGTTCCCCGGCATCCGCGATGCGTTGCGCATCGACGGGCGCGACTATGCGGTACCGTGGTCGGTCGCGCCGCAGGTCCAATATTACCGCACCGATATCGTGGCGGAGGCGGGCTATCCCGCGCCACCGCTCGACTGGGCCGGGTGGCTGACGATGGCGCGGGCGATCAAACGGCGGCGGCCCGACAATTATGTCTTCCTGATGCTGCTCAACTGGCCGGGCGCGCTGCTGACGATGATGACGCAGGCGGGGGCGACGATGCTGCGCGACCATGCCACGCGTGGCAATTTCCGGTCGGAACCGGTCCGCGAAGCCTTTGCCTATTATGCCAATCTCTTCGCTGAGGGGCTGGCGCCGCGGGCGGCCTCGACCGAGGTGCAGGACCCGCTGGCCGCATTCGCCCAAGGCTATTTCGCGATCTGGCCAAGTTCGCCGACGACATTGCTCGACCTGCGTCGCCGGGCCGCCGATATTCCGCCCGAACGCTGGGGCACCGCACGGCTCGCGGGACCGAAGGGGCCGGGACCGGTATCGGGGGACAGCGCCAGCCTGTGCGTGTCGACCACGACCGACCGGCCGGCCGAGGCATGGGCGCTGGTCCGGCACATGACCTCACGCGACAGCGAACTGACGTTTCAACGGATGATCGGCAACCTGCCCGCGCGACTGGACGCATGGGATTCGCCGCAACTGGCGCTGCCGGTGCTGCGCGCGTTCCGCGAACAGATGGCGCAACCTGCATCGATCCCACCGGTCGTCGAATGGGAACGCATTCAGGGCGAGATCCAGCTTGCCGCCGAACGCGTAGTGCGCGGACTTCAGACGATTGGACAGGCGCTGACCGTGCTCGACGAACGCGTCGACCAGCTGCTGGCGAAGCGGCGCGCGCTGGTCGATGCGGGGCGGATCGCATGACCCGCCAGTCGCGCGCCGCATGGCTTTTCACCCTGCCGGTGCTGACCATCATCCTGATCGTGCTGGTGATCCCCACGATCGCGGCGCTGGCGCTGTCGGTCACCGACTATTCGGTCTATGCGCTGGCCGATCCCGCCAATCTCCATTTCGTCGGCATCGACAATTTCGTCGAGCTGCTCGCGACGCCGTTGTTCTGGCGATCGCTCAAGAACACGCTGATCTTTGCGGTGCTGGGCGTGCCGATGGCGATCGGCACTTCGCTGCTTGCCGCATTGCTGCTCAACGACGCGACGGTGCGGTGGAAGCCGTTGTGGCGCGTCGCGCTGTTCGCGCCCTATGTCACCAGCGTGGTCGCGACCGCCGTCGTCTGGCGGTTCCTGTTCAACGAACGTTTCGGCCTGCTCAATCAGGGGCTGGCGTTGATCGGCATTCCGCCTGTCGACTGGCTGGGCAACCCGAACAGTTCGATTCCGGCGATCCTGATCTTCGTGACGTGGAAGATCTTCGGCTACAACATGATCGTGTTCACCGCCGCGCTGTCGGCGGTGCCGCAGGATTTGATGGAGGCGGCGCGGCTCGACGGGGCGGGGCGGTGGCTGCGATTCCGCCACGTAACCCTGCCGGCGATCGGGCCGACGCTGCTGCTGGCGGCGGTGATGAGCGTCGCGGGGTTCCTGCAGATCTTCGCCGAACCCTATGTGATGACGCTGGGCGGGCCGGCGCAAAGCACGACGACAGTGCTGTATTTCATGTTCGAGGAAGGGTTCAAATGGTGGAACTTGGGACAGGCGAGTGCGGTCGCCTTCGTCCTGTTCGTCATGATCCTGCTGCTCACCTGGGTCCAGACCCGTATCGGCCGGCGCAACGAATGGCTGTAGGGAAGCTGCGCGCGTTCGTCGCCAATGCCGCCGTCGTTGCGCTGGTCGCGCTGACGGTCGCGCCGCTGATCTATATGGTCATCGTGTCGTTCATGCCGCGTGGCGAATCGGGCACGCTGCCGATCCCGCTATGGCCGTCGCGCTGGTCGTTGGAAAATTATCACGAACTGCTCGTCCGGCGGCAGATTGACGGGGCGTGGTTCGATTACCGCATCCTGCCGGCGCTCAGGAACAGTATCGGCGTCGCGATGCTATCGACACTGTTCGGGCTGCTGCTGACCGTGCCGGCGGGCTATGCCTTTGCCAAGCTGCGCTTTCGCGGCCGCGAACGGCTGCTGAAACTGTTGATCGCCGCGCTGGTCGTGCCGGGGCAGGTGGCGATGCTTCCGCTGTTCCTGATGTTCCGCCATTTCGGGCTGGTCAACAGCTATGCCGGGGTGATCCTGCCGGGGCTGGCGGGGATTTTCGGCGTGCTGTTCGTGCGACAGGCGACGCTGGCGATCCCCGACGAACTGATCGATGCGGCGCGGATGGACGGGGCCAGCGAGATGCGCATCTTCCGCACGATCGTCCTGCCGCTGCTCACGCCGGTGGTGGTGACGCTGGCGCTGTTCACCTTCCTCGCCAGCTGGAACGACTTCATGTGGCCGCTGGTGATCCTAGCCGATCAGCAGCGCTATACCCTGCCGGTTGCGGTCGCGGCGATCGCGCGCGAACATGCCGCCGATGGCGAATTGATGATGGCGGCATCGGTGGTGACGACGATGCCGGTGCTGCTGATCTTCCTGTTGCTCCAGCGCTATTATCTGACCGGGCTGTTCGGCGGCGGGGTCAAGGGATAGGCACGGCCGTCGGCGGCGAAGACATGGGCGTCGTGCGGCGCGATCGAAAAATGCAGCACCTCGCCCAGTGTCACCGAACGATCACCGGGCAGCTGCGCGACGATCGTGTCGACATCGCCGCGCGCGCCGAGATGCGCGAAGGATAGCGGCCCCAACCGTTCGAACAGCTCGACCGCGCCCGCGAACGGGCCGTCGTCATCGGGTATCAGATGTTCGGGCCGGACGCCCAGCGTGACGGCGGTGCCGATATCGTCAGGGCTCACCTGTGCCGCCGTTGCCACCAGCGCGCCGTCCGGCAGGCGCAGCGTCGCCCCGGTCGGCGTCATCGCGGCCAGCATGGCAGGCAACAGGTTCATGCCCGGCGATCCGATCGCGGCGGCGACGGCGATGCTGGCCGGGCGGCGATAGACCTCGATCGGATCGCCGACCTGTTCGATCCGCCCCGCGCTCATGACGACGATGCGGTTGGCGAGCGTCATCGCCTCCAGCTGGTCGTGCGTCACATAGATCATCGTCGCGCCCAGTTGTTGATGAAGGCGTGCGAATTCGTGCCGCATCCGCGCGCGCAGCGACGTGTCGAGATTGGAGAGCGGTTCGTCGAGCAGCAGCACCTGCGGCCGGCGGACGATCGCGCGGGCGATCGATACGCGCTGCCGCTGACCTCCCGACAGCGCGCGCGGGCGACGGTCGAGCAAGTCGGTCAGGTCGAGCATCGCCGCCGCCTCGGCGACACGCGCGGCGATCTCCTGCCTAGGCAGACCGGCGACCTTTAGCGGAAAGGCGATGTTCCCGGCGACGGTCAGATGCGGGTAGAGGGCATAGGATTGGAACACCATCGCCACGCCGCGTTCGGCGGGCGGGACGTCGGTGACGTCGCGCCCGCCGATCAGGATGCGGCCTTCGCTGGCAGTTTCCAGCCCGGCGATCATCCGCAGCAGCGTCGACTTGCCGCAGCCCGATGGCCCCACCAGCACGACGAATTCGCCATCGGCGAACTGCAGATCGCTGGGGGTTAAAGCGATCGTATCGCCGAAGTGCTTGCCAAGTCCTGCAATGTCGACCGCCGCCATGATCTCTCCCGCCTGTTACAGCGACTTACGCGTAACTGGGGGCGGCGCAACGATTGGTGCGGTAGCGGTGGTTTAGCGAGTCCCGGCATGGGGCGGGCAAATCCTGCCCGGCACGGGCAGGGGGACCGGCGAAGCTGGTGAAGGGGGGTGTCGGCAAACACCGCCCGGTCGGTTCGGGCAATGCCCCTCCATCGTCCGCTGCGCGGACGATCCCCCTCCCCGCGAGCGGGGACGAGCTTAAATCGACTTAGAAGCGGAAGGCGGTTCCGACGTAGATCGCCTGGCTGTCGCGGCGTTCGGGGACGATACGCAGCATGCGTTCGCGTTCCGAGCGATAGCGGACACCGGCGGTAACATCGAGGTTGCGGGTCAGCTTGTAGGATCCACCCATGTCGAGCGAATAGCCCGACGGATCGGCGATCAGCGCAGGCTGATCGGCGAGCGGACGATCGCTGCTCGCGCCGACGCGGCCGGTGAACTTGCGGCCCGAATAGCTGACGCCGACGCCCATCTGCTCGCGGCTGCCCGGCTGTCCGGCAAGGTCGAGGCGGGTCATGTCGCCCGATACCGCCAGCCGCTTCCAGCCGACCGACATGCCGAGGTTATAGGCGACCGGATTGAGCGTCTGTACCGGCGCCGCCGCAGCGACGCGATCGGGCAGGCGGTTCGGCTGGATCGTGCGGCTGCGCACCGCGACCTTGACCGAACGGTTGCCGATCACCGCCCCTTCGGACGGCGTGAACTGAAAACCCGGTGCGTTGAGCGCAGTGCGCGACAGCGCAGCGGCGAGCCGGGGATCGGCCGAGGCCGGGGTGAACGAACCGAAAGCGACCAACGGCATCGATTCGGGATTGAGCCGCTTCAGAACGCGCGGTGCGCGCTGTTCCTGCGCGAAGAGCGCAGGGGACGCACCAAGACCGGCGGCGACGATCGCCCCCAATCCTATGCCAGCCCAGATCCTGCTGCCCGTCATCATTTCCCTCACTCCCCGCCAATGGCGCTACCACGATTCGGTTGCGTGGCACCACCGGCTCCGGTCGCTTTCCGACGACCTGTTGCATCGAACCCACATATTTGTCCGACCAACGCCGAACCCGCATCGATCCGGGACCGCAATCGATCGCGCCCGCCCGGTTCCGGGCGCGATCACCAACCCGCTTGCCGCGTCCGCGCCACCTCCTATAGAAGCGGCGCGAACTGCCGTAATGGCCTGTAGTCAAGGAACCGCTCATGAACCGCCCGCTGCTGATCGCGTTGCTGGCAACCTTTGCCCTGCCGATGGCCGCATGCAGCGGTGGCAAGGGGCGCGTCGCCGGCGATCTCGCCGCGTCGAAGGTCACGACGATCGGCGTCAATAGCTATCTGTGGCGTGCCAGCCTCGACACGCTGTCGTTCATGCCGCTGACCCAGACCGATTCGAACGGCGGCGTCATCGTCACCGACTGGTACGTCAATCCGGCGACGCCGACCGAGCGGACCAAGGTGACGGTCACGATCCTCGATCAGGACCTGCGCGCCGATGCGCTGCGCGTCGCGGCACTGCGCCAGATCAATCGCGGCGGCCAGTGGGTCGAGGCGCCGGTCGAGGCGGCGACGGTGCAGAAGCTGGAAGACATCATCCTGACGCGGGCGCGCGACCTGCGCCGCGGGGCGGTGACCGGCTGAGCGACGCGCCCATGACTCCTCGTTTTTCGCCCGCCGAGGCCGATGCACGCTGGCAGGCGGCATGGGACGATGCCCGGACCTTCGTCGCCGACGACGCCTCGCCCAAGCCCAAGCGCTATGTCCTTGAGATGTTCCCCTATCCATCGGGGCGCATCCATATGGGCCATGTCCGCAACTACACGATGGGCGACGTGCTCGCCCGTTTCCTGCGGATGACCGGGCATGAGGTGCTCCACCCGATGGGGTGGGACGCATTCGGCATGCCCGCCGAAAATGCGGCAATGGAAAAGAAGGTCCATCCGGGCCAGTGGACCTATGCCAATATCGCGGCGATGAAGGCGCAGTTGAAGCGGCTCGGCCTCGCCTTCGACTGGTCGCGCGAGTTCGCGACCTGCGATCCCGAATATTATGGCCATGAACAGGCGCTGTTCCTCGAACTGCTGAAAGGCGGTCTGGTCTATCGTAAGGAATCGGCGGTCAATTGGGACCCGGTCGACATGACCGTGCTGGCGAACGAACAGGTGATCGACGGGCGCGGCTGGCGTTCCGGCGCGCTGGTCGAGAAGCGCAAGCTGAGCCAGTGGTTCCTCAAGATCACCGACTTTGCCGACGATCTGCTTGCCGGGCTGGGCAGCCTAGACCAGTGGCCCGACAAGGTCCGGTTGATGCAGGAAAACTGGATCGGCAAGTCGGAGGGGCTGCAATTCGCGTTCGCGCCGGTTGCGCCGTTCGACCAGTCGATCGAGGTCTATTCGACGCGCCCCGACACGATCTTCGGCGCGAGCTTCGTCGCGGTCGCCGCCGACCATCCGATCGCGCGAGCGCTGGCCGACGCGAACCCGGACGCCGCCGCGTTCATCGAACTGTGCAAGCAGGGCGGGACCACCGCCGCCGAACTAGAGACCGCCGAGAAGCTGGGTTTCGATACCGGCTATCGGATGCGGCATCCCTTCGATGCGTCGATCGACCTGCCGGTCTATATCGCCAACTTCGTGCTGATGGATTACGGCACCGGCGCGGTGATGGGCGTGCCGGCGCACGACCAGCGCGATCTCGATTTCGCGCGGAAATACGGGCTGGAGGTCCGCCGCGTCGTTGCCGATGGCGACCTGACCGATCCGGTGTTCGAAGGGGCCGAAGCCTATACCGGTCCCGGCCGGCTGGTGAACTCCGACTTCCTGAACGACCTCGACGTCGCCGCTGCCAAGCGCGCGGTGATCGAGCGGGCCGAAGCGGGCGGTTGGGGCAAGGGCACGACCGTATGGCGCCTGCGCGACTGGGGGGTGAGCCGCCAGCGTTACTGGGGCACGCCGATCCCGATCGTCCATTGCGACGCCTGCGGCGTGGTGCCGGTGCCGACCTCGGACCTGCCGGTCAAGCTGCCCGAGGATGTCTCGTTCGACATTCCCGGCAACCCGCTCGACCGTCATCCGACATGGAAGCATGTCGATTGCCCGTCCTGCGGTGCTCCGGCGCGGCGCGAGACCGACACGCTCGACACCTTTGTCGATTCGTCGTGGTATTTCATCCGCTTCGCCAGCCAGCCGGCGGATAAGCCATTCGACCGGGCGGTCGCCGAAAGCTGGCTGCCGGTCGGCCAGTATATTGGCGGGGTCGAACATGCGATCCTGCATCTTCTCTATGCGCGTTTCTGGACGCGGGCGCTCAACCATGTCGGGCTGATCGACCTGAAGGAGCCGTTCGCCGGCTTGTTCACGCAAGGCATGGTCACGCACGAGACGTACAAGTCGGCGGATGGCCGCTGGCTGGCTCCGTCCGAGGTAAATGACGGCATCGAGACCGCGACCGGTGAAGCGATCACCATCGGCCGCGTCGAGAAGATGTCGAAATCGAAGAAGAATACGGTCGATCCCGAACCGATTCTCGATCGCTACGGCGCCGATGCCGCGCGCTGGTTCATGCTGTCCGACAGCCCCCCCGAGCGCGACCTGCCGTGGAGCGAGGCCGGGATCGAGGGCGCCGAACGTTTCGTCAAGCGGGTGTGGAAGCTGGTCGCGGCACATGTTCCCGGCGGCACCAGCCCCGAAGCACTGACCCGCGCCGTCCATCGCACCATCGCCGGCGTCGCCGACGACATCACCGCACTGCAGTTCAACAAGGCGGTGGCCAAGCTCTACACGCTGCTCGGCGAGGCGGAGAAGGCCAAGGGCATGTCGGATGCCGACATGGACGCGCTGTTGCTGCTGGTCAGTCCGATGATTCCGCATCTGGCGGAAGAGGCGTGGTCGCAGCTTGGCCGCAGCGGGCTGATCGCCGATGCGCCATGGCCGGTGGTCGATCCGGCAATGCTGGTCGAGGCCGAGGCGACGATCGCGGTGCAGGTCAACGGCAAGCTGCGCGACACGATCGTCCTGCCCAAGGGCATAGCCAAGGAAGATGCCGAAGCGGCGGCGCTGGCGAGCGAGAAGATCGTCCGCGCGCTGGAGGGCAAGGCCCCGCGCAAGGTCATCGTCGTGCCCGACCGCCTCGTGAACATCGTCGCATGATCCGCGCCGCCGTCCTCGCCGCCGCCTTGCTGCTGAGCGGCTGCGGCCTGCGCCCGCTTTACGGCGGCGGGGAGGGCGGCGTGGTGCGCCAGACGCTGGCGGGGGTCGAGGTCGCGCCGATCGCCGGACAGAATGGCTGGCTGGTCGCCAACGCGTTGCGCGATCGGCTGCGCGCCGAAGGACCAGCGCGCTACCGGCTCGAAATCAAACTCGACGACGATATCACCGGGCTGGGCGTGCGGCGCGACGATTCGATCACGCGCGAGCGGCGGACGCTGCGCGCGCGCTATCAGCTGATCGACCTGGCCAATGGTGCCGTGACGCTGGATGCGACCGCCGGGTCGGATGCCGGCATCGACGTGGTCCGCTCCGAATATGCGACGATCGCGGCGGAGCGCACCGCGCTCGAACGGCTGTCGCTCATCGTCGCCGACCAGATCGTGACGCGGATCGCACTGACGCTCCCCAAGTCGGGCTCGTGAAGCTTCGGCCCGAGCAGGTCGCGGCCAGGCTCGACCGGCCCGGCCCCGATATCCGGCTCTACCTGTTCCATGGACCGGACACGGCGGGCGCGCTGGCGCTGGCCGCCCGACTGGCGAAGGGCGTGGGCGAGGGGGCCGAGCGCGTCGACATGGACGGCCCGATGCTGAAGGCGCGTCCCGGGCTGCTGGCGGACGAAGCCGCATCGATGTCGCTGTTCGGCGACGCCCGCTGCATCCGGGTCACGGGCATGGGCGAGGAATCGGTCGAGGCAGTGACGCTGCTGCTCGCCGCCGAACGTGCCGGCAATCCGGTCGCCGCGATCGCCCCGACGGTCAAGGGCACGTCGAAGCTGGTGAAGCTGGTCACCGCGTCGCTCAACGCCGTGGCGGTCGCCTGCTACGTGCCCGATGCGGCGCAGGCGGCGAAGCTGGCGGTGGCGATGGCGCGCGATCAGGGGCTGCGGCTATTGGGTGACGTGCCCGACCGGCTGGCGGCGGTGACGGCGGGCGACCGGGCGGTGCTGGCCAGCGAGATCGAGAAGCTGGCGCTCTACCTAGACGCATCGCCGGAGCGGCCGCGCGATGCCGATGGCGAGGCGTTCGATGCGATCGGCGCCTCGATCGCCGATGCCGAACTGGGCGGGATCGTCAGCGCGATGATCGCGGGCGATGCGGCGGCGGCGGCACTACCCGAAATGCCCGGCGGCGCGATCCCGGTGCTGCGCGCAGTCGCCAGGCGGCTGCTGTCGTTGGCCGAAATGCGCGCCGAGATCGACGAGGGCGAGAGCGTCGACCGGGTGATGGAGCGCCACCGCGTGTTCTTCAAGGAACAGGCGGCGACCGCCACCGCGCTGCGCCGCTGGGACGCGCCGCGGCTGGCCCGCGCGCTCGAGCGCGTCCGCGATGCCGAGCGCGCGGCGCTGTCGGGCAGCGGCCTGGGCGAGGTGATGACCGCCGCCGAAGCCGTCGCCATCGCCCGTGCGGCGGCCCGCGGCAAATAATCCATAAAAGCATTTGCACGACCGCAAACGCGCTGCTAGGGGCACGCTCCTGCCAGCCAAGGGGCCAGCCCCCAAGGTGTTCACGTGCGGTCGTGGCGGAACTGGTAGACGCGCAACGTTGAGGTCGTTGTGGCCGAAAGGCCGTGGAAGTTCGAGTCTTCTCGACCGCACCATTCTCCCCCGGCCCCGGCCGGGGGGAGAGTTTTACTCCCCCGAACCTTGCCAATTGCAGCTGCCGTAACAGCTTGTTGCCGGTCTTCGGATGGGCGAGTGCCGCTTCGCGGATGGCGACGTGCACCTTGCACTGGTCGGCGATATCGGCCCCTTTCTGTAGCGACTGTTCGAAACGCGTTCGGTCGAAGCTGGTCCGTCGCAGTACGTCCTCCACGATCTCGCCGTGAAGGTCGAAGCGGTTCGAGGGCAGGGGAAGCATCTCGTTCCGGGCGTTTTCCCGTACGCGGGCCTTCAGTTCAATCCGTTTTCTGTCCCAGTTGGCCGACAGCTTGCTGTCGTAGCGCCATATCGTCGTATCGACACACTGGGCCGGGTCGAAGGGCTGGTAATAGCGCATGACCTTCAGTTCCCATTCGGTGATGTCGCGGATCAGCGTCACCGGGGCATGGGTCAGTCCGCTGATGAAACCGGCGAACAGGAATTGCGGTTTCTCGGATTCCGGAACGACTGGCGGATTGCCGCTCATAACCGGGCTGGGCAGATCGATCGGTACTGGCGGCGCCGTTGGCGCAGGGCGATCGTCGGTGCCGTAGGTAGCGCGCAGGATCAGTACGACGACCGCAATGATGCTCCAGATGGGCACGGCGGACAGGAGGGAATCGGTATCGTCGGTATCCGCCACCCGACGCGGTTCGAGCCAGCTTTCGACCATCGGAAATCTTGTGCGGATCAGCGTGAGCAGTTCGCGCCGGGGTCCCTTAGGATTCCACCATGGCGCCCGCTCGGCATCGCTGCGATTAAGCTCGACCCACGCCCGGTGCAGCCGGTGCCCGGGATCGTCGACCAATTTCATGAAGCGGATCGCCCCGATGCGTTCGACGATCGCCAGCGCTTCCGCCGACAGCGCATAGTCGTTGCGGCGGTCGATCCATCCGAACGTCGCCGCAGCAGGTTCGAGCAACGGGTCGCAGCGCGGGATGGTCGCTGCCAGCATCTCGGAGAACCAGCGTTCGGCGCCGGCCGCGAAATCGACCTGTTCGAGCCGGGGATCGGCGAGCAGCGCCAACCCGTGATGTTCGATCGCTGCCAGTTCCTCCGGCGTCGGCGGTGCGTCATGGTCGGGGAACAGCAACGCTTCGAGCGCGTGGAAATGCGCGTTGATCGCTTCGTGAAAGGCGGCGAGTTCCGGATCGGCTTCCGGCTCGCTCTCCACGGATGGGGCGGGCGGGAGGTCGGCTTCGAGAGCCGGCTCGGTCACCGTCTCGGCCGCCCCCGCCAACGCCGCATCCCGCGCTGCCCGCAGTGCCGCGAAGCCCGCTGGATCGGCGTCGACGTCCATCGCTTTCAACCGCGTGGCATAGGCTTTCCGGATCGCGCTGCGGTCGGTCGTCGGGTCGAGGTCGAGCGTCGCCCAGATGCCGCGCCTCACAGGAAGCGCTCGCCTTCGATCTGATCGAGCGCCGCGCCGAACGCCGTGCGCGCTTCTGCGATGATCCGGTCGTCCTGCGTTGCCAGCGCGTTTTCGAATTGGCCGAGCATATGGCCGATCGCGGCGCGGGTATCGCCAAGGAAGGATTCATACGCCCGCCGTGCCCGCGCCAGTAGCGCCGCGTTGACCGCATCGTCGCGCGGATGGACCTTCAGTGCCGCCAGCGCGGCGCGGCGCTTTGCCAGTTCGGCGGGGTCGGGGGCGTCCTCGTCGTCGACGATCACCAGATTGCGGGTCATGCCGGTCTCCGGCACGCTGACATCGACCTCGAGCAGCCCCGATGTGTCGTAGCTGAAGCGGCATTCGACCGTAACCTCGCCCGCGCGGCGCGGGGGGACGGGCACGGTGATCTCGCCCAGCTTGACGTTGCCCGACACGTCGCGGGCCTCGCCCTGATACACGCCGAACTGGACCTTGGTCTGCTGATTGGACAGCGTCGAGAAGGTCGAGACGCGGCTGATCGGCACCGCCGAATTGCGTTCGATGATTGGCGAGAACAGCCCGGTGCGAAACCCGCCGCGTCCGTCGGGCTCGCTGGTATCGACGCCCAGCGTGAACGGGCAGACGTCGGTCAGTCGGATTTCGTCGAGCCCGGCATCGCGCGCCAGCAACCCGGCCTGCACCGCCGCGCCCATCGCCACCGCATGGTCGGGATGGACGGTGGTCGCCGGAAACCGCCCGAACATCCGCGTGACCGCGCGGCGCACGATCGGCATCCGCGTCGCCCCGCCGACCAGCACGACTTCGGACAGGGTGGCCGCGGCGATGTTGCTGTCACGCAGCGAGCGCAGTACGGGCTCGCGGATACGCTGGAGCAGCCCGCCGGCGGCTTCCTCGAACGCAACGGCGGTTACCGGGACGGTCAGCGCGGTATCGCCGATGGTGACGCTGAAGTCGGCGCCGTCCTGCTCGCTCAGCGCCCGGCGGCAGCGCTCGGCGGCTTGCGCAAGCAGACCGGTGGCGCGGTCGGGCGGCAGCTTCGCCAACAATCCCTGCGGATCGAGTGTGGCGCGGGCCAGCGCGATCAGGCAGTCGTTGAAATCGTCGCCGCCCAGCCGATTGTCACCGGCCGAGGCGCGCACCTCGATCACGCCGTCGAACATTTCGACGATCGACACGTCGAACGTGCCGCCGCCCAGGTCGAAGACGAGGAACGGTTCGTGATCCGCCCGGTCGGCGATGCCGAAGGCGAGGGCGGCTGCGGTCGGTTCGTTGATGAGCCGGCGGATCGGCAACCCGGCCAGTTCGCCCGCGCGCCTCGTCGCCTTGCGCTGCCGATCGTTGAAATAGGCCGGGACGGTGACGACCGCTTCGGTCACGCTCTCGCCGGTGAACGCCTCGGCATCGCGCTTCAGGCTGGCGAGGACCAGCGCCGACAGCGCCTCGGCATCGAAGTCGCGTTTGGCGAGCTTCACCGTCTCGCGCGTGCCGATGCGCCGTTTGAAGCTGGTGACGGCGCGGTCGGGATGGGTCGCCATCCGGTCGCGCGCCGCCTGTCCGACCAGCACCGCATCGTCGTCGCCGATGCTGACCGCCGAAGGAGTTAGAAAATCGCCCAGCGCATTGGGGACCATGACCGGCACATCGTCGCGCCAGATCGCGCAAGCGCTGTTGGTCGTTCCCAGATCGATGCCGACGATCATGCCTGTCCCCTTGGTATACGGAGGCAGGATGTAGCGCGCCGGCTTCGTCAGGCAACGGGCGCGCGTTCGTCCCTTGGAACGACGGCCGCGATCAGAACTCCGCGACCTTGCCCCAAGACGATTGTTCGAACCGGTCGGGATGATAGGGTTTGGGATCAACGATCGGCTCCGCCCCGCTGACGACATCGGCAATCAGATGCCCGGCGCCCGGGCCGATGCCGAAGCCGTGCCCGCTGAACCCCGATGCCAGCACGAAGCCGGGCAGGCTTGCCATCTCGCCGATGCCGGGGACGCCATCGGGCGTGCTGTCGACATAGCCCGCCCATGCGCCGGTCACCGCCCGCTCGCGCAGACGCGGCATCATCTCCAGCGCGCGCGCATGGGTGCGTTTGACGGTCGCGGCGTCGGGCGTCGGGTCGAGGATACGCATCCGCTCCATCGGTGTCGGCCGGTCGAGCTTCCAGCGCTTGACGCTTTCATGGCCCGACTGCGCCCCTTCCAGCCCGCCCGGCGACAGCTTGCGCCAGCGTCGCAGGAACATCGGCAGGAACTGGGTAGAGAAGCGCAGAAATTGCGGGGTCGGGTCGACCTTGCCGCTGCCGCTGATCGACAGGGTATAGCCGCCATCGCCGCGCCGGGTCATCGAGATAAAGTCACTGTGCATCGCCGGCGGGAAAATCTCCTCGCCCGGCCCGACCGACATGACGGTCTGGCGGATCGTCGCCTGCGGAAAGCGGATGCCATATTGATAACAGAAGGACGACGCCCATGCGCCGGCCGACAGCACTGCGATCTTCGTGCGGATCACGCCCTGTTCGGTGACGACGGCAGACAGTCGACCGCCCTCGGTCTCCAGCCCGCGCACCGCGCATTGCTGATGCACCGTGCCGCCCAGTGCCATGATCGCGCGGGCGACGGCCGGCGCGGCACGCGACGGGTCGGCGGTGCCGTCGGTGGGGGAGAAGACGCCGCCCTTCCATGCCTTGTTGCTGAAACGGCCGTGCTCGGTCGCCTCGGCGGACGACAGCATATGGGTGGTGACCCCGGCGGTCCGTGCGAAATCGCGCCAGCGTGCCCAGCCGGCGATCTCGGCCTCGTTATCGCTCAGATAGAGCAGGCCGCAGCGGCTAAAGCCGGTGTCCTCGCCGGTGTCGGCGGCGAACTGCTCCCACAGGTCCAGCGCCTTGGTCGCCAACGGCAGTTCGCGCGCGTCACGGTTCTGCTGGCGGCACCAGCCCCAGTTGCGGCTGGATTGCTCGCCGCCGATGCGACCCTTTTCGACCAGCGCGACCTTCAGACCGCGCTTGGCGAGGTGATAGGCGGTGAAGCTGCCGACGATGCCCCCGCCGATAATCACCACATCGGCGGTCGCGGGCAGGTCGGGGGTCGAATCGACGAACGTCAGCGGTGCGGGCATTCCGATAGGCTCCAGCAGTTCCGGTACAGGGGAGGGACGCTCAGAGATATTTGAGCCAGCGAATGTCCTTGCGACGCTTCTTCAGGTTCGAGAACCAGCGCGTCGGGAAGTAGAGCGGCACGATCATCGCGACCCACATCAGCCAGATCCAGTGGATCGACGGGAAGCCGAACACCTCGCCATGGTTGAGGCCGAAGATCGCCACCGCGCCGAGGTACAGCGTCCGCAGGACATAGAGGTGGAAGAGGTAGAAGAACATCGGCGCGCCGCCGAGGACCGACAGCCAGCCGGTGACCCGCGCATCGGCGATCCGGTCGAACAGCGCGAGCAGCAGCAGCCCGGTGCCCAGCGTCGCGAGCACGAACAGCAGCGACGGCGGATATTTGGTAAGCGCGAGGAAGCTCATCACCGTGCGCAGCGGCGACCCCGGCACCACGAACCACGGTGTGTCGCCATAGACGTTGGCGAAGCGCAACACGACGAAGCCGGCGAGCATGGCGAGGCCGGTCAGCACGAGCCGCCGCTGCCGCGTCGTCACGTCCAGCCGCGCGAACCATGGCCCGATCGTCCAGCCGAGGCAGATGACCCCGATCCACGGCAGCAGCGGATAGCTGAAGCGGATCGGCAGCCCGCCCAGCGTGATCGTACCGCGCTCGTGCAGCAGCGACCACAGGGCGTAGAAGGGATGTTCGGGCGGCAGGACGATGGGGTCGAGCAGATTATGCCCGGCAACGATCGCCACCCCAGTCGCGGCGATCGCGGCATGGGGTAGGCGGATCAGCCCGGCGAGCACGATCATGCTCAACCCGATCGCCCAGATCACCTGCAGATAGACGATCGTGAACGGAAATTCCGCACGCCACACGAAGTTGACGACGGTCAGTTCGAGCAGCACGAGGAAGATGCCACGCTTCAGCAGGAAGGCGACCGTTTCGCCCTTGCTGTGCTTCTGCGCATAGAGATAGGCGCCAAGGCCCGTCAGCGCGACGAAGACCGGGGCGCAGATCTGGCTGGTCATCCGGCTGAAGAAGCTGTCGGGCGCGACGGTCAGCGCATCGACCGGATCGCCGATCGGCACCCACAGCAGGAACGCCTCGCGGATATGGTCGAGCAGCATCAGGACCATCACGAAACCGCGCAACGCGTCGATACTGACCAGCCGCGCGCCCGCCACCGCTTTTGCCGCGACGGGCGGGGCGGTTCGGCTTGGGAAGAGGCTGTCCGTCGGGATGCTCGCCATGGAAAACTCCGTTGGTGGGAGAAGGGTCAGCCCTGCGGCAGCAGCGCGACGGCGTCGATTTCGACCAGATAGCCGTAATGCAGCTCGGGCACCGGCACGACGGTCCGTGCCGGACGCGCATCGCCCAGCTTCGCGGCATAGACGTCGTTGAAGCGCGGCCAGTTCTCCACGCCGACGATATAGGCGGTGACGCGCGCCAGTTGCGCCGGGCTGCCCCCGGCGGCGGTCAGGATCGCCATCATATTGTCGATCGCCTGTGCCGCCTGTGCCTCGAAGCCCATGTCGTCCAAGGGCTGCTTGTCGGCACGGATCGGCAACTGGCCGGAGATATACAGATGATCGCCCGCCTGTACTGCCTGCGAATAGTGGCCGGCGGGGAAGGGGGCGTCGTCGGTCAGCACCGGCCGGATCGTCGCGTCGGTCATCTTACCACCCCCCGAAGCGCGACCACGTCGCGGTGACGGCCGGATCGTCGCCATGGACGATATGATAGGCGGGATGCTGCGCGGCGGTCGAACAGGCATGGTTGGGCATAACGCGCACCCGGTCGCCGATCTTCAGCGGCGGCAACTGCGCGTCGGTGCCCGGCCGCACGGTGATGATGCCATGTTCCTGATTGGCGTCGGCAAGGATCAGGTCGGGATAGGGCATGCCGTCTAGCGTGCAGACGATGCCATAGCCCTGATCCACCGGTTGCTTGGCGGTGCCGCGATCGCGAGACATCGCCATCCAGCCGGCATCGATCAGGATCCAGCCCTTTTCCTTCTGGAAACCGATGACCGTGCCGAGCACCGACAGCGCGATATCGTCGACGGCGCAGACGCCGATGCCGTGCATCACCAGATCGAAGAACACGAACACACCCGCGCGCACTTCGGTCACGCCGGTCAGGTCGGTGGCGAAATGCGCGGTCGGGGTCGATCCGACGCTGACCACCGGGCAGGGCAGGCCGGCGTCGCGCAGCGTCGTCGCGGCATCGACCACGCTCTTGCGCTCCACTTCGGCATAGCGGCGCAGTTCCTCGGGCGTGCGCGCGGCATAGCTGCCACCGGCATGGGTCATCACCCCGCGCAGTTCGCCCCCCTCGACCAGCGCGCGACCGATCGCCAGCAACGCCGCGCTGTCGTCGGGCAGCACGCCCGAACGATGGCCGTCGCAGTCGACCTCGATCAGTGCCGGGATGGCGGTGCCCGCCTCGCGCGATGCCGCCGCGACCGCTTCGGCCTGTTCGACGGTGTCCAGCACGACCGCGATATCGACGCCCTTCTCGCGCAGCGCCAGCACGCGCGGCAGCTTGTCGGGGGCGATGCCGACGGCATAGATCAGGTCGCGCACGCCGGCCGCCGCGAATTGTTCGGCTTCCTTCAGCGTCGATACGGTGGCCGGACCCTGCGGCGTTTCCATCAGCCGATGCGCGACCTCGATCGACTTGCCGGTCTTCAGGTGCGGGCGCAGCGTGACCCCCATCGGCGCGAGATGCGCGCGCAGCCGGGCGATGTTGCGATCCATCCGATCGGCGTCGAGGATCAGGCAGGGCGTCTCGACCGTCGCCAGCGTCGCGGCGTCGTCCTGCGTCGCAGTCTTTTCCATCAGGGTCGTCATGCCAGTATCGCCTTGGTTTCCAGATATTCCTCAAAGCCATGGACGCCATATTCGCGGCCATTGCCCGATTGCTTGTATCCGCCGAACGGCGCGTGCGCGGTCCATTTCGGCGAGTTGATATGGACCTGTCCCGACCGGATGCGCCGGGCGACCGCCTGTGCCCGCGCCGGATCGCCCGATTGGACGTGCGCGCCCAGGCCGTAGACGGTGTCGTTGGCCAGCGCGACGGCGTCCTCCTCGTCGCGATAGGGCATGATGCACAGCACCGGCCCGAAGATTTCCTCGCGCGCGATCCGCATGTTGCGGGTAACGCCCGAAAAGATGGTCGGGCGGACATAGTAGCCGCGATTGAGGTCGGCGGGACGGCCGGGGCCGCCGCAGACCAGTGTCGCGCCCTCCGCCATGCCGGCCTCGATCATCGCCTGCACCCGGGCATGTTGCGCGGCGTTGGCGATCGGCCCCATCGTCGTCGCATCGTCGAGCGGCGATCCGACGCGCCACTCGGTCGCCGCGGCAGCCGCCAGCGTCTCCACCTCGGCCAGCCGGTCGGCGGGCACCAGGATACGCGTCGGCGCGCTGCACGACTGGCCGACATTGCGCATCCCCGCCATGATCGCGCGCGGTACGGCGGCGGCGAAATCGGCATCGTCGAGGAACAGGTTGGGCGACTTGCCGCCCAGTTCCTGAACCACGCGCTTGACGCTGACCGCTGCCGCCTGCGCCACCAGCACGCCGGCGCGGGTCGATCCGGTGATCGAGATCATCGCGACATCGGGATGCGCCGACAGTGCCGCCCCGACCGCTTCGCCGGTGCCGTTGATCAGATTGAACACGCCTGCCGGCAGGCCCGCATCATGCGCCACCTGCGCGAACATCAGCGCGCTATACGGCGACAATTCGCTGGGTTTCAGCACCACCGGGCATCCGGCGGCGATGGCGGGCGCGACCTTGGCCGTGATCTGGTAGAGCGGCCAGTTCCACGGCGTGATGAGCGCGCACACGCCGATCGCTTCCTTGACGACCGTGAACCCGTCGTCGGGCCGTTCGAACCGGTAGGACCGGAGCACATCGATCTGCGCGCGGACATGGGCGATGGCGAAGGGCACCTGCGATGCGCGGGCAAAGCTGATAGCCGCGCCCATTTCGGTGGCGATCACCTTCGCGAAGGCTTCGGCGCGTTCCTCCATCAGCGTCGCGATCCGATCGAGCAATGCGATCCGGTCGGCAACCGGCGAAACGGCGAAGCTGTCGAAGGCGCGCGCGGCTGCTGCGACCGCATGATCGACATCGGCGGCCGATCCAGCGGCGATGGTGCCGATCTGCGTCTCGGTCGCCGGATCGACTACGCCGATGCACGGCGCGTCGCCGACCGGATCGCACCAGCCGCCGTCGATATAAAATTGTCCCGACCTGTCGTGCGTCATGTCCATCCCGTCCGCGTGTCCGTCGCCCGTTGCGGGCAGCGAACCCTAAAGGCCGCCTGTCGACCCCTAGTCTAGGGGCAAGCGTTCAGCAGACGCTTTCGAAAAGGACCGGCAAAACGGCATTCCCGCGGCCGTCGGGGCATGCAGTCCGCAATTTTGCGTCGCCGGACGCGATTTTCTGCCGCAATCTTCCTCGATCTCGCCGCGCGTTCCGGGAAAAGCGGCCGACGCCCATGGCAATGCAGGCGCAGCAGATTATGCTGGAGGCCGCGAAACGTCGTTCGCTTCGCCGTGCGAAACCGGACGAAACAAGACTATCTGCCGCGCCGCCGCCGCCAATATCTGCGTCGTTCCACACCAGCTTTACGAAGGGGGCTGACCGTGCTTCGTCCAAAGTACATCACGTTCGATTGTTATGGCACGCTGATCTATTTCGAAATGGCGCCGGTCGCCCGCCGCCTGTACGCCGATCGCATCGCCGAAGCCGATATGCAGCAATTCACCGACGACTTCTCGGCCTATCGCCTCGACGAAGTGCTGGGCGCGTGGAAGCCGTATCGCGACGTGGTCGAGGGTGCGCTGCGCCGGACCTGCAAGCGGTGGAACATCGAATATCGCGACAGCGACACGGCGGAAGTCTATGCGGCCGTCCCGACCTGGGGTCCGCATCCGGACGTCGTCGAGCCATTGAAGCGCGTCGCCGCCGAATATCCGCTCGTCATCCTGTCGAACTCGATGATCGACCTGATCCCGGCCAGCGTCGAGAAGTTGCAGGCGCCGTTCCACGCGGTCTACACCGCCGAAGAGGCGCAGGCGTACAAGCCGCGGATGCAGGCGTTCGAATATATGTTCGACCAGCTCGGCTGCGGGCCGGAGGACGTGCTGCACGTCTCGTCCAGCTTCCGCTACGACCAGATGACGGCGTTCGACCTCGGCATCAAGGACAAGGCGTTCGTCAATCGCGGGCATGAACCGCTTAACCCTTATTATCAGGTGCATGACATCCCCAGCCTCGCGGGCCTGCCCGGGCTGGTGGGGCTGTGAGCGTCGAAGCCAAGGTCCGGTCGTTCATCGACCTGCGCGCCTTCGCCGCCGATGCGGGGGTGAACGACACCGGCGACTATGCCACGGCACGCACCGCGCTGCCGCTGGCGGACGGGCCGTGCGGCGTCGACCTGGTCGCGCTAGATGGTGGTCGCGGGTCGGTGACGGGCCTGCCCGGCGACGAATTCGTCATCGTCCTCGAAGGGTCGCTGCGCATCGGCGACACCACGCTGGACGCGGGTCGTAGTGCGGTCATCCCGATGGGGGTCGCCTTCGATTGGGAGGCGGCCCCCGCCACCCGTGCGCTGGCGATGCGCTATGCGATCGAAACGCCGGCCGCCGATGCGGTGGTGCCGATCGATGAGGCGGCCGAACTGACCCCGTCCAACCCGCCGCTGGCCGAACTGCTGGTCGGGCCGACCCCGTCGTGCCGCAACCACACCGACTATCTGTCGAGCGACGGCGTGTTCATCTGCGGAACGTGGGATTCGACCCCCTATCACCGCATCGCGATGCGCTATCGGCATCACGAACTGATGCACCTGCTCGACGGCAGCGTGACCTTCACCGACGAGACGGGGGCCAGCCAGACCTTCTCGACCGGTGACGTCTTCCTGCTCGAACATGCCGCGCAGTGCGCATGGGACAGCCAGGTGCATGTGAAGAAGGTCTATGCGATCTGGCGGCCGGTGGTGGCCTGATCGGCATGTGACATAACCGAAACTACCGTACCCCCGCCTGCGCGGGGGTACGGCTCGTTTAATGCGCTTAAGCTCCCGGCCAACACCTCAACGGACCGGTGACAGAAGATATGCCGGTCGTCCTCTGCCAGCAGCGGCGGCATTTGCGCGGCACAGGCATCCACCGCCTTCGGACAGCGCGGCAGGAAGCTGCATCCGACCTCGCGCATCCGCGCTCCGCCGGCGGCACCTGCATCGCGCGCGGGCGTTTCCTCGAGCCAGCCGGGCCGCAATTCGGGCACCGACGCGGTCAGCAGCCTTGTATAGGGATGGTGCGCGCCATGGCTGAGGCCGTCGCGCGTCACCCGTTCGGCGACGCGCCCGGCATAGAGCACCAGCACGTCGTCGCTGATCGCGCGCACGATCTCCAGATCATGGGTGATGAACATATAGGCGAGGCCCAGTTCGCGGCGCAGCTCGATCAACAGGTCGAGCACCGCTTCGGCCACCACCGGGTCGAGCGCCGAGGTCACTTCGTCGCACAGCAGCAGGTCGGGCCGCGCCGCCAGCGCGCGGGCAAGGTTCACGCGCTGCTTCTGCCCGCCCGACAATTCCCCGGGCAACCGGTCGGCAAGCGCGGCGGGCAGGCGGACGAGGTCGAGCAGCCGTGCGACTTCCGCCCGTGCCGATGCGCGATCCATGCCGTGATAGAAAGCGAGGGGCCGTGCGATGGCGGCGCCGACGCTGACCGCCGGGTTGAGCGCGGTGTCGGCGCTCTGGAACACCATCTGCACCCTGCGCAGTTCGTCGCGCGAGCGGCGGCGGACGACCGGCGGCAGCGGCTTGCCATCGAGCAAGATGCGTCCGGCGGTCGGTGCGTGCAGCCCGGCGACGACGCGGGCGAGGGTACTCTTGCCACAACCGGACTCGCCGATCACGCCCAGCACCTGCCCGCGGCGGATCGACACGTCGATCCCATCGAGAATCTTCACGCGCGGACTGCCGTCATGGTTGGTCCCGCCATAGCCGGCGACGACTCCCCACAGGTCGAGCAGCGGCTCTTCCTCGACGACCGGCACTTCGGCCGGCTTGCGCGGCGCGGCGGCGGCGACCAGCGCGCGGCTATAGTCATGGGTCGGTGCAAACAATATCTGTTCTGTGGTGCCGAGTTCCTGGACCTCGCCGCCCTTCAGCACGGCGATCCGATCGGCAATCTGCGCCACGACCGACAGGTCGTGCGTCACATAGACGGCGGTGGTGCCGAGGTCGCGGACCGCGTCCTTGAAGGCCTTCAGCACCTCGATCTGCGTCGTCACGTCGAGCGCGGTGGTCGGTTCGTCGAAGATCACCAGCTTCGGATCGGTGATCAGCGCCATCGCCGCCATCAGCCGCTGGAGCTGCCCGCCCGATACTTGGTGCGGATAGCGGTCGCCGACCCCCTCCGGATCGGGCAGGGCCAGGCGGCGGAACAGGTCCATCGCCTTCGCCTCGGCAGCGCTACGGTCGAGCGTGTCGTGGATCAGCGCCGGTTCGATCACCTGTGCCATGATGGTCAGCGACGGGTTGAACGCCGCCGCCGCGCTCTGCGCGACATAGGCGACGGTGCGACCGCGGATGCTGCGCAGTTTTTCGGCGCTGGCGGTGTCGAGCCGCTGGCCCGCGACCTCGATCGTACCGCCGGCGATGCGGCATCCGGGGCGGGCATAGCCGAGCAGCGACAGGGCGATGGTCGTCTTACCCGATCCCGATTCGCCGATCAGCGCCAACACCTCGCCCGGTGCCACCGACAGCGTGGCGTCGGGGACGATCACGATCTCGCGTCCATCGTCACCGGTGGCGGTGATGCGAAGATGGTCGATGCGCGCCAGCGGAGCGGTCATCGCCGGCGGCGTCCGGGAAGGGAGTCGATCAACAGGTTCATCCCGATGGTGAGGGAGGCGATCGCCACCGCCGGAAACAGCACGGCAGGCGCGCCGAAGCCGAGGCCGGCGATATTTTCGCGGACCAGCGCGCCGAGATCGGCCTCGGGCGGCTGTACGCCCAGCCCCAGGAACGACAGCCCGCTGAGCAGCAGCACGACGAAGACGAAGCGCAGACCAAAATCGGCGGCAAGCGGCCCGGTGACGTTGGGCAGCACTTCACGGACAACGATGTAGGGCAAGCCTTCCCCACGAGCACGCGCGGCGGACACGAAATCGAGCGCCATGACCCCCATCGCCAGCGCGCGCGCGGTACGGAATGCGCCGGGGGTATAGATCACCGCCAGCGTCCCGATCAGCACCGGGATCGACGCGCCCGTCGCCGCGATCACGACCAGCGCGAACATCAGGCTGGGGATGGCGATGACAATGTCGAACAGCCGCGACAGCAGCATGTCAACCCAACCGCCCGCCGCTGCGGCAAGGCCCAGCAGCACTCCCGTCACCACGGCCATGGCGGTCGCAACGAAGGCGATGAAAACGGTGTAGCGCGCGCCGTAGAGCACCCGGCTGAGCATGTCGCGACCGAGATAGTCGGTGCCGAGCGGGAAGGCGCGGCTGACCCCGCTGAACACGTCGAGGTCGACGACCTCCCCCACGCCGTGCGGCGCGAGGGCAGGGCCGGCGAGGGCGACGATCACCCACAGCACGACGAGGGCAAGGCCGATCCGGCCGCTGATCGCGAGCCTGCTCACCGGTGGCGCAACCGCGGATTGGCGAGGATCGCGACGACGTCGGCGGTCGTCACCAGCAACAGATAGGCGATGCAGAAGATGACCGCGACGGTCTGCACCAGCGGCAGGTCGCGGGTCGCGACCGCATCGACCATCAGCCGCGCGACGCCCGGATAGTTGAAAATGATCTCGACCACGATCACGCCCCCCAGCAAAGTCGACAGGCTGAGCGCGATCGCATTGGCGATCGGCCCGATGGCGTTGGGCAAGGCGTGGCGCAGCACGACCCGCGCGGGCGAACAGCCCTTCAGCCGCGCCGCCTCTGCGTAGGAGGTGTCGAGCGCGTCGATCACCGCGGCGCGCGTCATCCGCACCATCTGCGCCATCACGAAACAGGCGAGGCTGAACACCGGCATCGCGAACACCCGCACCAGATCCCAGGTGGAATGGACGTCGCGGGTCGACGACAGCGCCGGCAGCCAGCGCAGCGTCACCGCGAACAGCATTACCGCCAGCGTCGCGATCAGGAATTCTGGCACCGAAACGATGCCGATCGTCGCGATGCTGATCGTCCGGTCGAACGCCGTGCCGCGCTTCACCGCCGCGACGATGCCGAGCAGCAGCGCGAGCGGCACCGATACCAGAGCGGTCAGCCCGGCGAGCGTCAGCGAATTGCCCAGCCGCGCGGCGATCATCTCCCAAACCGGCAGCCCGGTGATGAGCGAACGCCCCGGATCCCCGGTCAGCACACCGGTCGCCCATTCGACATAGCGTTGCCATGCCGGCTGATCGAGGTGCATCGCGGCGCGCAGTCCCGCCAGCGCCTCGGGCGTGGCGCTCTGGCCGAGGATCGCCTCGGCCACGTCGCCCTCCATCAGCTGGGCGATGCCGAATACCGCCAGTGACACGAACAGCAAGGTGACCAGCGACCCGCCGACCCGGCGGCCGATCAGCGAAACAAGCGGCGGCAGCGTCATTTGCCCTCCAGCCAGACATGGGCGGCGAAATCGAACCCCATCAATCCCCCCTGCGGCATCGGGCGCAACCCTTTGAGGCGCGGGCTGTAGGCGTCGATCGAACTGATGAACAACGGGATGCCGATGCCGGCCCGATCGTGGACCAGATGCTGCATCTCGCCATAGAGCGACTTGCGCCGCGCCTCGTCGGTCTCGCCGCGTGCCGCGACCAGCAGCCGGTCGAAGCGCGCGTTCTTCCACGCGCTCTCGTTCCACAACGCGTTCGATGCGAAGAATTGCGTGAAGATGATGTCGGCGGTCGGGCGCGGGTTGGTGTTGCCGAAGCCCAGCGGCACCTTCATCCAGCTATTGGTCCAATAGCCGTCGGACGGCACGCGGCGGATGTCGAGGCCCAGCCCCGCGCGCCGCGCGGCGTCCTGGATCAGCACCGCCATGTCGTCGGACTTGTCGGCGGCGGTGGAGGTGACCAGCGGCACCCTTGTCCCCGCCAGCCCGGCGCGTTTGAACAGGAAGCGTGCGCGATCGGGGTCGAAGGGCCGCTGCGGCACGCTCGGGTCGTAATAGGGGTTGGTCGGCGCGATCGGCTGATCGTTGGCGATCGTCGCATAGCCCCGAAAGATCGCGGTCCGCATCGTTTCGCGGTCGAGCAGCAGTTTCAGCCCGTCGACGAAATCGGGGTTGTTGCCCGGCGCCCGGTCCATCCGCGCGATCAGGTCGGTATAGCCGCTGGATTTGGATTCGAGCAGTTCGAACCCAGCGCCGGTCAGGTGCCGGGTGATGCGCGGGTTGATCGCATGAATCAGATCGACATCGCCCGACAGCAGCGCGTTGATCCGCGCGCTGTCGTCGGGGATGGCGAACAGCTCGCACTCGCCCAGCCGCACCGGCCCCCGCCAGTAATCGTCGTACCGCGCGGCGAGCGAACGGACGCCCGGCATATATTCGAGCATTCGCATCGGCCCGGTGCCGACGGGTTTGTTGAAATCGCGGGTGCCGTCACGAACGATCTGGAATTGCTGGATGCCGAGGATCGTCGGCAGATCGGCATTGGGCGTCTTGAGCACGATCCGCACCCGGTCCGGGCCATCGGCACGCACCGATGCGAACTGGTCGGCGAACACCTTCGCCTTGGACCCCACGGCGGGATCGAGATGGCGGCGCAGCGAATAGACGACGTCTGCGACGGTCAGCGGCGATCCGTCGTGAAAGCGGACTCCCTTGCGCAGTCGGATCGACCAGTCGCGCGCGTCGGCGGTCTCGATCGCCTCGGCCAGTGCGGGCTGTGGCAGGAAGCGTTCGTCGAGCTTGGTCAGGCCGTCATAGACCATGGCGCAGCGGCAGAAATCGGTGACCACCGTCTGCCGCGCCGGGTCCATCGTATCGGCGGTCGACGACACCGCGACGGCAACCCTCAGGCGACCGCCAGCCGGCTCGGGCCGCGCCGGTTCGAATCCGCACGCACCGAGGCCGAGCGACAGCCCGCCACCGCCGATCAGGCGGATCGCATCGCGCCGGCCGATCAATGCCGCCAATCCTGATAGCGGTAATAGGCGCCGACCGCCGGCAGGAACCATGGCGGTCCGAAATGTCCCGGCACCGCCGGCCATGCGATCTCGTGGAACGGGTTTTCGTCGGCCTCCCGCGCGCCGCCGAGGATGCGCGCCATCGCCTCGCCCATCACCACCGAAATCTGCGTGCCATGGCCGCTATAGCCCATCGCGTAATAGATGCCGTCGCGTGATCCGGCACGCGGCAGGCGGTCGGCGGTCAGGTCGACGATCCCGCCCCAGGTATGGGCGATCTTCGTATCGGCCAATTGCGGGAAGATGCGACGCATCCCCGCCTCGAGGATCGTGCCGCTGCGCGTGTCGCTGCGCGGGCTGGACAGGGCGAAGCGGGCGCGTCCGCCGAAGATCAGCCGATCATCGGCGGTGAGGCGGAAATAATTGCCGACATTGCGCGTGGTCGTGCCGTTGCGCCGCCCCGGCATGATGTTCTGCGCCAACGACCCCAATGGCTCGGTCGCGACGATGAAGCTGCCGATCGGCACGATCCGCCGTCGCAGCCAGCGAAACGGCCCAACCATCGACGCGCCGGTCGCCAGCAGCACCGCATCTGCCTCGACCGTGCCGCGCTTCGTCGTCAGCCGGTGGCGCCCGCCCGAAATGCGCTCGATACCGGTCAGCGCCGCATCCTCGTACAGCTTGGCGCCATGCCGCGCGGCGGCATAGGCCAGCCCGGTGGCGAAGCGCCCCATGTGCAGCGACCCGCTGCGCGGATAGAGCAGCCCGCCGTGAAAGGCATCGGACCCGATCTCACGGGGCAAATCGTTCTTCTCGATCAGGCGGATATCTGGTTCGACGGTCTGCGATAGCAATTCCGCCTGCCGCGCGAGCTTGGCGGCATGTTCGGGCTTGTCGGCCAGCTTGAGCTTGCCGTTGCGGGTGAAGTCGCAGGCGATGCCTTCCTCGGCGACGATCGCCTCGACTCGATCGACGCCGGTGTCGAACGCGCGATAGATCGCCGTCGCGCGTTCAATGCCGAACCGGGCGATCAGACCGGCGAAGTCGCCGGCAATGCCGTTGTTGCATTGGCCCCCATTGCGTCCCGATGCCTCACCGGCGATCCGGTTCGCTTCGATTACCACGACATCGGTTCCAGCCATTGCCAGCGCCCGCGCGGCAGAAAGGCCGGTAAAGCCGCCTCCGACGACGATGACCGATGCACGCACCGGCACCGGGCCCTGTTCGGCCCCGGCGAAGCGTTCGCCGCTGTCCAGCCAATAGGATTCCAGCTTCATGGCGTGTCGGCGTCCCCCTCGGAGCGATGCTGCCCCGGCACGGCATAATCTGCTCTATCCTGTCCGGCATCGTTACACTTTAGTTGCCGGAACGACAGGTCATATGTGCCGATCGTTGGCCGGGCGACCGCACAGCGTACCGCTTCCGCCGTATTTCCGCGGGGTAGCGGAAAGGAGGTTTCGCTCCCCCAACCGCTACCCGCGTCAACGCTTTTGCGGCAGGATATTCCGGAGGGTGGCCAATTTATGCGCGATAAGATGCCGGCTGCCCCGCGACGCGGCACCTCCTGCGCCGCTCGTCCGGCTACACCATGGTGTGAGGATAGCGATGGAACGCGAGACGATGCAGACAAGTGCCGATCCCCTGCCGGCCGAAAGCCGGACGATGCGCCTGCGGGCGATGACGCCGGACGATATCACCGAGCTCCACGCGCTGTCTAAGGCCGAGCAATGGCCGCATCGGGCCGAGGATCTATCGGACATGCTGGCGGTCGGCGCCGGTACCGTCGCCGAACTGGGTGGCGAGATCGTCGGTACGACCATGTGGTGGCGCGCCGGACCGAAGGTCGCGACGCTCGGCATGGTCATCGTGTCGCGGCGGCATCGCGGGGCGGGCATCGGCCGGATCGTGATGGAATCGGTGCTCGACCAGATCGCGGAGGCGCTGGGCGGCGATGCGACGGTCCAGCTGAACGCGACCGAGGACGGACTGCCGCTCTATCGCAAGCTGGGCTTTACCGGCATTGGCGAGATATTGCAGCATCAGGGCGCGGCGTTCCAAGCGCCGCTGGTGCCGTTGGGGCCGGGTGAGCGCATCCGGCCGATGGGCGAGCGCGACGGGGCGGTGGTCGATGCGCTCGTCCGCGCCGGCAGCGGGCTGGATCGTCCGACCGTCATGACCGTACTGCGCGACCGGGCGCATGGCGTGGTGCTGACCCAAGGCGACGACGTGACCGGGGTCGCGCTGTTCCGCCGGTTCGGGCGCGGCTATGTCGTCGGTCCGGTCATCGCGCCCGACATGGTGCGCGCGCAGGCGCTGATCGCGCAGTGGATCGGGTCGCGCAGCGGCGAGTTCATCCGGCTCGACATTCACGGGAATAGCGGATTGGGACCATGGCTGGAGGAACTGGGACTGGTACGGGTCGGGCGGGTAGTGACGATGGTCAAGGGCGCCGAGCCGCCGGCGACCGCCCCCGCGACGGCGTTCGCGATCGTGAGCCAGGCGCTGTGCTGAGCGACGCAGACCTGCGCGGCACCGGGCTGCTGCTCGAAACGATGCTGATTAGCGGCGAATGGGTCGCGGCACAGGGCGGCGCGACGCTCGACGTGACCGACCCCGCGACCGGCGAGGTAATCGGCACCATTCCTTCGGCGGGCGCCGCCGATACCGAGGCGGCGATCGCCGCCGCCGCCGCGGCGCTGCCGGCGTGGAAGCGCCGCACCGCCGATGATCGCGCGACGCTGCTTGAACGCTGGCATGCGCTGATCCTCGGCAATGCCGACACGCTGGCGGCGATCATGACCGCCGAACAGGGCAAGCCGCTGGCCGAGGCGAAGGGCGAGATCGGCTATGCCGCGTCGTTCGTGAAATGGTTTGCGAACGAGGGGCGGCGGATCGCCGGCCACACCATTCCGGCTCCGACCAGCGACCGCCGTATCCTGGCAACGCGCGAACCGGTCGGCGTCTGTGCCGCGATCACGCCGTGGAATTTTCCTGCGGCGATGATCACGCGCAAGGTCGCGCCGGCGCTGGCGGCGGGCTGTACCGTCGTCATCAAGCCGTCCGAGCTGACCCCCTACACCGCGCTGGCGCTGTGCAAGCTGGCCGAACGGGCCGGCATGCCGGCGGGTGTCGTCAACATCGTCACCGGCCTGCCGCAGGCGATCGGTGCCACACTGACCGCATCGCCGGTAGTGCGCAAATTGTCGTTCACCGGATCGACCCGTGTCGGATCGCTGCTGATGCAGCAATCGGCCGATACGCTGAAGCGGTTGAGCCTCGAACTGGGCGGCAATGCGCCGTTCATCGTGTTCGACGATGCCGATCTCGACGCGGCGGTGGCGGGCGCGATGGCGTCCAAGTTCCGCAATGCCGGCCAGACCTGCGTATGCGCCAACCGCATCCTCGTGCAGGACGGCATCCACGACCGCTTCGTCGAGAAGCTGGGGGAGGCGGTGCGCGCGCTGCGGGTCGGCGATGGCCGCGATGCGGGGACGACGATCGGCCCGCTGATCAATGCCGCCGCCACGCAGAAGGTCGCCGATCACCTGTCCGACGCGCTGGCGAAGGGCGCGCAGATTGCGGCTGCACCCGATGGCGCGCGCGATGACGAACGTTTCGCCCGACCGGTGGTGCTGACCGGCGCCACCCCCGACATGCGGCTGGCATCGGAGGAGACGTTCGGCCCGGTCGCGCCGATCTTCCGCTTCACGCAGGAACAGGAGGCGATCGATCTCGCCAACGCCACGCCGTTCGGCCTCGCCAGCTATTTCTACACCGAGAACCTGCATCGCGCATGGCGCGTCGGCGAGGCGCTGGAATTCGGCATGGTCGGGCTGAACACCGGCGGGATTGCGATGGAGATGTCGCCGTTCGGCGGGATCAAGGCATCGGGGCTCGGCCGTGAAGGCGGGCGCGAGGGCATCGATGAGTATCTTGAAACGAAAGCGTTTCACTGGGGGGGATTGAAGGGCCTGTGACCAATTATCGTATTGCGGTGATCCCGGGCGACGGGATCGGCAAGGAAGTTGTGCCCGAGGGTATTCGCGTGCTCGAGGCGGCGGCATCGGTGCATAATTTTACCGTCGAGCAGCAATGGCATGATTTCGCGAGCTGCGATTATTACGTCCGCCACGGCCGGATGATGCCCGAGGATTGGAAGGCGCGGATCGGCGATGTCGACGCGATCTTCTTCGGCGCGGTCGGCTGGCCCGACACCGTGCCCGACCATATCTCGTTGTGGGATTCGCTGATCCAGTTTCGCCGCGAATACGACCAGTATGTCAATCTGCGTCCGGCGCGGCTGATGCCGGGCGTGCCGTGCCCGCTGGCCGGCCGCAATCCGGGCGACATCGACATGATGATCGTGCGGGAGAATACCGAAGGCGAATATTCGGCGATCGGCGGCACCGCCTTCCCCGGCACCGACCGCGAGGTCGTGTTGCAGGAAACGGTGATGACCCGCATCGGTACCGACCGCATCCTGCGCTACGCCTTCGACCTCGCGCAGAAGCGTCCGGCCAAGCATGTGACGTCGGCGACCAAGTCGAACGGCATCGCCATCACCATGCCGTGGTGGGACAGCCGGGTCGCAGCGATGGCGGAAAACTATCCCGACATCCGCACCGACAAATATCATATCGACATTCTGGCAGCGCAGTTCGTGATGAACCCCGACCGGTTCGACGTGGTCGTCGCATCGAACCTGTTCGGCGACATCCTGTCCGATCTGGGGCCGGCCTGCACCGGCACGATCGGCATCGCACCGTGCGGCAACATCAACCCCGATCGCAGCGTGCCGTCGCTGTTCGAGCCGGTCCATGGCTCGGCCCCCGATATTGCGGGGCAGGGGATCGCCAATCCGGTCGGCCAGATCTGGTGCGCGGCAATGATGCTCGACCATTTCGGCGAACATGACGCGGCGAAATCGATCGTGACCGCGATCGAGACGGTGCTGGCCAGCGAAGCCGGCCGGACCCGCGATCTGAAGGGTACGGCGTCGACCGTGGAAAGCGGGAAGGCGATCGCAGCGGCGATCGGGTAACGCCTCCTACTCCCCTCCCTTCCAGGGGAGGGGGCCTCGAAAATCCTGCCGCGGCATAATCTGCCGCACATTCGCGAAGTTCGGCAGCTTGGCCCCGCCGCGCGGCCCGCGCGATCATCCCACGCCCGCCGACGCCCCGTAAGATGGCCCCATCTTCAGAAACAGGGCCAGTCATGTTCTCCAATTCGCTGATCGAGGCCGACCGCCGCCACCTCATCCACCCCGTCACCGCTTGGCGCGGGCACGAGGCGCGCGGCGCGACCGTGCTGACGGGCGGGCAGGGCATGTATCTGACCGATGGCGACGGCAATCGGCTGCTCGACGCCTTTGCTGGGCTGTGGTGCGTCAATATCGGCTACGGCCATGAAAGCGTGGTGGAGGCGGCGGCCGAACAGATGCGGCGGTTGCCCTATGCCACCGGCTATTTCTCCTTCGCCAGCGAACCCGCGATCCGCCTCGCCGAGCGGTTGGCCGAATTGTCGCCGCCGGGCCTCGACCGCGTCTATTTCTCGCTGGGCGGATCGGACGCGGTCGACTCCGCGCTGCGCTTCATCGTCAACTACTGGAATGCCAAGGGCCGCCCGACCAAGAAACAGGTCATCGCACTCGACAAGGGCTATCATGGTTCGTCGTCGAACGGGGCGGGGATCACGGGACTGCCCGCTTTCCACCGGTTGTTCGACCTGCCGCATGACTGGCAGCATCATATTCCGGCGCCCTATCCCTATCGCCACGCCGTCGGCAGCGATCCGCAGGCGGTGATCGACGCCAGCGTCGCCGCGCTGAAGGCCAAGGTCGCCGAACTGGGCGCGGATAATGTCGCCGCCTTCTTCGCCGAACCGGTGCAGGGGTCGGCCGGCGTCATCGTCCCGCCGCGGGGTTGGTTGAGCGCGATGCGCGCCGCCTGCACCGAACTGGGCATTTTGCTGGTCGCCGATGAGGTCATTACCGGCTTTGGTCGTACGGGTCCGCTGTTCGCCTGCGAAACCGAAGGCGTCACGCCCGATCTGATGACGCTCGCCAAGGGACTGACCGCCGGTTACGTGCCGATGGGCGCGGTGCTGATGACCGACGAAATCTATGCCGGCATCGCCGACGGTCCCGACAATCATCTGCCGGTCGGGCACGGTGCGACCTATTCGGGGCATCCAGTGTCGGCCGCCGTCGCGCTGGCCGTGCTCGACCTGTACGAGGGCGGCATCCTGGCCAAAGGCATCGCCCGCGCGCCGCAACTCGCGGCAGGGCTGGCCGCGATCGCCGATCATCCGCTGGTCGGCGACGTGCGCCAGGCCGGCATGCTGGCCGGCATCGAACTGGTGGCGGACAAGGCGGGCAAGACGCGGTTCGACCCCGCGATCGGCCTGCCCGACAAGCTGGCGCGCACCGGCTACGCCAACCGCATCATCTTCCGCGCGTTCGCCGACGGCACGATCGGCCTCGCCCCGGCGATCAGTTGCGATGAAACCGATATGGATACATTGTTGAAGCGCCTTACGCGGACGCTGGATCAAGTGGCCGACCTGCCCGAAGTTCGCGCGGCGCTGCGATAGACGTTGCGGTTACGAAATGATGAGATAAAGTCTCCTTTATGACACCATCGCCCAAACTCGATCGACTGGATTTCCGCATCCTTGCGCAGTTGCAGCGCAATGGGCGGATCACCAACGTCGATCTGGCCGATGCGGTCGGCCTGTCGCCTAGCCCGTGCCTGTCGCGGGTCAAGCGGCTGGAAAAGGCGGGGTATATCACCGGCTATGGCGCGCATGTCGCACTGGCAAAGCTGGGCGAGACGCTGACCGTCTTTACCGAGATCACGCTGAAGGATCACCGTACGGGTGATTTCTCGCGCTTCGAACAACGTGCGCGCAACGTGCCCGAAGTCGTCGAATGCCATCTGGTCAGCGGCGGATATGACTATCTGGTCAAGTTCATCACCCGCAACGTGTCGCAATATCAGGAACTAATCGAATCGATCCTTGAGAGCGATTTCGGGATCGAGAAATATTTCAGCTATATCGTACTCAAATCTCCGATCGTGAAACGCTACGACCCGATCGAGGCGCTGTTCGACGAGCGGAGCTAACCCTCGCGAAAGGCGCCCCACGATGCGTATCGATGACCAGGACCTTGCCGACCTCGCCGCGCTGCGCCGCGATTTGCATGCGCATCCCGAACTGGGTTTCGCGGAACATCGTACTGCCGCGATCATCGCCAAGGCGCTGCGCGCCGCCGGGCTGGAGGTGGCGACCGGGATCGGCGGCACCGGGGTGGTCGGCACGCTGCGCAACGGTCCCGGCAACGGCGCGATCGGCTTTCGCGCCGACATGGATGCGCTGCCTTTCGCCGAGCAGACCGGGCTTCCCTATGCCAGCAAGACGCCGGGCGTGTTCCATGGCTGCGGCCATGACGGGCATAGCGCGACACTGATCGGCGCCGCGCGGCATCTGGCGAAGACGCGCGACTTTTCCGGCACGATCCATTTCATCTTCCAGCCGGCCGAGGAAGGGCAGGGCGGCGCCGACGCGATGGTGCGCGATGGCCTGTTCGATCGCTTCCCGTGCGACCGGGTGTTCGCGCTGCACAACTGGCCCGACCTGCCGTTGGGCAGTGCCCGGACCCGGCCGGGGCCGATCATGGCCGCCGCCGACCGGTTCGAGATCACGATCACCGGCAAGGGTGGCCATGCCGCGATGCCGCACCAGACGCCCGACGGTATCCTCGCCGCCGCGACGCTGGTCCAGCAGCTTCATACGATCGTCGCCCGCCGCCTGCCCCCGACCGAGAGCGCGGTCCTGTCGGTGACGAAGGTCCATGGCGGCGATTCACACAATGTCATTCCGGCGTCGGTGACGCTGACCGGCACCGTCCGCACCTTTTCACCGGCCGTACAGGACCGGATAGAGGAATCGCTGCGCCAGATGTGCGAAGGCGTCGCGCGATCGAGCGAGACGCAGATCGCGGTCGACTATGTCCGTTATTATCCGGCGACCGTGAACGACGCGGAAAGCGCGGCGATCGCGCTGGCAGCGGCGCAGGCGGTATGCGGCTTCGCGGCCGAAGCCCCGGCACCGGCCTTCACCTCCGAAGACTTCGCTTTCATGTTGCAGGCTCGGCCCGGCGCCTATCTGTGGATGGGGCAGCGCGACGAATCGCATGTCGCCGCGCTTCACCACCCGGCCTATGACTTCAACGACGCGGTGACGCCGATTGGCATCGCATGGTTCGCCGAACTGGCACGGATGCAGCTTCCCGTGGCCTGACGGCATGAATGCATGGGCGCGTCACGCCTAAACCCGCATTTCGTTCCGAAGCTGTCATAGCTTCGCAACAAAATGCTTGAAGCTCCCCATCATGATGCAGGTGCCGCAGAGGTGGCGCTACATCGATCCGCCGGTCCACAGGCACCGGAACGAAGATCGGGACGCTGCCAGGTCGAGGACGACGCGATAGCCGTTTCACGCTTGGGGGTTCAAATGCGCAACCGACATCTGCTTTTCTTCGGCGCCGCCAATCTGGCGCTTTTGGCACCTGCTGCCGCATCGGCACAGGAGGTTGCGGTCGCCGCAGCCGCTGCGACCGCCGCACCCGAAGGGGAGGGAGAGCCGCAGCAGGACGAGATCGTCGTGCAAGGCGTACGCCAGCAATATGTCGCCAACGTACCGACGATCGAGGTGCCGCAGAGCATTCAGGTTCTGTCGATGGAAACGTTGAAGGATGCCGGGATCACCCGGCTCGACAACGCGCTCGACTTCGCGACCGGCATCGCCCGGCAGAATAATTTCGGCGGCCTGTTCGATGTGTTCGCCTGTCGCGGGTTCAGCGGCGACGAAGGTGCCGGCAGCAACTATCTGGTCAACGGGTTCAACGCCGCCCGCGGCTATGGCGGCGCGCGCGACACGTCGAACGTGCAGCAGGTGCAGGTGCTGAAGGGTCCGAACTCCTCGCTGTTCGGGCGCGGCGAACCGGGATGCACGGTCAACATCATCACCAAGAAGCCGGGCTTCGACCTGCATGGCGGCGTGATCCTGTCAGCGGGCAGCTACAATAATTTCCGTAGCGAAGGCGATTTCAACGTGCCGTTGTCGGACCGGGTCGCGGTGCGCGTGACCGGTGCCGCCGAGTCCGCCGACAGCTTCCGCGATTTCCTGTCGAGCGAGAAGGTGACGGTCACCCCGTCGATCCTCGCCAAGCTCGGACAGGACAGCCAGCTCAGCTATGAATTCGAATATATCGACCAGAAGGTCGTGTTCGACCGTGGTATCGTCGCGCCGACCGGCAATCTGAAGCTGGTACCGCGCGAACGCTTCTTCGGCGAACCCGGCGATGGCCCCGTCCATGTCCGCGCCATGGGCCATCAGGCGCAGTTGCAGCATGACTTCAGTCCCGACTGGTCGCTGGTGCTCGGCGTCGGCTATCGCGATACCTTCTTCAAGGGCATTTCGACCGAGGCCGAACTCGCCGCAGGACGCCAGCGGATCTACACCGACGGCACCACCCTGTCGCGCCAGCGCCGCGAACGCGATTATTCGACCACCGACTTGACCTTCCGCGGTGAATTGAGCGGTCAATTCGCAACCGGCCCGCTGCAGCATCACATGATCGTCGGTGCCGACTGGGACGATTATCAGCTCGACGTCGTCCAGAACCGCTATCGCCCGCCGGTGGTGGCGTCGCAGACCGCCGGCAATCTGACGCTTGGCAATCGTATCGACATTTTCGATCCAGTCTATGGCAAGCTGCCCGCCCCCGGCCGGTTCCAGAGCTATCTGGAACGGCAGAACAGCTGGGGTACCTATCTGCAGGATCAGGTCGATGTGACCGATGCGCTGAAGGTCCGGTTCGGCGGCCGCTTCGACAATTTCGAACAGATTGTCGACGACCGCGTCGCCGCGCGTCGCACGATGCAGGAAAAGACCGCGTTCAGCCCGTCGGTCGGCGCGACCTATGTGTTCGGTGATAACGTCTCGATCTACGCCAATTACGGGCGCGGCTTCCGCCCGAACAACGGGACCGATGCGAACAACAACGCCTTCGAACCCGAACGCACCGTTTCGTACGAGGCGGGGGCCAAGGTGTCGCTGCTGCGCAAGCGGCTGACCGGTACGCTCGCTTTCTTCAAGACGACCAAGAACAACGTGCTGACCGCCGACCCGGTCAACGCCAACTTCTCGCTGGCGGTCGGCAAGGCGCGCAGCAAGGGCGTGGAGGCAGAACTGTCGGGCAACCTGCCGGCCGGTTTCCGCGTGCAGCTGAACTACGCCTATATCGACGCGGAAGTCGCCGCGAACGCGCTCGACCCCAATTTCGGCTTCGGTCTGCGCGAGGGTGATCCGTTGCTCAACATCCCCAAGAACAGCGGCAGCGCGCTGCTGTTCAAGGATTTCGATATCGGCAGCAGCCGCCTGACGCTGGGTGCGGGCGTCAACTATGTCGGCAAGCGGCTGGGCGAGACGGGCTTCCGCTTCGCGAACGGCGAATTCTACTATCTGCCGGGATATACGCTGACCCGCGTCATGGCGTCGTACGAACCGAACGAACGGCTGCGCGTGTCGGGCGAGGTGACGAACCTGTTCGACGAGCATTATTTCCCCAGCTCCTATTCGCGGCTGTGGACGCTGCCCGGCGCACCGCGCCAGTTCATGGTCCGGGTCGGCTACTCCTATTGAGCGGACGGACGATGAACCCCGTCCTGCTCCACCTGGGAACGCCGGCGCGCGGGGAGCGGTGGCAGACGCTGCTCCCCCGGCTGGTGCCCGGGCTGACGGTACGGCTATGGCCCGACATGGGGGATCCGGCGACGATCACACATGTCGCGGCGTGGGCGCCACCCGATGACCTGTTCGCCACGCTGCCGAACCTGGCGATGGTGTTCTCGGTCGGAGCGGGCGTCGACCAGTTGCGTGCCGATGCCCTTCCCGACCATGTCGCGCTGGTCCGCACGGTCGAGCCCGGACTGATCGTCGAAATGGCCGATTACGCGACGCTGGCGGTGCTGGCGCTGCACCGCGACCTGCCCCGCTATCTGGCGGCACAGCGCACGGGGCAGTGGGCGCCGCAGCCGGTCACTGCAAAGGGGGCGCGGCGCGTGACCGTCCTCGGCCTCGGCGCGATGGGCGGAGCGATCGCGACGCAGATCGCGGCGCTCGGTTTTCCGGTAACCGGCTGGAGCCGGCGCCCGCGCGACCTGCCCGGCATCGATTGCCGCCATGGCGCCGACGCGCTGCCCAATGTGCTGGCGATCAGCGACATATTGATCTGCGCCCTGCCGCTGACCCCGGAGACGCGCCATATCCTGAATGCCGCGACCTTTGCCCTTTTGCCGCGCGGCGCAGCAGTCGTGAACATGGGGCGGGGCGGGCATCTCGACCAGGTCGCGCTGCTCGCCGCGCTCGAGACAGGCCAGGTCGCGGCGGCGATGCTCGACGTCACCGATCCCGAACCGTTGCCGCCGGATCATCCGCTATGGCGTCACCCACGGGTCGTGCTGACCCCGCACGTCGCCGCCGAGACCGATATCGATGGCGGCGCGCGCGCGGTGGCGGCGGCGATCCTCGCCCATCGCGCCGGCAGCGTACCCCCGGGGCTGGTCGATCGCAGCGCCGGTTACTGATTGCATTGCTTGCGTCCGGACAGTCGGTTCGCGCGGCCGAACGATCGGGTGAGGGGCGGTCGCCCCGCCTGCGTACAGACAAGCAGACGGTGTCTCGCCGTCCCCATTTCGGAGGTTCCCGTCCATGCGTCACGTCCTGACCGGTTTCGCTGTTGCCGCCCTGCTCGCCACCCCGGTGCTGGCCCATCCCAAGCTCGTATCGGCGACCCCGGCCGCCGAAGCGAAGGTCGCGGTCGCGCCCAAGACGCTGACGCTGACCTTTTCCGAAAAACTGGTCGCGCCGCTGTCGGGTGCGGAACTGACGATGTTGCCGATGCCGGGCATGGGCCCGCACCGCATTCCCGCCGCCGCGAAGGTCGGCGATGACGGCAGCTCGCTGGTGCTGACTTTGGCTCGCCCGCTGCCGCGCGGCAGCTACCGCGTCGACTGGCACGTCGTGTCGTCCGACACCCACCGGGTGACCGGCAGCTACACCATCACGGTCGGCTGACGTTGGGCGACGGGCCGCTCATCGTCGTGCGCGGCCTGTTGCTGGCGGTGTTGCCGGCGACGTTCGGGCTGGCATGGTTCGCGCGCCGGCAGCTGGTCGCGCGCCGGGCGTTGGTCATTGCGACCGTGGCCGCGCTGCTGCTGTCGGGCGTCGCCTTCGCCCTGCTGGCGGCGGCGATGACCGGGGCAGGGGTCGCATCGGTCGACCTCGACCTGCTGCTGATGCTGGTGCGCGACACGCCGCCCGGTATCGCCTTCCTCGTTCGCAGCGCCGCGTTGCTTGCGATGCTGGTCGCATTGCTCGTGCCACAGCCTCGCTTCACACCCGTCGCAATGCTCGCGGCGGTGGCCAGTGCGACGCTGGCGTGGAACGGCCATGGTGCGATGGAAGAGGGGATCGCCGGCCGGTTGCACCTGATCGCCGACATCGTCCATCTGCTGGCGGCGGGGGCGTGGATCGGCGCGCTGGCGGTGTTCGTCACCCTTGCGGTTCGGCGATCGCCGCAGGCCGCCGGGGCGCTGGCCGGCTTTGCCGGCATGGGCATGGCGATCGTCGCCGCGATCGTGCTGACCGGCATCGTCAACGCCGCGATGCTGGTCGGCATCGACGGCATTACGCGGCTCGGCACCTGCCTGTACGGACAGTTGCTGCTCGCCAAGCTGGCGCTGTTCGCGCTGATGCTCGCGCTGGCCGCCGCCAACCGCTTCGTCCTGACGCCGCGCCTGACCGCCAACGGCGACCTGCGCGCGCTCAGGATCAGCCTGTCGGTCGAGTTCGCCGCTGGCGTGCTGATCGTGCTGCTGATCGGCTGGGCCGGGACGCTCGAGCCGCCGGTTTCGGCAATGTCCTAAACTGCCGTCACCGGCGCGGCATCCTCGGCGGTCAGCATCCGTACTTCATAAATGACTGCATCGCCCTTCTTCGCGGTCAGATCGACCTTCGCGTCCGGCCGCCGCTGCGCGCCCGCCGACGGGATCGGATAGTCGAGCGCCACGAACCGATCGGACGCCGGCCCCTTGTGGGTGGCGGTCGCGAGCGGCGCACCGTCGATCGCGATATCGACCGCGCGATCGACGTCGCGGCCCCAGATCAGCAGCCGCAGCACCGCCGGTCCCGGCCGCCGTGCGAGCGTCATGGTCAGCGTCTGACCCGGCTTGATCCGCCGTGCCGAGCGACCCGACCAGTTGACGACCTCGCTGCCGCCCGGTGCCACCTGATGGTCGCGCTCGGGCTGCATCTCACCCATGTACAGCGTGTCGACGGTGCGCCGGCCGAGTGCGCGCGCTTCCGCCTGCGCCTGTACATAGTCGCCGCGCGCCGTCGCCCAGCGATCGCTGGTGAAGGTCGGCAGATATACCGCCGTTCGCCGGTCCCATTGCGAATAGAAGGGCCGGAACGTCAGCGCCTCGCCCAGCGCGCCGGTCGCGGTGAAGCGATTGTCGCCGGCGGGCGTCAGGCTGGCGGCGATCGAGCCGTCGCTGACCAGTGCCGGGCCGGTGCTGTCGAACGGCTGTGCCTCGCGGCCCATATCCGCGGCCAGCACCAGCGGCCCATAGGTGAAGGCGACGATCGTCGGATCGTCGGGCGTCGGTTCGGCGGCCAGCGTCATCGGCAGCGTCAGCGCCACCCTATCGCCCGCGCGCCACCGGCGATCGATGACCGCATAGCCGTTTCGCAGCGTCGGCGCGATCGCCTGTCCGTTGAGCGCCACCACCGGGTCTTTCGCCCAACCGGGCAGGCGGATCGCGATCGCCTGACGCCCGCGCGGTGCGCGCCGCACTGTCAGCGTTGCATCGCCCTTCAGCGGCATGGCGGTATCCAGATCGACCGCCATGCCGCGCTCGTTCCAATCGAGCTTCGAGGGTACGAACAGGTTCAGGTACAGCGTGTCGGCGTCCTGCCACCAGATCGAATCGGCGTGCTTGGCGTGGCTTTCCATGCCCGACCCGACACAGCACCAAAAACTGTCATCGGGGCTGGAATAGGTCCGCCGCGCCCCCGCCGCCAGCGGCATGAAGTAGACGAAGCGCCCGTCCACCGGCCGCTGATGCGCAAGCATATGGTTGATCTGCACGCGCTCATAATAATCGAACCAGCGCGCCTCGGGCTGCCAGCCATAAAGGTGCCGGGTCAGCTTCAGCATATTGTAGCTGTTGCACGCCTCGCACGTCGCCTCGCCCAGCCGCTTCGACAGCTGGTCGGGCTGGCCGAAATGTTCGCGTTCCGAATTGCCGCCGATCACATAGCTGTGATGCCCGGTCACTCGCTGATGAAAAAAGCGCGCGGCGGTCGCATGCGCCGGTGCGCCGGTCAGTTCATACAGTCGGGCAAGGCCGATGACCTTCGGAATCTGGGTATTGGCGTGCAGCCCGGCGAGCCTGTCCTGCTGCGCGGTCAGCGGATCGAGCACCGCCTTGTGCCGGATCTTCTCCGCCATGCGCAGCCAGCGGGCATCGCCGGTCAGCGCATAGGTATCGGCATAGCTTTCGTTCAGCCCGCCATGTTCGGCGGCAAGGATACGCTGCATCTGTTCGTCGGACAGTGGTTCGAGTACGCCGGCCAGATAGCCGGCCATGCCGAGCAGCACCGGCATTGCCCGCTTGTTGCCGGCCAGCAGATGCGCGTCGATCAACCCGGCATGGACCTTGTGCCAGGTATAGAGCGGTACCCAGCCGCCGTTGAGGTCGAACCCGCCGCTGCGGATATCGCCACGGCGCAGTTCCTCGAACACGATCTTGCCGTCGACGGTCTTCCCATCGCGTTCGACGGTGGTGCCACCGACATAGCCGTCGCCATGCGCCGCCTGTATCCGCGCCATTTCCTTCAGCGCATGGTCGAGCCGCGCCGCTATCGCCGCATCGCCGCTATTGGCGACGGTCAGCGCGCAGGCCGACAACCAATGGCCAAGGCTGTGGCCGGCAATCCCCTGCGCTTCCCAGCCGCCATAGACCGGCTTGGGCGCGGGCAGCCCGGCCGAGATGTAGAAATTGTGCAGCAACCGTTCGGGATCGAGGTCGAGCAGGTAGCGACGGTTCGCGGCGAACGCATCGGCGAAGGGCGAGGGCTGCAACGTCACGAATCGCGCCGGAACCGGTTCCGCTCGACGAATTGCCGGAGTCGCGGTCAGCGCCGATGCGCCGAACGGCAACAGGCTGGCACCGATCAGCAGGCTGCGTCGACTGACCGTCATGGCCCGGACGGTTCCGGCACAGCGCGGGGGCGGAGACGTGACGTGGTTCGACATCGATGGTCCTGCCTGACGTTTCTGTTTTAATCCTCTTCGGCTTCAAATTGTCTGACTTTATCGTATTGGTCAACCTGCAACGCCGCAGCGTACTCGATGGTATCGCTATCATGGCGATTGGTACGGCGGTCGGCTTTGCATTAGCCGATCGTGGCATCGCGGGTGTTCGCCGAAGCAATCGCTTACACGGGAGCAGAACTGGATGCTCGCTGCTCACTAAGGCCAACCAACATCCTGCAAAAATTTCGGGTCGAACCTATTGCGTTCCGAGAATACTGCCGTAATTGTCTGAGTATAAGGTTAGAGCCGGATCGGGGAGGATACCGTGGTTATCGCGGCAGGAATACCAGTGTCGGCATGCGCTATCGCTCGGCCGTTGCTGCCGTGAGTCCAGCCAAAGGGACGAATGCGAGCCTGGTACCTCCAAGCAGACGCACCAAGCCCGGTCGCGAACGACAGGAGCGCAGAACCACGACCATCGGATGTGGGATGCCGATGGCTGGCCGGTGGCGCAGTAATATGGGCGTCGCACGGTCGCTGTTGTCGCTCGCCGCGCTGTTGCTCGCCGGGGCAGCGGTCGCGCAGACCGCGGCTCCCGAAAGCGATATCCGCCCGGTCCATGACCCGGTGCTGATCCGGCAGGGGCGGACGTGGCATGTCTTTTCGACCGGCATCGGTCGCGACGGGCAGGGGCTGATCGCCGAGCGCACCTCGCGCGATCTGGTCCATTGGGAGCCAGGCACACCGCCCTTCGCCAAACTGCCAGACTGGGCGGTTCGAGCGATTCCGGGCGCGCGCAATCTATGGGCGCCCGACATATCGTTCGTGAACGGCCGCTATCGCCTTTATTATTCGGTCTCGACCTTCGGATCGAACCGTTCGGCGGTCGGCCTCGCCACCAACGCGACACTGGACCCGCAGGCACCCGGCTATGGCTGGCGCGACGAGGGCATGGTGCTGCGATCGATGCCGGACGATGCGTATAATGCGATCGACCCGGCATTCGTCGTCGACAGGTCCGGCCGCCACTGGCTGTCGTTCGGCAGTTTCTGGAGCGGGTTGAAGCTGGTCGAGCTGAACTCGCAGACCGGCAAGCCGCTGAACCCCAACGCGAGGCCATTGGCCCTCGCCAGCCGCCCAGTGCCCGCTGGCGCGCCGTCGATCATCGAAGCGCCCTATATCTTCGAACGCGGCGGATATTACTGGCTGATCGCCAGCTACGACTATTGCTGCAAGGGCGTGAACAGCACCTATTACACCGTGATTGGCCGGTCGAAGACGATCGCCGGCCCCTATCTCGGCAAGGACGGCAGTTCGATGCTGTCCGGCGGCGGCACCGTGCTGCTGCGCGCCGATCTGGAGGAAAAGGGCCGGTATCGCGGACCCGGCCATGCCGGTCATTACCGTGGGCAGGACGGGATCGACCGCATCGTCTATCACGCTTACGACAAGGAAAATGCCGGTGCGCCGACCCTGCGGATCGCGACCCTGACATGGGGTGGCGATGGCTGGCCGAGCGCACAGTGAAGGAGAGAATGCCGATGAACGACGCCCTGTCCCGCCGCCTGTTTCTGGGCGGGGTGGCCGCCGCCGGTGCCGCGAGCACGCTGCCCGCCTGGGCGCAGCGACGTCGCGGGGGCACGACCGGCATCGTCAACCCGCTGGTCAAGAACCGCGCCGATGCGCAGGTGTTTCGCCACACCGATGGCTGGTACTATTTGACCGGGTCGGTACCTGAATATGACCGGCTGGTGCTGCGCCGGTCGAAGACGATCGGCGGGCTGACGAACGCGCAGGAAAAGGTCCTGTGGCGGCACGAGGCGTCGGGCCCGCGATCGGGTTTCCTTTGGGCGCCCGAACTGCACCAGATCGATGGCAAGTGGATCATGTATTTCGCCGCCGGCCCCAGCGGCGGCGGCGAGGACGTGTTCCGCATCCGCACCTATGCGGTGGTGTGCGACGGTCCCGATCCGATGACCGGCAACTGGGCGGTGTTGGGGCAGCTCGAAACGCCGTGGGACAGCTTCAACCTGGATTCGACCAGCTTCGTGCATCGCGGCACCCGCTATCTGGCTTGGGCGCAGCGCGAGCCGGGGATCGATACCAATTCGAACCTGTATCTCGCCCCGCTCGCGACGCCGCTGACGCTGGCCGCGAAGCCCGCGCGGTTGACCGTGCCGACGCTGCCGTGGGAGATCCGCGGCTATAAGGTTGCCGAGGCTCCGGCGCTGCTCGCGCGCAACGGGCGGCTGTTCCTGACCTATTCGGCGAGTGCCACCGACGCGCGCTATTGTCTGGGCATGCTGACCGCGCGCGACGATGCCGACATCATGGACCCGGCGGCATGGACCAAGTCGCCGCAGCCGGTGATGAAGACCGATCCAGCCCGCAAGATATTCGGCCCTGGCCACAACAGCTTCACCGTCGACGAACGTGGTCGCGACATGCTGGTCTTCCATGCCCGCGACTATGAGCAGATCACCGGCGACCCGCTGTTCGATCCCAATCGCCATACGCGGGTGCAGCCGGTGCGCTACGATGCCGACGGGGTACCGCAGTTCGAACCGCCCGCCGCCAACGGTCCGCTGCGAGTCTGAACGACGCGGAACCGATCGTCAGCCCGGCAGCCATGCGTTGCCGGGCGGATTTGCGTTTGCAAAGAAGCGACGCAGAACAGTGATCGGTCAATACACGTCCCGACCGTTCCGATCCGTCCCTGTCTTGGGAACGGTCGTTTGGCGTCTTTCGCGTTAACTATCTAGTATCCGCTACCGGTCTAATGACTTCCCTGCGGGCAGAATTGCCGGGTGGGGGAGCGTTTATGCGGAAGCTGGGAGTATTGCTTGCGGCGACCGCCGCTGTGGTGGTGGCGGGACCGGCGGCAGCGCAGGGATTACGCGGCGTCGTAACGACCAAGGGCGACAAGCCGGAGGCAAAACCCGGCGAGCAGGAATCTGCCAACACCTCCGACATCGTCGTCACTGCGACTCGACGTTCGCAGCGACTGTCGAACGTGCCGATCGCCGTCAGCGCCTACAGCACCGCCGCACTCCAGAATTCGGGCGCGACCGACATTCGCCAGATGGCGCAATTGTCGCCGTCGCTGATCGTGTCCTCGACCGGATCCGAAGCCAATGCGGCGGCACGCCTGCGCGGCATCGGGACGGTCGGCGACAATCCCGGCCTCGAAAGCTCGGTCGCGGTGTTCATCGACGGCGTCTATCGCAGCCGCACCGGCTCGGGCCTCAACGATCTGGGCGAGGTCGAGCGGATCGAAGTGCTGCGCGGGCCGCAGGGCACGTTGTCGGGCCGCAATTCGTCGGCGGGCGCGATCAGCATCTACACCAAATATCCCTCGTTCGAATTCGGCGGTTATGGCGAGGCAAGTTACGGCAATTTCAACGCGGTGCGCCTTGCCGGTGCGCTGACCGGACCGATCGTCGCCGACAAGCTGGCGTTCCGCGTCGACGGCGTCGTCGGCAAGCGCGACGGCTTCTACCGCGATGTCGTCAACAACACCGATTACAACGACCGCAACCGCACGTTCGTCCGCGGGCAGCTATTCTTCAAACCGATCGACAATTTCTCGATCCGGCTGATCGGCGACTATACGCATCGCGACGAAAAATGCTGCGGCGCCGTCTACATCGATACGCAGGAGAAGATCGATCCGACGCCCGGAGTTCCAGGCGACTATACGCCATCGGCGCAGAACCGGATCGTATCGATCCTCCAGAGCCTGGGCGGGGTGCTGCCAAGCGCGGGCGATCCGTATAACCGCCGGATCGCCAACACGCCCGGGCGGGCGTACGCGAACGTCACCACCGATTATGGTGCCTCGGCACGGATCGGCTGGACCTTCTCCAACCTCCAGCTCATCTCGATCAGCGCGTACCGCGAATATAAGGCGGGCGGCGCGGCCGATGTCGATTACGGCAATGTCGACATCGCCTATCGCCCCGACGACGGAAACGCCTATCGCGAATTCCACACCTTTACGCAGGAAACGCGGCTGAGCGGCGGGCTGTTCAACAATCGTCTCGACTGGATGGTCGGCGGCTATTACGCCCACGAGAATCTGCAGGTCGCCGATAATCTCCGCTTCGGTTCCCAATATGGTGCCTTCGCGGCGTGCCGTGTCGTGACGACGATCAACCCGCTGGCGGCGCTGCGCAATCCGGCGGCGAGCGGCTGTCTGAGCACTGCCGGCCGCGCCGCGCTGACCGCGGCGGTCGGTCCGCAGATCATCGGGGCGATCGACCGGCTGAGCACGCTGAACGATCTCGGCAGCGTACGCGACGTCTATGACCAGACCAGCAGCAACTATGCATTCTTCACCCATAATATCTTCAAAGTGACCGATACGCTCAGCCTCACCGGCGGCCTGCGCTATACGCATGAACAGAAGTCGCTGAACGCCAGCTTCGTCAACAACAACACCGTATGTCCCAGCCAACAGGCGGCGATGGCGCCGCTGCTCGGCAGCAGCAACGCGACGCTGCGATCGCTCGCGGCGGGCATCGTCACCCTGACCTGCACGGGCAATTCGACCGCGGCCCTGACCGGCGTGCCGATCCGCGACAAGCTGAGCGAAGGACAGGTGACCGGCACGACCGTGCTGTCGTGGAAGCCGGTGCCGAGCACGCTTCTCTATGCGTCCTATGCGCGCGGGTACAAGGCGGGCGGCTATAATCTCGACCGTTCCGACCTGTCTGCGACCGTGTTCACCACGCCGACGACGGCATCGGCGCGCAACCTGCGCTTCGACCCGGAAACGGTGCAGGCGCTGGAAATCGGTGTCAAATACAGCTCGGCAAAGTTCACCGCGAACCTCGCCGCGTTTCGATCGGCGTTCCGCAATTTTCAGCTGAACACCTTCAACGGCACCAACTTCATCGTCCAGAACATCAGTTCGTGCGATCAGTCGCTGGCCGGTGCCGATGGCGACAACAACTCGGCGACCGGCGCGTGTTCGGGCAAGGTCGGCGCGGGCGTGGTAACGCAGGGTTTCGAGTTCGAAGCCGGCGCCTATCCGGCACGCGACGTCGCGTTCAATATCGGCTATACCTATGCTCACACCCAATATCGCGACAATCTGGTCGGCAGCGAGGCGGGCGAGCCGCTGAACGCCGCGCTGTTCCTGTTGCCCGGCAACCAGATGTCGAACGCGCCACGCCACACCATCACCAATTCGGCGGTGTGGACCCCGCCGGTCGGGCGCAACCTCAGCGCACTCTTCTATGTCGATAGCCGCCTTACCAGCGACTATAATACCGGATCGGACCTGTTCGCCGAAAAGCGGCTCGACGGCTTCTTTCTGATGAACGCGCGTATCGGTCTGCGCGGTCCCGAACAGCGCTGGGCGATCGAGTTCTGGGGCCAGAACATCCTCGACACCGACTATCAGCAGGTCGCCTTTGCCTTGCCGTTCCAGGGTGCGGGCAGCGTGTCGCAGGTAACCCGCTTCGGCGCGCCGGCCTTCGGCGTCGGTAACGCGATGACCGCCTCCTACCTCGCCGAACCACGGACCTACGGCATCACGCTGCGGTCGCGGTTCTGATGATGTCATCCACGCCTGTTACGGACGAACCGAACCCATGAAAATTCCTCGCAAGCTTGGGCTGTCGTTCCTTGCCGTCATCGCTTCGGCGGCGGTGGTGATGCTGGTGTTCTTTGCCAGCATCATGATGATCGCGCGGTCGACCGAACGGAATAATCACAGTCAGGACGTCTATGCGAAGGCATTGACGCTCGAAACGTCGATTCTTCGGCAGAACAGCCAGTTTCGCGGGTTCCTGGTCACCGGCGATCCGACCTATCTGAAATCCTATGACGAAGGCCGGCAGGAGTTCGACGAGACGGCTGCCGCGCTGGCGACGATGCTGACCGTCCAGTCAGAAAAGGATCAGCTGGAGGAAGCGCGTCGCGAAACGCTGGCATGGCGGCGCAACTGGGGTGACAGGCTAATCGCGAAGGTGAAGGCCGGTGATCGCGACGCGGCGCAAGAGGAAGTACGCGGCGCTGGGCAGAAGGTGCTGGTCAGCAAGGTGGCATTGCCGCTGCGCGCGTTGCGCGCGACCGAAACCGAGGAAATGGAGGCGAATTCGGCGGCGCAGGCAGGTGCGATCACCACCGCGCTGATCGCGCTGGCGATCGGCGGAGTCGCGCTGATCGGGCTCGCCATTGCGCTGTCGGTCATGCTCAGCCGACAGATTGCGCGGCCGATCACGACGCTGACGCAGGCGATGGCCGATCTGGCGGCCGGGCGGCATGACATCGCGGTCGACGCGGCGGGGCGCAGCGACGAACTGGGCGATATGGCGCGCGCGGTGCTGGTCTTCCGTGACACGGCGGCGGCGAAGGTGGCGGACGATCGCGATCGGCTGGCGGCGATGACCGCGATCGGGGGCGGCCTGCGCAGCCTGTCGCAGGCCGATCTGACCGCGCGCGTCGCCGACGTCCCCGACGCGTTCCGTGCGCTGTCCGACGATTTCAACAACGCCACGTCCAGCCTGAACCGGGTATTGGGCGAAGTGCGCGGCACGGTGCAGAGCATCAAGCATAATTCCGACGAAATCTCGCAAGCCGCCATGGATCTGGCCGAACGGACCGAGCGCGAGGCGGCGGCGTTGCAGCAATCGTCGTCGGCGCTGGACGAAGTGACCAAATCGATCCGCGACGGGGCGGGGGCGGCGACCGGCGCCAGCAGCGCGATGGCCGATACCCGGACCGAGGCGGAGCGCGGCGACGCGATCGTGCGGCAGGCGATCGAGGCGATGCACGGCATCGAACGCGCCAGCAACGAGATCGCCGAGATCATCACCCTGATCGACGGCATTGCGTTCCAGACCAATTTGCTGGCGCTGAACGCCGGGGTCGAGGCGGCGCGCGCGGGCGAGGCGGGCAAGGGCTTCGCCGTGGTCGCGTCCGAAGTCCGCGCGCTGGCGCAGCGTTCGGCCGATGCCGCGACCGAGGTGAAGAACAAGGTCCAGTCGGCGTCGACCCATGTCCAGTCCGGCGTGCAGCTGGTCGGGCAGACCGGGCAGGCGCTGGGACGGATCATCGAGCGGGTCACGTCGGTCAGCGGGTCGATCGACGCCATCGCCCGTCAGTCGGAGCATCAGGCGACCAGCCTCGGCCAGATCAACGTCGCCATCGCCGAGATGGACGCGATGACGCAGCAGAATGCGGCGATGGTCGAACAGACCTCCGCGGCCGCGCGCCAGCTGGTGTCGGAGGCAGAAGCGCTCGCCGGATCGGTTGCGACCTTTGCGATCGATGGCGGTACCGCGGCGAACGTAACGAAGTTCACGCCGCGCAAGCAGCAGCGCCGCTGGGTCGCGCCGCCCGAGCCCGCGCCACGGCGCGCGGTCAATGCGAGCGACGACTGGGACGCGTTCTGACGTCATGCCGGGTCCATTGGGGCAATATGCACTGGTCGCGCGCGACCTGGGCTCGGCGTTCGTCGCGGCAGTATTGGGGGCGGGGGAGCGTCAACTCGCCCGCGCGCCGCGTACCGCAGCGCTGATCGCCGACTGGCCGGGCGATGCCGCCGCCGATGCGCTGGCGATGCGGTTCAACGCCGCGCTTCATGCGCTGGCCCGGCGCGGCGATGATGCGGCGCTCAGCACGCTCTACGCCATGCGGGCCGGCGATTTCGATGCGGTGATCGGCAACGCCATGGCGGCGGCGGACGGCTTTATCGCCGACTGGATGCGGCTGCCGCCCCAGACCAACGAGGTCGGGCGGGCGGCGGCGATCATGGCTGCGTTGATGACGTTGCGCGGAATCCACGACCTGCCCTTCGAACTGCTTGAACTGGGCGCGAGCGCCGGGCTGAACCTGAACCTTGCGCAGTATGCCTATGATCTGGGCGGGGTTCGGGTCGGGCGTCGCGATTCGCCGGTACGGATCACGCCCGAGTGGCGCGGGCAGGCCCCGCTCGCGCGACCGGTCGAGATCGTGGCGACGCGCGGCGTCGACCTGCGCCCGCTCGCCGCTGCCGATCGCCAAGCGCGCGAACGGCTGATGGCCTATGTCTGGGCTGACGAACCCGAACGCGCCGAACGTCTGCGCCATGCGCTGGCGGTCGCCGACGAAGTGCCGCCGTCGATCGCGTGCGATGACATCGCCCGCTGGCTACCCGCCGAACTCGCGCACCCGCCCGCCGACGGCATCTGCCGCGTCGTCATCCACACCATGGCGCTGCAATATTGCAGCGCCGCGACCAGGGCGCAGGTGACGGACGCCATGGTGGCGGCGAATTATCCCCTGGCACGGATCGGCTTCGAATGGACCGACGCGCGTGATGCGGTCCATCTGACGCTCACCACCTATCCCGACGGCGATGTCCGCCATCTGGCGACCTGCCACGCCTATGGCAACTGGATCGACTGGCACGGTTAGCTTGCGGCGAACTGTTCCGCGCGGAGGCCGTATAATCCGCCGGCACCCGCCATCGCCGCCATGCCGAGGCCACGCGCCTCGGGCACGATCCGGTCGAGATAGAACGTCACCGCCGCCCGCTTGCGCGCCACGAAGTTCGCGTCGTCGACCCCGGCCAGCGCACGCCCCTGCCGCTCGAGCAGCCAGCCGCAGACGCAGGTCGACAGCATCGTCAGGAACGAATAGCTGCCCGCCAGCCGATCGTCGACGCTCGCCTCCAGCATCCAGCGCGCCACCGCCTGCGTATCGCCGAGCAGATCGCCGAGCGCGGCGTGTTCGACCTCGCCGCGCATGTCGGCGAACAGCGCGTCGATCGCCGCCCCGCCATCGCCCGACAGCTTGCGCCCGACCAGATCGGCGGCCTGGATACCGTTGGTGCCCTCATAGATCGGGGTAATGCGGACGTCGCGATAATGCTGCGCCGCGCCGGTTTCCTCGACATAGCCCATGCCGCCATGGACCTGCACCCCAAGGCTCGCGACCTCGCAGCCGATATCGGTGCCATGCGCCTTGGCGAGCGGCGTCACCAGATCAAGCCGCGCCTTCGCCCCTTCGATCCCCAGCGTCGCGCGATCGACCTGACCCGCTGCGTAATAGACCAAAGCCCGCCCGGCCATGGTCTGCGCGGTCATCCGCAGCAGCATCCGGCGGACATCGGGATGCTCGATGATCGCGACCGGCGCACCACCGGCCGAGGCGCGCGGCGACTGGACGCGTTCGCGGGCATAGGCGACGGCACGCTGCGTCGCCGCTTCCGCCACCTGCACGCCCTGCAGCCCGACGTTGAGGCGGGCATTGTTCATCATCGTGAACATCGCGCGCATCCCCGCGCCCTCCGCGCCGATCAGTTCGCCGAAACAGTCGCCATTGTCGCCGAACGACAGCACGCAGGTGGGCGAGGCGTGCAGACCCATTTTGTGTTCGATCGACACGACGCGGATGTCGTTCGGCTTCCCCGGATTGCCATCGGCGTCGAGCCGGAATTTGGGGACGAGGAACAGCGAAATCCCCTTGGTCCCCGCCGGGGCGCCGGGCGTGCGGGCGAGGACCAGGTGGACGATATTGTCCGCCATGTCGTGATCGCCGAACGAGATATAGATTTTGGTCCCGCGAATGCGCCATTTGCCGTCGCCGACCGGCTCCGCCCGCGTGGTCAGCGCGCCGACGTCCGATCCGGCCTGCGGCTCGGTCAGGTTCATCGTGCCGGTCCATTCGCCGGTCGCCAGTTTGGGCAGATAGCGCGCCTGTTGCTCGGCGCTGCCATGATGGGTCAGTGCCTCGATCGCGCCGACCGTCAGCGTGGGGGCGAGCGCGAAGCCCAGATTGGCAGTTCCCAGCGTCTCGAGCACCGCAGTGGCGACGGCGAACGGCATCGCCTGTCCCCCGAAATCGGCGGGCGACCCGATCGTGCCCCAGCCGCCCGCGACATAGGCCTGATAGGCGGCGCGAAAGCCTTCGGGCATCACCACGCCCTCGGACGTCCAGCGCGCGCCGACCGTGTCGCCGATCCGGTCGAGCGGCCGCCATTCGCCGGCGGCGAACTCGCCGATCCCGGTCAGGATCGCATCGAGCATGTCGGGCGTCGCGTCGGTGAAGCGTTCGGCGGCGGCAAGCTCCTCAATCCCGGCGGCATGGGTCAGCGCGAAACGCTGTTCGGCGGTGGCGGGGATCAGTTCCATTTGCCCTCTCTCGATCGAGTGTTTTTGCCGGTATAGCGCCCAAATTATGACCGCTCCAAACCCCCGCATCGCCACCCAGACCTTACCGTACGGCATGGCGGCGATCGATGCTGCTGCGGCGGTGATCGCCAATGGCGGCTGCGTCGCGGTGCCGACCGAAACGGTCTATGGCCTCGCCGCCGATGCCGGTGATTCGCACGCGGTCGCTGGCATTTATGCGGCGAAGGGGCGGCCGGGGTTCAACCCGCTGATCGTCCATGTACCTACGCTGGCGGCGGCACAGGCGCTGGCAGTGTTCGACGACCATGCGCTGCGGTTGGCCGAGGCATTCTGGCCGGGGCCGCTGACCCTGGTGCTGCCGATGCGTGAGGCGGCGGAAATATCGGCGCTGGTGACGGCGGGGCTGCCGACGATCGCGATCCGGGTGCCGGCGCATGACGCGGTGCAGGCGTTGCTTCGGAAGACCGGACGGCCGCTCGCCGCGCCCTCGGCCAATGCCAGCGGATCGATCAGCCCGACACGGGCCGAGCATGTGCTGCGCAGCCTCGATGGTCGCATTCCGCTGGTCATCGATGCCGGACCGACGACGCGCGGCATTGAATCGACGATCATCGCCTGTCTCGACGGGCAGGTCCGCGAACTGCGCCCCGGCCCGGTGACGCGATCGGCGGTGGCGGACCTGTTGGGCGTCGCGGTCGGCGGAGCGGGGGCGGGGATCGAGGCGCCGGGGCAACTTGCCAGCCATTATGCCCCGTCGAAGCCGGTTCGGCTGCACGCGACCGATCGCCGCAACGGCGAATGGTGGATCGGTTTCGGGCCGTTCGCGGGGGATGCGACGCTGTCGGCAAGCGGCGATCCGGTCGAGGCGGCGGCGCGGCTGTTCGATGCGTTGCACCTCGCCGATGCGTCGGCCGCGAGTCGAATCGCGGTCGCACCGATCCCCGATGCGGGACTGGGTGCAGCGATTAACGATCGGCTGCGCCGCGCCGCGACGCCGGTCTGACCCGATGCGGCAAGCCCCCGACTTACCGGGACTTACGCGACGCTCATGCCTCCAAAAAGCTACGCAACATTAACCGTCGTGCGATAGCTTGCGTTGGTACGGGAGGGTACCGATCGTGAGTGCAACCGACGAAATCGACTTCGACAAGAGACTGGCGGCGTTCGCCTATGATGATCGCAGCTATCGTTCGTTTCCGCGGGTCAAGCGCGCGATCGAGCGCCATGCGCCCGCCGCGCTGACCGCGCTCTACCGGCACATCGCGGCGACGCCGTCGATCAGCGCGATGTTCCAGTCGCAGGCGCGGATGGACCATGCCCGCGACAAGCAGCTCGAACACTGGCGCAAGCTGTTTTCGGGGCCGATCAACCGCGACTATGCCGCTGCCGCATCGAATATCGGACAGGTCCATGCCCGTATCGGGCTGGCCCCGACGTGGTATATCAGCGGCTATGCGCGAATGCTCGAGCATGTCCTGCCGCGGCTGGTGCTCGGGCGGATTGGCTGGCCGTTCGGGGCGCGAGCGCGTGCACGGGCGGCGACCGCGCTGGTCAAGGCGTCGCTGATCGACATGGACATCGCACTGGCCGCTTATTTCGAGGCGGAACAGGCCGGGCGGCGTGCCGTCATCGAACGCTGCGGGGCGGCGTTCGAACGAATGGCGCAAGGCGACCTGACCGTTTCGCTGGAGGGGCTGCCGCGCGAATATCAGGCGCTGGCCGACAGTTTCGAAGCGATGCGCCGGCAGATGTGTGAGACGCTGGGCATGGTCACCCGATCGGGTGAGCAGATCCGCATCGGATCTGGCAATATCCGCCATGCGTCGGACGACCTGTCGCAGCGAACCGAACAGCAGGCGGCGAGCCTAGAGGAAACGGCGGCGGCGATGGAGCAGATCGTCGGCACCGTCCGCCAGACCGCCGAGGGCGCATCGCGCGCCGACCGCATCGTCGGTGAGGCCCGCGGCGAAGCGGAGGAATCGGGCAAGATCGTCCGCCGCGCGGTCGACGCCATGGGCGGAATCCAGCGCTCGTCGGCCGAAATCAGCGAGATCATCAGCGTTATCGACGGCATTTCGTTCCAGACGAACCTGCTGGCGCTGAACGCCGGTGTCGAGGCGGCCCGGGCGGGCGAAGCGGGCAAGGGCTTCGCCGTAGTCGCTTCCGAAGTCCGCGCGTTGGCGCAGCGTTCGGCCGATGCCGCCAAGGACGTGAAGACGCGCATCCTCGCTTCTTCCGAACAGGTCGATGTCGGCGTCGAACTGGTCAATGCGACGGGACAGGCGCTGCAACGGATCATCGGCCGTATCGGCGAGATCAGCGATCTCGTCTCGGGCATCGCCACGTCGGCGGCGCAGCAGTCGACTGGTCTGCAGCAGGTCAATACCGCCGTGTCCGAGATGGACAATGTCACGCAGCGCAACGCGGCGATGGTCGAGGAAGCGACCGCCGCCGCCCGCGTGCTCGCGCAGGAAGCCGAGGTGCTGGCGACCGAAGTGGCGCGCTTCAAGCTGTCCGGGGCGGCGGAGAGCGGCAACGAGGTGCATCGGATGCAGCAGCGGCTGGCCGCTGCCTGAGCGTTGCTGTCGGAGGATGGTGGTGAGCCCGACCCGTTCGTCCTGAGTAGCCGTTGAGCCTGTCGAAAGGGCGTATCGAAGGACCTTCTGGGGCAGGTGCTTCGATACGGGTCTTCGACTTCGCTCAACCCCCTACTCAGCACGAACGGTTTAGCCGTTTGTCATCATGCTTAAAACCACTTCACCCTTCGTGCGGATATCCGGCGTGGGAAAGGCCGCCTCGGCTGCGAACGTCGCCTGCATATCCGTACCCATTTCCGCAAACCGGTTGCACCTGTGCGGCGCGCGTGCTTGGGAATGGTCGGGGTTTTGGGAAGCATTATGGCCAGCCGCGCGATCAACGGACGGTTTGATGCTGGCGCGACGGGTGAGCGCTGGCTGACGGAGTATCGGACTCGCGCGCCGCAGGGTGACATGTTGTCGGCTGCCTGCGACGGAGACCGCGCGGCATGGGAGGTCGCGTTCGAGGAATTGGCCAGCCTGCCCGGCAGCACGCTGGCTGCCGCGCGCGAACGGGCGCAACGCCATGCCGACGATATCGGCACCGCCTATCGCGCGGCGGGCGAGAGCGAGGAACGCCGCTGGCCGCTGTCGCCGGTCCCGCTGCTGATCGGCGCCGACGAATGGCGTACCATAGCCGAGGGGATGGCCGAACGCGCCGACCTGTTCGAGAGCGTGATCGCCGACATCCATGGCGACCAGCGGCTGGTCGCGGACGGCACCTTGCCGGCGATGATGGTCACCGGATCGCCATTGTTCCTGCGGCCGATGGTCGGCGTCGTGCCGCCGGGCGGGCACCAGTTGCACTTCGTCGCCGCCGACCTGTGTCGCGGTCCGGACGGGCGCTGGCGGGTGCTGGCGGACCATGTCCGCGTACCGGTGGGAGCGGGATATGCGCTCGAAAACCGGCTGGCGATGGCGCGGACGCTGGGCGGTCTGCCGTCGCGGTTGAATATCGAACGACACGCGCCCTTCTTCGCGGCGATGCGCGCCGGAATCGCCGCCGCCTGTCGCCGGTCGGAGCCGCGTATCGGATTGCTGACATCGGGCAAGCTCAATCCCAGCTATGCCGAACAGGCGCATCTGGCGCGCTATCTGGGGTTCCTGCTGGTCGAGGGTGCCGATCTGGCGGTGCGCGACGATCACCTCTATGTCCGCACCATCGCCGGGTTGAAGCGGATCGACGCGCTGTGGCGGCGGATCGACCCGCGTCTTATCGACCCGCTGGCGTTCGATGCCGGTTCGACGATCGGCGTGCCGGGGCTGGTCGATGCGATGGCGGCGGGCAATGTCGTCATCGCCAATGCGCCGGGGGTCGGCGTGCTCGAATCGCCCGCCTTCGCCGCGTTCCTGCCGGCGCTGGGGGAACGGTTGCTGGGGCGGGCGCCCGCATTGCCGTCGATCGGGACATGGTGGTGCGGTCGCGCGGCGGACCGTGCGCATGTGCTGGCCTCGCTTGAGCAACTGGTGGTCGGCCCCGCCTTTGCCGGACCGCCGGTCGCAGGACTACCGGACGGCGCCGTGCTCGGTGCCGCACTGGACGGCGAGGCACGCGAACGGCTGGCGACGGCGATGGCGTTGCGGCCGCAGGATTATGTGGGTCAGGAGGTCGCCGAACTTTCGACCATGCCGACCGCCTGTGGCGAGGGATTGCAGCCGCGCCCCTTCTCGCTGCGGGTCTTCGCCGCGCGCGGAGCCGACGGTCGCTGGGTCGTGCTGCCCGGCGGGTTCGTCCGGATCGGCGACCAGCCCGACGCGCGCGCCGCGGTGATGGGCGAAGGGTCGTGGTCGGCCGACGTCATCGTCCACGGCCCCGATCCGGTCGCACCGATATCGCTGCTGCAGCCGGCCGACAGCGTCGAACTGCGTCGCAATCCGGGTACCTTGCCCAGTCGCGTCGCCGACAACATGTTCTGGCTGGGGCGTTATCTGGAGCGGGGCGAGGCGCTGCTGGGCGTCATCCGCGTGCTGTTCGGTCATTCGATCTCGGCCGATACCGGCGCGGCATTGGCCCCGGAAACGGTCGAGCGGCTGGTGACGATCATCGCCGATACCGGTGCCGCCGCCCGGCCGCCCAGCCACCGTCGCCGCGATCTGGTCGATTTCGGGCGGGAGGCGATGGAATCGGTCGAGGGCTGGGGCAGCGTGCGCGCGATCAACCGCATGGCGACCGGCATCGGCGGCGTGTCGCGCGACCGGCTGTCGGCGGACATGGTGCGGCTGCTCGACGCGCCGCATCCGACCGCGGGCACGTTGCTCGACCGGGCGGGCACGTTGCAGCGTCGCTATGCAGCGTTAGCCGGGCTGTCGGCCGAACATATGGGGCGAACCGATGCGTGGCGCTTCCACGACCTGGGTCGGCGGATCGAACGCGCGATGGCGGCGACGCGTACCTTGCTGGCGGTCGATCTGCGCCGGGCGAGCGCCGAGGACCTGTCGACGCTCCTCGACCTTGCCGACAGCCAGATCAGCTATCGCCAGCGCTATCTTATCGGGTTCGCACGGGTGCCGGTGATCGACCTGATCGCGCTCGATCCCGGCAACCCGCGCGGCATCGCATTTCAGGTGGAAACGATCGTCCAGCATCTCTGCAAGCTGCCGGTGTTGAACGATGCCGGCATCGCCGAACCGCAGCAGCGCATCGCCGCGCGATTGACCGCGGCGGTCGCGATCGGATCGGCCGAACGGCTCGACCGGGGCTGGCTGCTGGAAATCAACCAGCAGTTGCAGAAGCTGTCGGATGCCATCGCCACGCGGTATTTCCTGCAAGGAGCGCAGGCGCTTCGAGAAGCCGGGTTGACGCTGGCATGATGCGCTATGCCATCCGCCACATCACCCGCTTCGACTATGCCGAGGCCGCCGGGTTCGCGCGTTGCAACCTGCGTCTGCGCCCGATCCTGTGGTCGGGGCAGGAACTGGAGGAGTATGCGCTGCTGGTCGAGCCGGGCGGGTCGACCGCGCCGGCGCGGGCGCAGGCGGGGTTGGCCAATGTCACGCGGTTGGTTGTCGATCGGCCGGAAAAGACGCTGACGATCGAGAGCCGCGCGACGGTGCGGGTCGAGCGTCCGATCCCGTTCCCGTCACCAGGCGATCCGACGCTGGGCGATATCCGGGCGATGGTGGCAGCGGTGCAGGATGCCGGGCCGGCCAGCCCGGTCAGCTATCTCTTCCCCTCCGCTCACGTCCCGATCGTGCCCGAAATCGCGGCATGGTGTGCCGAGGAACTGGCCGACGACCGCGGCATCCTCGACGCCGCGATCGTGCTGGCCCGGCGGATCCAGCGCGACTTTGCCTTTGATCCGACCGCGACGCTGGTCGACACCCCGCCTGCCGAAGCCTTCGCCAAGCGCGGCGGGGTGTGTCAGGATTTCGCGCAGATCATGCTGTCGGGGTTGCGCGGGGCGGGACTGCCCGCCGCCTATTGCTCGGGCTATCTACGCACCTTGCCGCCGCCTGGGCAGGAGCGGCTGGTCGGAGCCGATGCCACCCATGCGTGGGTGCTGGTCTGGGCCGGTCCCGATCTGGGATGGGTCGGCGTCGATCCGACCAACGGCATCTGGATGGCGGAAGACCATGTCGTGATGGCGATCGGCCGCGACTATGCCGACATCGCGCCGATCGATGGCGTCGTACTGGGGTCGGGCGCGCAGACGATGCACGTGTCGGTTGATGTCGAGCCGTTGCCGGTCGACTGACCGCACCCACGCCCTCCAACCCGGATTGACGAATCCATAAGGGTTGGAGGATAAAGAACAAACCATGAACGTAGAGTCGTCCACCCTTATCGCGCTGAAGCGGCAAGTCGCCGCCATGGAGCGGCGCGCGCCGGTGGGCAAGGCGGTTCGCGTCGCGACTGGGCATGGCGACATCGATTCCGCGCTGGGCGGAGGCATCGCCCGCGGGCGGCTACACGAGATTTTTGCGGCCGAGCAGGGCGATGCCGGCAGCGCGACCGGCTTTGCCGGGATGCTGTCGATTCGGCTGGGCGGCGGCGTGGTGTGGTTGCGCGAAGAATCGGCGGTGCGCGGGGGCGGGCATCTCCATGGGCCGGGACTGGTCGAGATCGGCGTCGATCCCACGCGTCTACTGCTCGGCTTCCTGCCCGATCCTTTGTCGGTGCTGCGTGCGGCGGCCGATGTTGTGCGTTGTGCCGGGGTAGGGGTGGCGGTGATCGAGCTGCACCGCGATCTCAAAGTGCTCGACCTGACCGCCAGCCGCCGGCTCGCGCTGGCGGCGGAGGAAAGCGGGGTGGCGGCGCTGTTGCTGCGCATCGCCGCGACGCCGGTGGCCAGTGCCGCCGATACCCGCTGGGCGGTGCGGTCGTGCGCGTCGCAGCCCCTGCCGGCCAATGCGCCGGGCCATCCGACCTTCGACCTAGAATTATTGCGTCAGCGCGGCCGGGGTGCCGATGGCCGCTGGCAAGTGGAGTGGAACCGTGAGCAAGCCGTCTTCACCAGCCCGACGCCATCTGGCGCTGTGGTGGCCGTTCCTGCCCGCCGACCGGCTGCTGCACCAATCCCCCTGCGCCGTGCCGGATGATGCACCTTTCGTCTGTGTCGAGACGGTGCGGGGCGCGTTACGTATCGCATCGGTCGATCCGCAAGCGCTCGACAAAGGGCTGGCCCCCGGCATGGCGCTGGCCGATGCGCGGGCGCAACTGCCCGACCTGGCGGTGGTCGATGCCGATCCGTTCGCCGATCATGGTTGGCTGGAGCGGATCGCCGATGCCTGCGACCGGTTCACGCCGATGGTGGCGTTGGATGGGGGCGACGGGGTGACGCTCGACATTACCGGCTGCGCGCATCTGTTCGGTGGCGAGGGGGCGTTGGTCGCGGAGGTCGAGGCGCGGCTGGCCCGGTTCGGGACGTTGCGCCACGCGCTGGCCGACACGCCCGATGCGGCGCAGGCGCTGGCCCGGTTCCAGAGCGCGCCTGCGGCGAGCGAGGCGGCGGCGATCCGGCGGCTGGGGGTGGCGGCGCTGCGGCTCGACGACGAGATTGCGGTGGCGCTGCGACGGGCGGGCCTGCGCACGATCGGCGATCTGGCGAGCCGCCCAACCGCACCGATCGCGGCACGTTTCGGCGAGGAGACGGTGGCGGCATTGGCGCGGTTGCTGGGCGATGCCGATCAGCGGTTGCGGCCACGGCGAGCCTTGCCGGCATTGTTCTTCGAACGACGTTTCGCCGAACCGATCGCGCGCGATGCCGATGTGCTGGCGACGATCGGCGATCTGGCGGCGGAGGCGGAGGCGGAACTGACCGCACGCGACCGAGGCGGGCGACGGTTCGCGGTGCGGCTGTACCGGGCGGATGGGGCGCTGCGCGATCTGGCGGTCGAAAGCGGGTTGCCGCTCCGCGATCCGCCGTCGATCCTGCGGCTGTTCCGCGAACGGATCGATACGCTGGCCGATCCGATCGATCCGGGGTTCGGGTTCGACATGATCCGCATGAGCGTCCCCGCGCTCGAACCGCTGGCCCCCACGCAATTGCAGCTGGAGGGCGGTGCGGTGAGCGAAGAGGCGATGGCGGCGCTGGTCGATCGCCTGAGCACCCGCCTTGGCCGTGGGCGCATCGCGCGGGTCGCGCCGGGCGACAGCCATCTGCCCGAACAGGGCGTGCTGACCATCGACGCGATCGATGCGCCGGTACCGACCGGCTGGGACGCGCCCGAGACGGGCGAGCCGCCGCTGCGTCCGATCCACCTGTTCGACCCGCCGCAACGGATCGAGGTGATGGCCGAGGTACCCGATGGTCCGCCGCATCGCTTCCGCTGGCGCCGCGTGCTGCACGACGTGATCCGGTTCGAGGGGCCGGAGCGGATCGCGGCCGAGTGGTGGCGGCGCGGGCAGGCTAAGGTGCGGACGCGCGATTATTACCGGGTCGAGGATGTGCGGGGGCGGCGCTACTGGATCTTTCGGCACGGGCTGTACGATCGCGAGACACCTGATCCGCTCTGGTATGTGCATGGGGTGTTTGCGTGACGTTGCGCCCGCTTCGTCATTCCCGCGCAGGCGGGAATCCATATGCGCTGGCGGCTCGATTCCATCCGCAGTGTCGGCGTGAATGGATTCCCGCCTGCGCGGGAATGACGAAAAGTGGTGTGGCGATGACGCGGGTTGCTCGCTCTTTCGTCATCCCGGCGCAGGCCGGGATCCAAGGTTCCGCAAGCGCCGAAGCCATCGGATATGCGGCATGGTGGATCCCGGCCTGCGCCGGGATGACGGGCAGTGGCTTGGGCGTGGCGGCTCCGTGAGATGGCCTTTGCCGAACTGATCGCCGCGACGCATTTCTCGTTTCTACGCGGGGCGTCGCCACCGTCCGAGATGGTTGGGCAGGCGAACGCACTGGAGATGGCCGGGATCGGGATCGCCGACCGCAACACCGTGGCGGGGGTGGTTCAAGCGCATCTGGCGTTGAAGAATGCGAAGGAGAAGCGGCATGAGGCCGGGTTGCCCGACTATCCCTTCGACCTTGTCGTCGGTGCGCGGCTGGTATTCGCCGACGGGACGCCGGACATCGTCGCCTATCCGGTCGACCGTGCGGCTTGGGGGCGGCTGACCCGGTTGCTCAGTGGCGGCAATCTCAAGGCGAAGAAGGGGGACTGCCACCTCGAACTCACCGATCTGCTCGAATGGCAGGAGGGGCTGTTGCTGATCGTCACTGCGCCCGATGCGGCGTTGCTGGCGCGGCTGCGCGATGCCTGTCCGGGGCGGGTATGGCTGGCGGCGACGATGCCGCGTGGCGGTTGCGACCGGCGGCGGCTGGCGGCAAGGATCGCGTTGGCGCGGACCATCGGCGTGCCGCTGCTCGCGACCAACGATGCGCTCTATGCAAGCCACGAACAGCGCCCGTTGCACGATGTGCTGACCTGTATCCGCGAGGGAACGACGATCGCTGCCGCCGGCAAGCGTCTGGCCGCCAATGCCGAACGCCATCTCAAATCCCCTGACGAGATGGCGCGGCTGTTCCGCGATTGTCCCGAAGCGGTCGAGGAAAGCGTCGCCATCCTCAAGCGCATCCGCTTTCGCCTGACCGACCTGAAATATGAATATCCGCACGAACCGGTGCCGCCGGGATGGGAGGCGCAGGACTGGCTGGAACATCTGACGATGACAGCCGCGCATGATCGCTATGGTCCCGATCTGCCGGTCGAGGTGCGGCGGCGGCTGGACGAAGAGTTCACGCTGATCCGCAGCGAGAAATACGCCCATTACTTCCTGACCGTCCATGATCTGGTCCGGTTCGCACGGACGTGCGATCCGCCTATATTGTGCCAGGGTCGCGGGTCGGCGGCCAATTCGATCGTATGTTTCCTGCTGGGCGTGACGTCGGTCGACCCGAGTGAGCATGACCTGCTCTTCTCGCGCTTCGTGTCCGAACAGCGTGGCGAGCCGCCCGATATCGACGTCGATTTCGAACATGAACGGCGTGAGGAGGTGATCCAGTATATCTACGCCCGCTATGGCCGTGAGCGGGCCGGCATTGCCGCGACCGTCATCCATTACCGCCCGCGCAGCGCGGTGGGCGAGGTCGGCAAGGTGCTGGGCCTGACCCGCGACGTGACGCAGCGGCTGGGCAGCACCGTATGGGGCAGTTTCGCCGGGCAGATGGAGGCGCGGCGCTATACCAGTGCCGGGTTCGACCTCGACAATCCCGACATCGCGCAACTGCGCTGGCTGGTCGACCAGATCCTCGAATTCCCGCGCCATTTGTCGCAGCATGTCGGCGGGTTCGTGTTGACGCAGGGGCGGCTGGACGAACTGGTGCCGATCCATAACGGCGCGATGGAAGGGCGGACCTTCATCGAATGGGACAAGGACGATATCGACGCGCTGGGCCTGATGAAGGTCGATGTGCTGGCGCTCGGCATGCTGACCTGCATCCGCAAGGCGTTCGACCTGCTCCGGCTCCACGGGCTGGGCGAGCATGACCTGACCGTCGACCTGAAGGCGGACGACGAAGATGTTTACCGGATGCTGCACAGGGGCGACAGCATCGGCGTGTTCCAGGTCGAAAGCCGCGCGCAGATGAACATGCTGCCGCGGCTGAAGCCTGTCTCGCTCTACGATCTGTCGGTACAGGTGGCGATCGTGCGGCCGGGGCCGATCGAGGGCGACATGGTGCATCCATATCTGCGGCGGCGGGCCAGCAAGGAGGTGGTGACCTATCCCTCGCCCAAACCGCCGCACGATCCCAACGAACTCAAGACGCTGCTCGACAAGACCTATGGCGTGCCGCTGTTCCAGGAACAGGTGATGAAGCTCGCCATCGTCGCCGCCGATTTCAGTCCGGGTGAGGCGAACGAGTTGCGACGGGCGATGGCGACGTTCCGTAATCCCGGGACGATCCAGAAGCTGCGCGAAAAGCTGATCGAGGGCATGACCCGGCGTGGCTATGAGCCGGACTTTGCCGAACGCTGTTTCCGTCAGATCGAGGGGTTCGGCAGCTATGGCTTTCCCGAAAGCCATGCGCTGTCGTTCGCGCGGCTGGTCTATGTATCGTCGTGGATCAAATGCCATCACCCGGCGGTGTTCGCCTGCGCGCTGCTCAATTCGCAGCCGATGGGCTTTTACGCGCCGGCACAGATCGTCCGTGACGCGCGCGACCATGCGGTCGAGGTGCGCGGCATCGATGTGAATGTCAGCGACTGGGACAACAAGCTGGAGGGGGAGCAACTCGCCCTGCGGCTGGGCTTTCGGCAGATGGACGGGTTTCGCCAGGGCTGGGCGGAGGCGATCGCCGCCGCGCGACCCTTTGCCAGCGTCGAGGAACTGGCGCGAAGGGCGCGACTGCCGCAGCGGGCGCTAAGACTCCTGGCCGATGCCGATGCGTTTCGCTCGATCGGGTTCGACCGGCGCGCGGCATTGTGGGAGGTGCGGCGCACGCCCGATGCCGAATTGCCGCTGTTCGCCCATGCCCGCGCCGCCGAACTGGGCGCCGAGCCGGACATGACGCTGCCGGCAATGCCGGCGGTCGAGCATGTCGTGACCGACTACCAGACGCTCCGCCTGTCGTTGCAGGGGCATCCGATGCAGTTCCTGCGCGAGCGATTGGACCGGATGGGAGTTACCAGCTGCGCCGGGATCATGGCGGCGAAGGCGGGGGCGCGGGTCACCGCCGCCGGCCTCGTCCTCGTGCGGCAGCGGCCGGGCAAGGGCAATGCAATCTTCGTCACGCTGGAGGACGAGGGGGGCATCACCAATGTCGTGCTCTGGGCGCGGTTGTTCGAGGCGTATCGGCGTGAGGTGATGGGCGCGCGGCTGATGGTGGTCGAAGGCGAGGTGCAGCGCAGCCGCGAGGGGATCGTCCATCTGATGGGCGCGCGGGTATGGGATCGCAGCGACCTGCTCGACAGGCTGGGCGAAGCGCCGCCGCCCATCCCGTCGTCACGTGGCGACGAAGCGGTCCGCCCGGTCGCCTCGCGACATCCGCGTGACGTGCGGCTGGTACCCAAGTCGCGCGATTTCCACTGACATCCCCCAGCCGCCCGGCGTAGGACGGCAGGCGGGAGGGTCGCCATGAACGGATTGCTGCTGTTCGCGGTCGCGATCGGCTATGCCGCGCTGCTGTTCGCAGTGGCATGGGGGGCGCGTCGGCGCGGACTGACGCCGCGCGACCGGCGGATCGTCTATACGCTGGGGCTGGCGGTCTATTGCAGCAGCTGGACGTTCAACGGCGCGGTCGGCAGCGCGGTCGCCGATGGCTGGGCGTATCTGCCGATCTATCTGGGGCCGATCCTGATCTTCGCGCTGGGCGGGCGGTTGCTGGTGCGGCTGGTCGGCGCGGTGCAGGCCGATGGCGCGACGTCGATCGCCGACTTCATCGGGTCGCGCTTCTCGCGCAGCCGGGGAGTGGCGGCGCTGGTCACGCTGATCGCGTTGATCGGCACCGTGCCCTATGTCGCGCTGCAATTGCGGTCGGTCGCGACCAGCTATGCCGCGCTGGCCGGCATGGCCGATGTCACGCGGCCGGTCGTCGTCACCGCATTGGTGCTGGCAGGGTTCGCCATCGCCTTCGGAACGCGCAGCGATGCCGAGCCGCGCGCAGAGGCCGGGCTGCTGGCAGCGGTCGCGATCGAATCGGTGGTCAAGCTGGCGGCATTTGCCGGGGTGGCGCTGTTCGCCATCCTGCTGGTCGGCGGCGCGGGACCGGAAGCCCGAAGCGCGGGGCTGGCGCGGCTGTCGGCGGGGTTCGCGCGGGCGCCGGACATGGGCGATTTCGTCGTCACGACGCTGCTGGCCGCCGCCGCGATGCTGTGCCTCCCCCGCCAGTTCCAGGTGACGGTGGTCGCCGCGACCGAGCCGGCCGATCCGTGGCGGGCGCGCGGGCCGTTCGTCGCCTATCTGCTGTTGACCGCGTTGCTGGTGCTGCCGATCACGTGGGCGGCGCTGGTGCAGGGCGGGATGGCGCGCCCCGACCTGCTGGTCATCGCCATGCCGATCGCGGCGGGTGTGCCGGCGGTAGCGTTGCTCGGCTTTCTCGGCGGGTTTTCGGCGGCGACGGCGATGGTCGTGGTCGAGACGGTGGCGCTGGCGACGATGGTGTCGAACGACCTGATCGCGCCGCTACTGCTGCGCAATCCGCGTCTGGCCGCGGCCGAGCATGTCGGGCGGACGCTGCTCTGGGTGCGGCGGGGGGTGATCGCCGGAATCATCGGCGTGGCGACGGCGTGTGCGCTGCTGATCCCGACGACCCGGGGGCTGGCGGCGATCGGGCTGGTCGCGTTCGCGGCGATGGCGCAGTTCGCGCCGGCGCTGCTGCTGGCGATCGGGCGCGGCGGGCGTGATCCGCTGGCGGCGAAGGCGGGGCTGACCACCGGGCTGGTCGGGTGGACGTTCCTGCTGTTCGTGCCGACGCTGACCGGGGCGCCGCTGCCGGTGTCGGGGGTGCCGGGACTGGGCGCGCTGTCGGCGGCGGCGGTGGCCACGCTGGCCGCGAACCTGATCGTTCATGCGATCGTTGCCGCGTCGCGTGCGCCGCGCCTGCCTTTCGCCCGTGACGAACGCGTGCCGCCGGTGCGCGATCTGGGCGAGCTGACCCGGCTGGTCGCGCGCTTCGTCGGTGAGGAGCGCGCCGTCGCCGGTCTGGGCGAGGGGACGCATGTCGACGCCCGGGCGGCGCGGCAGGCCGAACGACTGGTGGCGCAGGTGGTCGGCGTGTCGTCGGCGCGGCGACTGGTCGCGTCGGCACTGTCGGGCGAGGCGCTGGGCGCCGAAGACGTCGCGCGGATGCTGGATGCGAGCGGGCAGAGCCTGCAATTCTCCAAGGGGCTGCTGGCCGCGACGCTGGAGCATATCGATCCGGGGGTCAGCGTCGTTGATGCCGAGCTGAACCTCGTCGCGTGGAATCAACGCTATCTCGACCTGTTCGGCTTTCCGGACGGCATGATCCGGGTCGGGGCGCCGGTTGCCGATGCGATCGCGTTCAATGCGCTGCGTGGCGATTGCGGCCCCGGCGAGGTCGACGACCATGTCGCCCGGCGGCTGGCGCATATGCGGCGCGGCACCCGACACAGTTTCGAGCGGGTCCGGAACGACGGGCGGGTGCTGAAGACCGTCGGCGGACCGATGCCGGGCGGCGGCTATGTCATGTGTTTTTCGGACATTACCGTCGAGGCGCAGGCGCTGCGCGCGGTGGAGACAGCGCGTGCCGAGCTGGAGCAACGGGTCGAGGAACGGACGCGCGCGCTGTCGGAGGCGAATGCCGCACTGGCGCGGGCGACCGCCGACAAGACGCGGTTCCTCGCCGCTGCCAGCCACGACCTGTTGCAGCCGCTGCATGCCGCGCGGCTGTTCACCGCCGCGCTGGCGCGGGGGGCGGACGATCGCGCGAAGCCGCTGGTCGAGCGGATCGATCAGTCGATCGCGGCGGCGGACCAGTTGCTGCGCGCGCTGCTCGACATTTCGAGGCTGGATGCCGGCGGGATCGTGCCGGTGCCGACGCGCTTCGCGGTGCGCGGCTTGCTCGGCGAACTGGTCGAGAGCTTTGCCGATCAGGCGCGCGCCAAGGGGCTGACGCTGCGTCTGGGCATGGGCGACGCGGTGGTCGAGACGGACCGGGTGCTGCTGCGGTCGATCGTGCAGAATCTGCTGGGCAATGCGGTGCGCTATACGGCGCGGGGCGGCGTGGTGATCGGCGTGCGGCGGCGGGGCGGCACGGTGCGGATCGAGGTGATCGATAGCGGACCCGGCATTGCGACAAGTGACCGGGCGCGGGTGTTTCGCGAGTTCGAGCGGCTGGCCAATGCCGAGGATGCCGGGCTGGGGCTGGGCCTTGCCATCGTCGCGCGGACGGCGGCGTTGCTGGGGGCGGAAGTGACGCTCGACAGCCGGGTCGGGCGGGGGAGCCGCTTTGCGGTGACCCTGCCGCTTGCGGAGGGGGCGGTGGTTGCCCCGCCGGTGCGGGCGGCGGCGGGGGCGGTGCTGCCGCTCGACTGCCTGATCGTCGACGACGATGCCGGGGTGCGGGCGGCAATGGCGGCGCTGGCGGCGAGCCGGGGGCATGGCGTGCGGCTCGCGGCGACGGTTGAGGAAGCGCTGGCGCAGGTCGGGGGCGCGGCGGTGGCGTTCGTCGACCATGATCTGGGCGGGGCGGTCGACGGGCTGGCGCTGATCGACATGCTGCGGGCGAGGGCGCCGGGGCTGCGGGTGGCGCTGGTGACGGCGGATGCCGGGCGGACGTTGGCGGAGCGGGCGGAAGCTTCGGGGGTGGCGGTGTTGCTTAAACCGCTGTCGGGTGAGGTTTTTGACGGCTGGCTGGCGAGTTAGCGTGGCGTGGAAGTTGACAAAGGTGACAGTATGCAATGCTTTTGCGAGGGGTAAGGTTGTTTTAGCGCAATGGGTTAAGGGTGGCCTGTCGCGCGGAAGTTGACACTTTTGCTTCGGGCGGTGCCGGTTCGGTCTCGGTATGCGCGTCGACGATGGGAAAGAACGAGCGCAGAGATTGGCAGGCGGTCGGGCTGTAGGAAAGCGTTGAGCGGGATCGGGGGCGGATGGTCCGTTGCCCGAGTCGTGGATGGTCGCCCGCTGGTGTCGGTAAGCGCGCCTCGGAACGGGTTTGGGGAACCCGACGCATTCAGGATCAGCGATCTTCGAGACGCCCCTCCGAAGACGCTCTCAAGCACTAGCGCTCTCGTTTCTGCTTTCGCCCAAGAGCGGTCATTAGAACGGAGGCTGTTCTAGCGCCGCCAATTTCAACCTCGCGCGCTCCTGTGCAACGGTGGCGTTCACCGTCTCCCGGAAGGCGCCAGGATTGTTGATGAGAGGGAGGAGGTGTGCGGCCCGCTCCGTTACCCGGTCGTCGGTGACTCCCTGCAAGAAGCGGGTCGCCTCGTCGGTTCGCCCGAGCAGTCCAGCGGCGATCCCTGCCTCGTAGCCCCACCAACTAGGCCCCATGCGATTAGGGGAACTTTCGGCGCGCTCAATCACGAACTCGGCAACGGACTGGAACGATGAAAAGCGATCGTCGATGAGGCGGGCGTTGTCCCTCGCAGCATGCGCGATCTTCCGCGCCGCTTCCGCAAACTGCTCTTCAGTCTCGAACTCTGCGTACAGTTGCGACGGAACGGATACGTTGAAGCTCATGAAGCCAATGCCCAACCACAGCCAGTGAGCCGCGTTCGTGAGGGACACGCTCTTCGACCACCTGCTCGGCGTGAACTCCACTACGTTCAGCCATGAACGCCTGTCTGCAAGCGAAAGGCGAGATCGCCCCTGCTGGCGAAAGCCCAACGGGACCAATTCCTTCCTGGCAGCCGCCGCGATGATCCTGCTGTGGGTGTCGCCCATGCTCATGATGATAGACGGAGCAACGTTACCCTTCCAGCGGCGAAGTAGCGAAGCCGCCTGTCCGCTTTCCACCGAAGCCCGACCTTCCTCGCGCGCAACCGGTTTTTATAACCCAGTCCTCGACTCTACCCCACCACCTCCAGCCCCAATGCCCGCGCCGCCACCGCCGCCTGCGTCCGGTTGCCGACGTCGAGTTTGCGCAGGACGGCGGTCATGTGGACCTTTACCGTGGCTTCGGCGATGCCGAGGTCGTGGGCGATCTGTTTGTTGAGGCGGCCGGCGAGGACGCCGAGCAGGACGCGCAGTTGCGTAGGGGTCAGGGCGGCGACGCGGGCGGCGATGTCGTCCTCGGGCGCCGCGTCGGGGACCATGCGATCGCCGGACAGCGCTGCGGCAATGGCGGTTTCGATATGGTCGAGCGGGGCGTCCTTGCCGACGAAGCCGACCGCGCCGAAGCGGGCGACCTGCGCATAGGCGGCGGCACGGTCGGCGCCGGAGATGACGAGGATGGGGACGTCGGGCGCTTCGGCATGGAGTAGCGCCACGCCGCTATAACCGACCGCGCCGGGCATGTTCAGGTCGAGCAGGATAAGGGCGAGGTCGGTTGCTTCGCGGACGACCTGGACGGCGCGGTCGAGCGAGCCGGCCTCGACGATGTTCGCTTGCGAGCGGACCTGGGAGACGGCGAGGGTCAGCGCCTGGCGGAACAGGGGGTGGTCGTCGGCGATGAGGATGGTTGGAGCTTCAGCCATTCTGCAAATCCGTTCGTCCTGAGTAGCCGCTGAGCCTGTCGAAGCGGCGTATCGAAGGACCGTCTGTGGCCAAGTGCTTCGATACGGGTCTTCGACTTCGCTCAGCCCCTACTCAGCACGAACGGTTTGCAACAAGGCCCCTCACACCGGCCGGATACGCTCGGCGACCAGCGTGTCGACGACCGACGGATCGGCCAGCGTCGAGGTGTCGCCCAAGTTCGACGTGTCGTTCTCGGCGATCTTGCGCAGGATGCGACGCATGATCTTGCCCGAGCGGGTCTTGGGCAGACCGGGCGCGAATTGCAGCGCGTCGGGGGTGGCGACGGGGCCGATCTCCTGCCGGACCCAGCCGCGCAGTTCGGCGCGGAGATCATCGGACGGTTCCTCGCCGGCGTTGAGCGTCACATAGGCGTAGATGCCCTGGCCCTTTATGTCGTGGGGCATGCCGACGACCGCGGCTTCGGCAACTTTTTGATGCGCGACGAGGGCGCTTTCGACTTCGGCGGTGCCCATGCGGTGGCCGCTGACGTTGATGACGTCGTCGACGCGGCCGGTGATCCAGTAATAGCCGTCGGCGTCGCGGCGCACGCCGTCGCCGGTGAAATATTTGCCGGGATAGGTGGTGAAATAAGTCTGGAAGAAACGGTCGTGATCGCCCCACACCGTCCGCATCTGCCCCGGCCAGCTATCGGCGATACAGAGATTGCCCTCTGTCGCGCCGGACAGTTCCTTGCCCTCGGCATCGACGATTAGCGGCTGCACGCCGGGGAGCGGCTTGGTCGCGCTGCCGGGCTTCAGGTCGGTGGCATAGGGGAGCGGCGAGATGAGGATGCCGCCGGTCTCGGTCTGCCACCAGGTATCGACGATCGGGCAGCGGCGGTCGCCGACGACGCGGTGATACCAGTCCCACGCCTCCGGATTGATCGGTTCGCCGACCGAGCCGAGGATGCGCAGCGACTGGCGGCTCGACTTCGTCACCCACTGGTCGCCTTCGCGCATCAGCGCGCGGATCGCGGTGGGGGCGGTGTAGAAGATGTTGACGCCCAGCCGGTCGATCGTTTCCCAGAAACGGCCATGGTCGGGATAATTGGGCACGCCGTCGAACATGACGGTGGTCGCGCCGTTGCTGAGCGGACCGTAGACGACATAGCTGTGCCCGGTGACCCAGCCGATATCGGCGGTGCACCAGAAGACCTCGCCATCGCGATAATCGAACACGTCGCGGAAGGTGGTGTGCGCCCAGACCAGATAGCCGCCCGTCGTATGCAGCACGCCCTTCGGCTTGCCGGTCGAACCGCTGGTATAGAGGATGAACAGCGGGTCTTCGGCGTCCATCGGCTCGGCCGGGCAGTCGGACGAGGCGTCGCGAAGCAAGTCGTGCAGCCAGAAATCGCGGCCCTCGGTCATCGGCACGTCGGCGCCGCTGCGGCGGATGACGATGACGGTGTCGACGCCGGGGGCATGGGCCAGCGCCTTGTCGACATTGGCCTTCAAAGGGATACGTTTGCCGCCGCGACAGCCTTCGTCGGCGGTGATGACCAGACGGCTGTCGCAATCGACGATGCGGTTGGCGAGGCTGTCGGGCGAAAAGCCGCCGAACACGATCGAATGGATCGCGCCGATACGGGTGCAGGCGAGCATCGCCGCCGCCGCCTCCGCCATCATCGGCAGATAGAGGGTGACGCGGTCGCCCTTCTTCACGCCCCTGGCCTTCAGGACGTTGGCGAAGCAGCAGACCTGCTGGTGGAGTTCGCGATAGGTGACGCGGCGCGTCTCGCCCGGTTCGTCGCCTTCCCAGATGATCGCGACCTGATCGCCGCGTTCGGCCAGATGGCGGTCGAGACAGTTGACCGAGACGTTGGTCTGGCCATCGGCGAACCAGCGGATGCGGAAATCGGCTTCGTCGAACGACGTGTCCTTGACCTGCGTATAGGGTCGCGACCAGTCGATACAGCGGCCGCCCTCACGCCAATAGGCTTCCGGATCGGCGACCGAGGCGGCGTAGCGCGCGTCATATTCGTTCTGGTCCACCCGCGCGGCATCATCGTGCGGAGCCGCGTGAATCGTCTGGGTCATATATCTCTCCTATGCCCTTGATCTGTGTTGAGGGGTACGCGCGTCAAGTCGCTTGCCCCTACGACCAAGGTCGTACTTCCCGCCATGGCCCGCGCGCATGACACTGGCGCGGCAGGGAGGTGCGGCGAACGATCGTGCCCCGCTTTACGAGAGGATGCCGCCATGGCGGGAGCAACGGCCGGGGCACACCCCAAGGGCCAGAACGAGAAACTGGTGATCGCCGCGTCGTCGCTGGGCACGGTGTTCGAATGGTATGATTTTTACCTGTACGGGCTGTTGGCGACGTACATCTCGAAACAATTCTTCTCGGGCGTGAACGAAACGACGGGGTTCATCCTCGCGCTCGGCGCGTTCGCGGCCGGCTTTGCGGTGCGGCCGTTCGGGGCGCTGGTGTTCGGGCGGATCGGCGATCTGGTCGGGCGCAAGAACACGTTTCTGGTGACGATGGGGATCATGGGCCTGTCGACCTTCGCGGTTGGCCTGCTGCCCTCCTATGCCAGTATCGGCGTCGCCGCGCCGGTGATCCTCGTCGCGCTGCGCATCCTGCAGGGGCTGGCGCTGGGCGGCGAATATGGCGGGGCGGCAACCTATGTCGCCGAACATGCGCCCGATGGGAAGCGGGGGCTGTACACCAGTTTCATCCAGACGACGGCGACGATGGGGCTGTTCGCGGCGTTGCTGGTCGTCATCGGGTTCCGCACTTTGCTGGGCGAGGAGACGTTCGGCGGGTTCGGGTGGCGGTTGCCGTTCCTCGTGTCGATCCTGCTGCTCGGCGTATCGATGTGGATCCGGCTGCAATTGTCGGAAAGCCCGGTGTTCCTGAAGATGAAGGAAGAGGGCAAGACGTCGAAGGCGCCGCTGACCGAGGCGTTCTTGCGCTGGCCGAACCTGAAGGTCGTGCTGATCGCGCTGTTCGGTGCCGCCATGGGTCAGGCAGTGGTGTGGTATACCGGGCAGTTCTACGTCCTGTTCTTCCTCGAGAAGATGATGAAGGTCGATGGCGCGACGGTGAACGTGCTGCTGGCGGTGTCGCTGGCGCTGGGGACGCCGTTCTTCGTGTTCTTCGGCTGGCTGTCGGACAAGATCGGGCGGAAATGGATCATCATGGCCGGCTGCGCGCTGGCGGCGATCACCTATTTCCCGCTGTTCGGGGCGCTGACCAATGCCGCCAACCCGGCGCTTGCCGCGGCGCAGGCGGCGTCGCCGGTACGGGTGAGCGCGCATGACGAGGATTGTTCGGTCCAGTTCGATCCGATCGGTCGCAACAAGTTCGATGCGAAGAGCTGCGACATCGCCAAATCCTATCTGGCGAAGAACGGCATCAGCTATACCAATGTCGAGGCACCGGCGGGCGCGATCGCAAGCGTGCAGGTCGGCAACCGGATGCTGGTGGCGCCCGATCCGGCGGAGGTGACCGGGCCGGCGCGGGCGGCGGCGATCACCGCTTATCAGGGCGAACTGGCGGCGGCGCTGGCGGAGGCCGGCTATCCGGCCAAGGCCGATCCGGCGGCGATCAACAAGCCGCTGGTGGTGCTGATCCTGTGGTTCATGGTGATATTGGTGACCATGGTCTATGGCCCGATCGCGGCGCTGCTGGTCGAACTCTTCCCCAGCCGCATCCGCTATACGTCGATGTCGCTGCCCTATCATATCGGCAATGGCTGGTTCGGCGGGTTCCTGCCGACCACGGCCTTCGCGATGGTCGCGGCGACCGGGGATATCTATTACGGGCTGTGGTATCCGGTGGTGCTGGCGGTGGTGACGCTGGTGCTGGGCGTGCTGTTCCTGCCGGAGACGTTCCGGCGGAATATCCGGGATTGATCGTTGCAGCGGCGACGGGCAACGATCCCGCCTGTCCAAGATCATGCCGTACCCCGGCGGAGGCCGGGGTCCAGTTGGGAAGGTTCGTCCGTCCGTCCGGAGCGTTCCCCAACTGGGCCCCGGCCTCCGCCGGGGTACGGCTTTAGCAGTAGGTTCTGATAACGGTCTGACGCGTTTGCGTCTGAGGCCAGCCCTTCAGCAGCAACGCGGCGGGGCGCCGGGGCCGGTGCCGTACCGGCGGGCCACGCGGTCGCGGTGGAACTCCTTCAAGCTCATGACCGGTTCGCCGGGATGGTGCGCGGCGCGATGGGCGACGTAGTGGTCGTAATCGGGGACGCCGACCATCAGCCGCGCCCCCTCGGCAAGCTTATGCAGGAAGCGCATCGCCGACCTCCCGCGTGGTGGCGTGGGTAGCGGCCTTCGCCCGGTGGATCGCGCCGATGCCGTAGATCAGGATCGACAGCACGACGACGATGAACAGCACGCACAAGGCCGCGTCGATGCGGTCGTTGAGGATGATCCGCTGCATCTCCGCCGCCGATTTGGCGGGGGCGAGGATCTCGCCGCGAGCGAGGGCTTCGGAAAAGACATTGGCATGGGCAAGGAAGCCGATCTTCGGATTGGCGTCGAACAGCTTCTGCCACCCGGCCGTCAGCGTGCAGATCAGCAGCCATGCGGTCGGGACCATCGTCACCCATGCATAGCGGTCGCGCTTCATCTTGAAGAGCAGGACGGTCGACAGGATCAGCGCGATGGCGGCGAGCATCTGGTTCGAGATGCCGAACAGCGGCCACAGCGTGTTGATCCCGCCCAGCGGATCGGTGACGCCGCTATAGAGGAACCAGCCCCAGGCGGCGACGGCGAGCGCGGTACCGATCAGATTGGGGCCGAGCTTCTGCGTCTCCTTCATGGCGGGAATGAAGCTGCCGAGCAGGTCCTGGATCATGAAGCGGGCGACGCGCGTGCCGGCATCGACCGTGGTCAGGATGAACAGCGCCTCGAACAGGATCGCGAAGTGATACCAGAAGGCCATCATCGCCTGCCCGCCGATCACCTTTGACAGGATATGCGCCATGCCGACCGCCAGCGTCGGGGCACCGCCCGCGCGCGACAGGATAGAGGATTCGCCGACGTCGCGCGCCAGCTGATCGAGCATGTCGGGGGTGACGACGAAGCCCCAATTGGCGATGGCGCTGGCCGCCGACTGCGCCGTCGTGCCGATCAGCGCGGGCGGCGCGTTCATCGCGAAATAGACGGCGGGGTCGAGCACGCAGGCGGCGATCAGCGCCATGATCGCAACGAAGCTTTCGGTCAGCATCGCGCCATAGCCAATGAAGCGCAGATCCGCCTCGCTCGCGATCATCTTCGGCGTGGTGCCGCTGGCGATCAGCGCATGGAAGCCCGACACCGCGCCACAGGCGATGGTGATGAACAGGAACGGGAACAGCTTGCCCGAAAAGGCCGGGCCGGTGCCGTCGATGAAATGGGTGACGGCGGGCATCTGCAGGTCGGGACGGACATAGAGGATGCCGAGGGCGAGGCCGGCGATCACCCCGATCTTGAGGAACGTCGACAGATAGTCGCGCGGCGCGAGCAGCAGCCAGACCGGCGCGACCGAGGCGACGAAGCCGTACGCCATCAGGATCAGCGCCAGCGCCGGGCCCGAATAGGTGAACAGCGGGGCGAGCGCCGGCGAATGCGCCACCGGCTCGCCTCCGACGATCGCCGCCATCAGCAGGACGAAGCCGATCACCGACATTTCGGCGATCTTTCCGGGACGCAGGAAGCGGCCATAGAGGCCCATCAGCACCGCGATCGGGATGGTGGCGAAGACGGTGAAGGTGCCCCATGGGCTGCCGGTCAGCGCCTTGACCACCACCAGCGCCAGCACCGCGAGCAGGATGATCATGATCATCAGCACGCCGACCAGCGCGATGGTGCCGGGGATCAGGCCCATTTCGCTGCGGATCATGTCGCCCAGCGATCGTGCGTCGCGGCGGGTGGAGAAATAGAGGATCAGAAAGTCCTGCACGGCGCCCGCGAACACGACGCCGGCAAGCAGCCATAGCGTGCCGGGGAGATAGCCCATCTGCGCGGCGAGGACTGGGCCGACCAGCGGGCCTGCGCCGGCGATGGCGGCGAAATGGTGGCCGAACAACACGCCCTTATGGGTGGGGACGTAATCGAGCCCGTCGTCGCGGCGCACCGCCGGGGTAGGGCGGGAAGGATCGACGCGCAGCACGCGGCTGGCGATGAACAGGCCGTAGAAGCGATAGGCGATGGCATAGACGCACAGTGCCGCGACGACGATCCACAGCGCGTTGACCGGCTCACCCCGCATCAGCGCGATCCAGCCGAGCGCGACCGCGCCGACGATCGCGACCGCCGCCCATGCGATCCATTCGCGCGCATTGGTCGGTGCGATCGGTGTGGTTGCTGCTGTCGCCATGCGCCTCTCCCGGTTTGGGATATTATTGGAGCAAGGGGGCGGAGGATGCCATGGGTTTCGTGCGAGGTGGGAGCTTTCAAGGGCCTGTCACGCTTTGCGCCGTTCGTCCTGATTAGCCGTTGAGCTTGTCGAAACGGCGTATCGAAGGATCGCCTGAGGCCAAGTACTTCGATACGGGTCTTCGACAAGCTCAGCCCCTACTCAGCACGAACGGGTTTGTTTTTTGCATGGGACGCCCAGTATTCCGATGACATCCAACCGATCCTTCCTGCTCGTCTGTCTCGGTAATATCTGCCGTTCGCCGTTGGCGGAGGCGGCGTTGCGCGATGCGGCGGCGCGGGCGGGGGTGGACATCATCGTCGATTCGGCAGGGACCGGGGCATGGCATGTCGGCAACCCGCCCGATCCCCGGTCGCAGGCGGTGGCGCTGGCGCACGGCATCGACATAGCGGGCTATCGCGCGCGGCAGGTCTCAGCGGCGGATTACCGGCGGTTCACCGATATCCTCGCGCTGGATCGCGACAATCTGGCGGAGCTGCGACGGCGCGCGCCCATCGATTCGACGGCGCGGATCGGGTTATTGATGGACGCGGTACCGGGGCGTGGGGGGCAGGCGGTGGCCGATCCCTATTATGGCGATGCCGCCGGGTTCGCGGTGACGTGGGCGGATGTGTCGGCGGCGGCGGATGCGATCGTGGCGGGGTTGCGCTAAATCGAGGCTGGATCGCTGTAAGCGTCGCCCGATCACCTGAAAACTGCCGTGTTCCGGCCTTCGCCGGGGTACGAGAAGGGATGTTCGCAGCGGTCTCGCGTGAGCGGGGGCAGGTGCCGGGTCGGGCCGACGGCGAGCATCTCCGCCTGTAGCTTGATGACAACAGGTAGAACCGTTCGTGCCGAGTAGGGGCTGAGCGAAGCTGAACCCGTATCGAAGCACATGCCACCAACGGTCCTTCGATACGCCATTTCGGCAAGCTCAATGGCTACTCAGGATGAACGGGTCAGGTTCATGTCATCCGACTCCAGGGTCGATCGATATTCAGTCCAGTCGAAACGTCGGCGGTCATGGCTCCCTGCCTGCGCGAGAATGACGACAATTCGCGATCGTCACCGAATCCCGATCGGCTTTAAATCCCCGCCCGCGTCGGGGCACGCATCGGCGCGTGCGTTACAAGCGATCAGCGCGACTTCTACCCCGCCGCCATCGCCGTCATCGTCACATAATCCAGCTTCCCCGTCCCCAGCACCGGCAGTGCCGCGACCACCCGCACGTCGCGCGGCAGGGCGAGTTCGGCGACCCCGTTCGCCCGCCCCCATGACGACAAGTCGCCCGCCATCGCCCCTGCCTGCGTAGTGAACAGCACCAGCTGCTCGCCCTTTCGAGCATCGGGACGCGTCACCACCGCATGTTCAGCGCCCGGCCACAGCTTTGCGGCATAGCCCTCGACCGCCGGCAGCGAGACCATCTCGCCTCCGATCTTGGCAAAGCGCTTGGCACGGCCCCGGATGGTGACGAAGCCGGCATCGTCAATGGTGACGATATCGCCGGTATCGTGCCAGCCGTCGGCGGGCGGCTGCACCACGCCCGGCGCCTCGACCTTCAGATAGCCTGCCATCACGTTCGGCCCGCGGATCGCCAGCCGCGCGCCGTCAGCAATGCCGGGTACCGGCTCAAGTCGCGCCTCGATTCCCGGCAGCAGCCGCCCAACGCTGCCCGCGCGGAAGTGCATCGGCGTATTGACCGCGATCACCGGCGCCGCCTCGGTAGCGCCATAGCCTTCGAGAATGCGCAGTCCGAACTTCTCGGCATACACGCCACGCGTTTCCGGGCGCACCCGCTCGGCACCGGCAAAGATGTAGCGCAGCGCATAAAAATCATAGCCATGCGCCATCCGCGCATAGCCTGACAGGAAGGTGTCGGTCCCGAACAGGATCGTCGCATTGGTGTCGTAGGCCAGCGCAGGCACGATCCGGTAGTGCAGCGGGCTGGGATACAGCACCGTCCTCACCCCCGACAGGATCGGCAACAGCGTGCCGCCGGTCAGTCCGAAGCTGTGGAACACCGGCAGCGCGTTCAGCACCGTATCCGCGCGGTTGAAATCGATCCGCGACGATAGCTGAAGGCAATTGCTCAGCAGGTTGCGATGCGTCAGCACCACCCCCTTCGGCACGCCTTCCGACCCGCTGGTGAACAAGATCACGGCGGGCGCATCCGGCGAAATGCGCAGCCGCTGGTGCAGCCGCCCCGCCATCCGCGACCGGACCAGCGCGACCAGCTTCGCGCCCGCGCCGATGGTCGCCCGAATATCCTCGAGGTAGCGGATGGTGATCCCGTCGCCCGCCAGCCCGGCGACGACCTCGCCCAGCTTCGCCTGCTCGACGAATGCGCGCGCGGTGACGATCGTCCGCACCTGCGCCGCGGTACACGCTGCCCGCAGATTGGCGAGGCCGGCGGTATAGTTCAGCATCGCCGGCACGCGGCCGGTGGCCTGCAACGCGAAGAAGGTCGCGACCACGCCATTGACGTTGGGCAGCAGCACGCCGACCGCCTCGCCCTGCGTCGTCTCTTTCGCCAGGGGACGGGCGAGTGCTTGCGTCCCCGTGACCAGCCGGTCGTAGGTCAACGGCACGCGCTGCACATCCTCGACCACGCCCATGTTCGGCCCATGCAGGTGCCGCGCATCGATCAGCGCGTCGTACAGCGTCCGGTCGGTGTCCGACGTGGCGAAGATCATCTCGCTCATCACATCGTACAGCCGCCGCCCGGCGATCGCCCGCCGCTCGCGCGCGCTTAACCCGTCAGGCAGGTCGAAGCGACGCGGCGGCAGCACGGTCAGCTCGATCTTCGGGAACCAGTGCAGCCGCGCCTTGCCCTTCAACCGGCTGAAGCGGGTATATTGCGCACCGTCGATCCGCACCGGCACGATCGGGGCGTCGGCGCGGTCGGCGACCATGCCGGGGCCGTCGAACACCTTCATCAGCGCGCCGGTCACCGTGATCCGTCCTTCGGGAAAGATCACCAGCGTCCGTCCTTCGCGCACCGCCTTGACCATCGCCTTGGCCGACATCGGGTTGGTCGGATCGACCGGGAACGCGTCGAACAGCTTGAGCAGCGGCTGCATCCACCACGCTCGCGCAAAGCGGCTATGGATCGCGAAGGTCGGCCTGCCCGGCAGGAAGGCGGCGAGCAATAGCCCGTCGAGGAACGAGACATGGTTGACCACCACCACCGCGCGTTCGCCGGGCAGCGGCATGTTTTCGGCACCATGCACCTTCACCCGGTAGGCGAGCCGCAGCGCGCTGCGCACCACCGACTTGAACACCGTCTCCGGCAGCAGCCAGCAGGAGATCAGCGCGATCGACAGCGTCGCGAAGCCCAGCGCGCCGAAGATGCCGGGCACGCTGCTGCCACCCGCCAGCATCGCCGTCACCACCGCGACCATCACCACTGTCACGATGGCGTTGATGATGTTGTTCGCAGCGATGATCTGCGACCGCTTTTCCGGCGCGCTCCATGTCTGGAGAATGGCGTAGAGCGGCACCACGAATACCCCGCCCGACAGCGCGATGCCGGCCAGGTCGATCAGCAGATGCCAGCTGCCCGGCGTCGCCATGAACGCGGCGATATCCGCGCCCGGCGTCACGACCACGAACCGGTTCGCCGTGATCCATGCATCGATCAGGAACACAGCCAGCCCGATCGCCGCGATCGGCACATAGCGCGCCGACACCTCCCCCTTCAGCAGCCGGTTGACCAGCAGCGATCCGACCGCGACGAACAGGCTGAATACCGCGAGGAACAGCGTCACCACCTCCGGCGCGGCGTCCAGCGTACCGGCGACCAGCGGCGCGAACTCCGACAGCACCACCGCACCGACCGAAAAGAACCAGCTGATGCCGAGGATCGCCAGCCACACCCCGCGCCCGCCATGCGCCGCGCGCAGGATCGCGGCGGTGCTGCGAAACGGGTTCAGGTCGATCCGCATGTCGGGCGCCGCCGACGGGGCGGACGGTACCGCCAGCGCCGCGAGGAACCCCAGCACTGCCACGCCGAACGCGACCAGCCCCGCCTCCCATGGCGGGATGATCCCGCCCAGCAACTGACCGGTCAGGATCGCGACGAACGTCCCTGCCTCGACCAGCCCGGTCCCGCCCATCAATTCCTCGCGGCGCAGATGCTGCGGTAGGATCGAATATTTGACCGGACCGAAGACGGTCGAGTGCACGCCCATCAGGAACAGGCAGGTAAGCAGTACCGGCACCGACTGGATCCAGAACCCGACCACGGCCAGCGCCATGATCGCAATCTCGGCCGCCTTGACCGCGCGGATCAGCCACGCCTTGTTCCACGCATCCGCCATCTGCCCGGCGAGCCCGGAGAACAGGAAATAGGGCAGGATGAACAGCCCGGTCGACACCGTCGCCAGCGTCGCCGCCTGCGCTGGATCGGCGCGATACAGCGTGAAATTGGCGAGGAACAGCAACGCGAACTTAAGCAGATTGTCATTCATCGCGCCCAGAAACTGGACGACGAACAACGGCGCATAGCGGCGCTTGGTCAGCAGCGAGAAATCGGGCGCGGACATCCATTCCCCCATCGGGATTGCCCGATACGGAAACAGGCACAGGCCCGCCCCGAATCACGGCGACGGGGTCAGACTAGCAGAAAAATAACAGTGTTCAATAAATCAGTTCGACCGGGTCGGATCGGTCAGCGGATCGGCCAGTTCGCGGGGTGTGGGCAGACGCATGACCGGCAGCGAGGCGGTCTGGCGTTCGATCATCCGGTGGACGCGCGGCGGTTCCTGCCCCCGGTGCAGCGCCAGCAACGCTTCGCTATTGGCGCGATCGGCCTCGGTTCGGCGCTGATTGTGGCGGATATATTCGAGCCACGTCGATACGTGATAGCGTTCGATCCACAATTCGGGATCGTTCAGGTCGCGCAGCAGCGCCCAGTGATGCGCCCCGTCGCGCCGCCGGATGCGGCGACGTTCGTTCATGACGTTCAGGAACGTGACGACGTCCTGCGGGGCGATGCGGTAATCGATCGTCACCACCACCGGTCCCGATCGCGGCTCGACCGGGACTTCGGTATCGGGCGTCTCCCAGCCGCGCGGGGCGAGGTTCGCGGTCTCGATATCGCGCAAGGGCAGGCGCAGCCCGGCCAAGACGCTCAACATCTGCACCCCCGCCGCCTCCAGCAGCGCATCGGCGACGCCATGGCTTTCGGCGATCGATCCGAACAGCCAGCTTCCCGCCGCCATGCCGCCGAACGCCGCCATCTGGTACAGCGCCACAGCCCGCGCCACGACCCAGCGCGGCGCGGCCATCTGCACCGATACGTTGAACGTGCTGAGCGCCGATACCCAGCCTGCGCCCGCCAGCACCAGCGCCGCCAGCGTCAGCGGCAGGACCGGGCTGACCGCCGCGATCGCCGCTCCCGCCGCCAGCGCCGTCGCCGCCACCCGCACCAGCCGTTCGGGGCTCCACAGTCGGCGCAACCGCACGCTCGACAGCGCGCCGATCACCGCGCCGGCGCCGAACGCGCCAAGCAGTGCGCCATAGGTCAGCGGCCCGCCGGTCACCAGATCGCGCGCGACCAGCGGCATCATCGCCGGCACCGCACTCGCCGCCAGCCCGAACAGCGCCGCGCGGATCAGCACCGTCCGCAGGCTCGGCGACATGCGGACATAGCGCACGCCGGCGGCCATCGCGAGGCCCAGCGTCTCACGCGGCAGGGTGCGCGGGGCGTAGTTAGGCTTCCACCGCGCCAGCACCGCGATCAGCCCGATATAGCTGACCGCGTTGGTCAGAAACGCCGCCGCCGCCCCCGCCGCCGCGACGATCGCTCCGCCCAGCGCCGGACCGACGCTGCGCGCGATATTGAAGCCCATCGAATTGAGCGCGACCGCACTCGGCAACACGCTGCGCGGCACCATGTCGCCCACCGATGCCTGCCATGCCGGGCCGTTCATCGCCGTCCCGCATCCGATCAGGAAGGTGAATGACAGCAGCAGCCACGGGCTGAGCACCCCCATCCATGCGCACACCGCCAGTGCGACCGACACGGCCAGCATGAACCCTTGCGCCGCCAGCATCACCCGGCGCCGGTCGAGATTGTCGGCAACCGCGCCTGCCCACAATGACAACAACATGATCGGCAGCGTCGTCGACGCCTGTACCAGCGCGATCATCTGCGGCGACGCCGCAAGCGACGTCATCATCCACGACGCGCCGACCGACTGGATCAGCCCGCCGAAATTGGACGCCATCGACGCGATCCAGATGGCGCGAAAGATCGGGATCGACAGCGGCGAGCTATGCGTCGCCGTCGTGGTCGTTACGGGAGCAGATACCATGGCCGATGAATGCGCCGCGTGCGACTTTGTGCCAAGCCGCTTGCCTCACGGATCGGCAGCACGGCATTGGATTGGCGATGCGCGACCCCTTCACCCTCGACGCGACCGGCGTTACCCTGACGATCCGCGCGACGCCGAAAGCGTCGAAGACGGCGGTTACCGGCGTGGTCGCGCTGGAGGGGGAGGCGACCGCGCTGGGGTTACGGGTGGCCGCACCGCCGGTCGATGGTGCGGCCAATGACGAAGTCGTGCGGTTCGTGGCGAAGCGTTTGCGGGCCGGACGCAGCGCGGTGACGCTGGTTTCGGGGCAGACGGGGCGGATCAAAAGGCTGCGGATCGAGGGGGAACCGGCGGTACTGGAGGCGGCGTTGCGAAATCTAATTCCCTAACCGTCATTCCGGCGAAGGCCGGGATCCACGGAAACGGCCCGGCCGCGTTTCCATCGAAACCACCCGACCCAATGGATTCGGGCCTACGCCGGAATGACGGAGCGTTTGCCGCTAACCCTCAAACAATCGCGTGCGGCACGAACCGCGCGAGATCGCGGGTGATCGGCCCGTCATCCTCGCGCACCGACAGCGCGACCGCCTCGTCACCGACGATCCACGATCCAACCACGGCATGATTGCCGTCATACACCGGCAGCCGCGCCAATGCCTGGACGACATGCCCCTCCTCGCCATAGCCGCCGTCCGGTCCGCGTGCGGTGGCGCCGCCGTCGACCAGTTCGATGTCCCAGCCCTCGCGCGAAAAGATCGGCTTGCGAACATAGGCCGCGCCGATCTCGGCCAGCGCCGCGCCATCGTCGGCGAAGGCCGCCGGCAGCAGGTTCGGATGCCCGGAGTGCCGCTGCCACAACAGCGGCAGGATGCCCTTGTTCGACAACAGCGCCTTCCACGCCGGTTCAAGGAACAGCGTCTTCGTCGCCGCCAACTGCTTGGCGTATGGTTCGCGCAGCATATCCTCCCACGGATACAGCTTGAACAGCGCCGCGATCAGCACGTCGTCGCCATCGACGAACGCGCCGTCGCCATCGACCCCGATCCGGTCGATCGCGACGAACGCCGGGTCCAGCCCCGCCTGGCGGGCGACATCCTCCAGATAGCGGACCGTCTGGCGATCCTCGACATGGTCGTCGACCGAGGCGAAATGCACCGTGCTGCCCTTGGTAAACAGTGCGCCGAAGCGTTCGACCAGCGCATCGTGCAGCCGGTTATATTGGTCCGCCTCCGCAGGCAGCGTGCCGTCGGTGATGCGATCTTCCAGCCATTGCCATTGGAACAGCGCGGTCTCGAAGATGCTGGTCGGGGTATCGGCGTTATATTCGAGCAGCTTGGCCGGACCGCTCCCGTCGAACGCGAAATCGAACCGCCCGTACAGCGACGGTGCATGCGCCTTCCACGACGCCGCGACCACGTCGCGCATATCGTCGGGAATGGCGAGGCGGTGCATCAGCGCCTCGCTGCCGATTACCTCGTCCACCAGATCGCGGCACATCGCATGGAGTTCGGCGCTCGGCGCCTCGATCCCTTGCTCCACCTCGTCGAGCGAGAAGGCGTACCACGCCTCCTCCTCCCAATATTTCTGGCCGTCCTGATGGTGGAAGGTGAATCCCATCCGCTCGGCGGTCGCCCGCCAGTCGGGACGGGGGGCGACCGCGCGGCGTTCCATCAATCGCGCCCGATCGTCCCGCCGTCGCGCGTCCGGTCGGACAGGCGCGGCGCGTCCTTGGGCTGCGACAGGCGGGCGAGGATGTCGTCGGCGCTCGACGTGCCGGGCAGCAGCCCCGCGGCCTGCAGCTTCGCGTCGAGATCGGCGCCGGTGCGCATATCCTCCAGCTCGGCCTGCGCCTTGAACTTCTCCTCGCGGATCGCCTGCCGTTCCTTGAGCCGCGCGAGGCTGTCCGCCGCCGACCCCAGCGACGATGCCGCGCCGCCATAGCTGCTGGCGACCGAGGCCTGCGCCTTCTGCACGCTTTCGTTCGCGCGGACGACATCGACCTCGCGACGCAGCGCGTCGATCTTGCCGTCGCCGGTCTTGATGATGCCGCGGATCTTGTCCTCGGCAGCGCGCATGTCGGCGATCTGCGGCGTCTTGGACGACTGTTCCTGCTCGATCGTCGCGAGGCGCTGTGCGACTTCGCGCGCGAGGTCCATGTCGCCGCGCGCCATCGCCGCCCGCGCCGACGATTCATATTTCTCGCGCTGCGAGGTCAGCGCCTCCAGTTCCTTTTCCATCATCCGCCGCTTGGCGGTCAGCGTCGCCAGATCGTCGCGCGCCTTCGACTGCAGCGTGCCGGCATCGCGGATCTGCTGGTCGAGGATCGTCAACGCCTTCGCATCGACGATCGACTGCCCGGTTTCGTGCGCGGTGCCGCGCACCAGCGCCACGAGGTTCTTCCACATCGACATCGATACTTCTCCGTTACGCGGCGAATTCGGTGCGCAGTTCGGACGCCGCCTCGATCGCGTTCTGCGCCAGCACGCGCAGTTCGATCAACACGGTCCTGAGCGACGATTCGACCGACAACTCACCCACCAGTTCATAATATTCGCGCCCGCCGACATCGGCGATGGCGAAATTGGACAGCGGCACCAGCTTCTGCGTCTTCAGCAGGAACCGGTTGAACGCGTCCGGCTCGCTCTGTTCGTCGACCGGCCACAACAGGCTCGACACGACGATCTGCTCGCCCGCGACTGAGGCGAAGATGGCGAGGTCGCCGAAATGATGCATGGTCAGTTTCAGGACCGGTTCGTCCTGCTCGATCCGCTCGACGCTCAGTTCGTCGGCATAATCGGGACCGCCGAGCGCCTGCGCCAGTCCGGCGATCGTCCAGCTACGGGGTGCTTCGTCCATCCATCCCTCCGAAAAGCTTGGCCCGGTGTGTTGGCCGCGCTTGACACCCCAAGCATAAGGGCCGACCAAAAAGCAAGATGCGGGGGCATGGGCAGGGGATGAAGTCATTCAGTCTCGGCAATTATCTGCGGCGGCTTTATCTCGCGGCCAGCGAGCTGCACCGTGGCGTGCTGCTCGCGCTGCTGGTCCTGCACATGACCGTCTCATGGGAGTTGCTGGCCTTTGCCGGGGAGAGCGACCTGCTGCGTCCCTCGGCCTATCTCTATTGGTATGCGACGACCGCCTCGACCGTCGGCTATGGCGATCTGTCGCCCAAATCGGACATGGGCCGGATCGTCACCGCCTTGTTCGTCATGCCCGGCGCGATCGCGCTGTTCACCGTGTCGATCGCGCGCGCATTCGCCGGGGTGTCGGCGCGCTGGCGGCGGCGACGCATGGGTTTGGGGGACTATAGCGCGATGCGCGGCCATATCGTCCTGGTCGGCTACGACCCCGATCGTACGCCGCGCATGATCGCGGAGATCGTCGCCGACGGGCAGGGGCACGAACTGGTGCTGGTGGCGACGCAGGAACTGACCGGCGATGCCGCCACGCATCGCTTCGTTCGCGTCGCCTCGCTGACCGCACCGGCCGATCTGCGCCGGGCAGGCGTTGCAACCGCCGAGCGGGTCATCGTCTACGGCCCGTCCGATCCCGATACGCTGGCGGCGACGCTGGCCGTCACCGCAATCAACGAAGCGGGCCATGTCGTCTGCTTCCTGCGCGATCCCGATACCGCCGGGCTGCTTGCCGCGCACTGCCCGCAGGTCGAGGTGGTACTGACCCCGACCGTCGAACTGGTGGTGAAGGCACTGAGCGATCCCGGCTCCAGCCGCCTGATCGCGCAGCTCGCCAGCCATACCGACGATGGCGGCACCCTTTATGCCACCACCGCGCGCACCGGCGGCAGCTTCGACGATGCCGCTCGCGATCTGCGGGCGCGGGGCGGAATATTGGTCGCCAGCTGTGGCGCCGGACAGCATTCGCCGGTATTCGACCCCGACGGTCGGATCGCGGTCGGCGACCGGCTGTTCTATATCGCCCGGACAAGGATCGCGGCATGATTTTCGGCAGCCTGTTCGGCGGCGCTCCCAAGGACGAACCCGCGGCGATCGCCGTGGTCCGCAACATCACCATCGGGCGACAGGTCCGGCTCGACGCGCTGGCATGGCGGCGGCTGACCGGCGCGGCCTTCACCCTCGACCGTGATACGTTGGAGATCACTGCGCAGGGCGTCATCCGGCTGGATGATGGCAGCCATGTACACCGCTTCTACACCGATGACGAACTGATGTTGCAGGCGGTGAGTCAGTCGGCCGACGGATCGGATGCCGACGATTTCACCCTGTTCCGGCCATGGTCGTCGACCTACCCGACCGACTGGGCCGATACCGGCGCGTTCCGCCAGCGCCTGTCGCAACCGGTCTGGGACGAACCCGGCCTCGCCCGCTTCCAGCGTTTCTGGTACGCCGACGACGATCGCAGCCAGCCGCCGGTCGAGCTGTGGGAAGCGGTCTATTACGAACGCACCGGCCGCCCGGTCCGTCAGATCAAGCAGGCGTGCATGCTCTATGCGCGCGACATCGCGCCCGAGGGGCAGGAACTGCTGCTGGCCATCGCCATGCAGCCCGAGGGTGGCGATCTGACGCACGAAATCATGGTCGGGCTGCCGCTGCTGCCCGCCGAATTCAACGCCTGAGCTTTAGGGGGACCGGGATGTTCGATGTCGCATATTTTCTGGACGGGGCGCTGCACTTCGTCATCGCCTTTGGCCTCGCCTGTCTGTTCCTGACCGTCTTCAAGTGGCTGTATCAGATTTCAACGCCGTACAACGAACGCGCGCTGATAGCCGCCAACAATCCGGCGGCGGGAATTGCCTTGGGCGGCGCGATCATCGGCTTCGCCCTGCCCCTCGCTTCGGCGCTCAGCGTAACCGTCAGCGTGATCGAATTCACCGCCTGGGCGCTGCTGGCCGGCGTGATCCAGATCGTGGCGGCCTTCATCGTCCGCCGCCTGATCGTGCGCGACATGGCGGTCCGTATCGAAGAGGGGAACATCGCCAGCGCGATCTATAGCGCGGCGACCTCGATCGGACTCGGCCTGCTCAACGCCGCGTCGATGACCTATTGAGAGGCTCCTGCCGATGACCACCCAGCCCCCCCGCCGCAAACGCTCGGTCGCTGCCGGCCTGACTGCCGCCGGGGCAGTCGCGATGCTGTCCGGCTGCGACGACAATAACGAACAGGCGCGCTTCGGCCCGCCGACCGAGGTCGCCGCGTTCCAGACGATCCAACAATGCGTCGACAGCGGCCAATATGACCGCGACACCTGCGTCGCCGCCCAGCAAAAGGCATTCAACGAGGATGCTAAGGCTGCGCCGCGTTTCGACAGCCAGGCGCTGTGCGAGGAACAGTTCGGCTCGGCGCAGTGCTTTCAGCGCAACGAGGGCGGGCAAAGCTTCTTCACGCCGCTGCTGACCGGTTTCCTGATCGGGCAGCTGCTGAACAACAATTCGTCGCGATATACCTATGGCGGCCTGTACCGCGACCGGCGCGACCGCGACGGCGGCTGGTACACCGGGTCGGGCGCGTATCTGGGCCGCGGCAACGGCTATCGCTATTCGGTCGGCCGCGACGCGATCACCACCCCAGTGACGACGCAGCGTATTCAGACGCGAAGTTCGGTCGTCTCGCGCGGTGGCTTCGGCGGCCGGGTGAGTGCGCGGTCTAGCGGCGGCTGGGGCGGCGGGCGGTCGTTCGGGGGGTAAGGGCGCCAATGGCGGGTCGATCCTCGCAAGTGCGAGCCCTGTGCGAACGTCCGCTGTACCGTACCCCCGCCTGCGCGGGGGTACGGAAGGGTTCCGGCACAACCGGATCGAGGCGGTCCAGCCTCTACGCAAGTGGACCGGATCTTAGCGCGTCGACGTCATCGGCGCCGTGGTCGGTACCTTGGCGAGGGGGGCCGCGCCGGCCGGCGGGGGCGGGGGGACCTCGCCGCTGGCGGGCGGCGGCGGGGGCGGGACCGCACCGGGAGCGCAACCCGGGCCGCCGGGACCGCGTGCGCCGTCGGGGCCGGGCTTGGGACCGTGGCCGGGGCGGGGCGGGGGCGGACCGACCGGGGTCACCTTGCCATTGGCGTCGACCAGATAGCTCGCCTTGAGCTGGCCATTGTCATAGCGGCCCTGCACCTGCACCGGTGCGCCCTTGCTGACCGATGCGTCACGCCCGGCGTCGACCATCGCCCGGCCGGTCGCGTCCTGTACCACGAAGCGGTCGCCAAAGACTTCGGCGACGCGGCCCTTGACCGTGACGACGCCGTTGTCGTTCGCCAGCTTTGCGACCGGGGTGGCGACGGTCGGAGCCATTTCGACCGACGGGCGGGTCATCGACACCGCACTAGCCCCGCCCGCCGCGCCAAGGGCGAGGCCGATCGCGACGCCGAGGCCGAGCTTGCCCGGACCGCCCAGAGAGAATTTCGCCATGTGTCATACTCCTTCGTTGTTCGATGGAGCCGTTCTAGCGATTCGTCCCCTCGCCACGCTGAACCCCGCGGTTCAGTTTCGGTTTAAGCGGCAGCGATAGCGGAAGGTGCCATGCGTATCCTGCTTGTCGAGGATGATCCCGATCTGGGCCCCGCCATCGCACGGGCGCTCCGCGCGGAACATTGCGCGGTCGATCTGGTGCCGAGCGGGATCGACGCGCAGCATCTGGGCGATACCGAACGCTATGACGTGGCGGTGCTCGACCTCGGGCTGCCCGATCGCGAGGGGACGGCGGTGCTGAAGGGGTGGCGCGAGGGCGGGCGCGACCTGCCGGTGCTGATCCTGACCGCGCGCGACGGATGGTCGGACAAGGTCGCGGGGTTCAAGGCAGGGGCAGATGATTTCCTGACCAAGCCGTTTCGCGTCGAGGAATTGATGATGCGACTGCGCGCGCTGGTCCGCCGCGCGGCGGGGCATGGCGCGACGCGGCTGACTTGCGGGCCGCTGGCCTATGAAACGCAAACCGGGGTGTTCGAACTGGACGGACTGCCAATCAAGCTGACCGCGCTCGAATATCGGGTGCTGGCGGCGCTGATGCTGGCGAAGGAGGCGGTGATCGAGCGACTCGACCTGATGGAGCGGGTCTATGAGGGCGACGCCGACGTCGATTCCAACAGCCTGGAGGTCATTATTGGCCGGCTGCGCAAGAAGATCGGCGCGTCGCTGATCGAGACGGTACGTGGGCGCGGATACCGGTTGACGGCGGGCGGGCAGTGAGGCTCCCCCGGTCGATTCACGCCCGGATGCTGGCGCTGTCGGTGGCGACGACGCTGGTGGCGCTGCCGGTCGCGGGGGTCGCCATCGGGGGCGTGCTCGACCATTTCGTGACGCGCAACATCGATGCGCGGCTGGGCGACCGGCTGCGGTTGCTGCGCGCGGTGGTGCGGCCCGACGGGACGATCGACCGCGAGTTGCTCGACCGATCGGAACTGGCGACGGCGATCGGAACGGACGCGGTGTGGCGGATCGATACGCCGGGCGGGACGGTCGGTGCAGGCATGCCGCCGCTTGCGATGCTGCGCGCGCCGGGGCCGCCAGTGGGACCGGAACGCGGACCGCCGGCGGGGCGGGGGCCGGGGGTCGGTGCGCCGTTCGACCTGACGCTGCCCGATGCGACGCGGGTGCATGGGCTGGTGCTCGACCTGCCCGAGGGCAACGGGCGCGTGGCGGTGGCGGTGCCGCGGCGCGAGATCGAGCAGCCGTTGCGCGGGGCGATGCTGCCGCTGCTGCTGACGCTGGCGATCGTGGCGTTGGTGCTGGCGGTCGCGACATTGGTGCAGTTGCGGCTGGGGTTGCGGCCGCTCAGGGTCCTGCGTGATCGGGTGGCGGCGGTGCGGGCGGGCGCGGCGGCGGATTTACCCGAGGATCAGCCCGACGAACTGCGGCCACTAGCGGTCGAGCTGAACGCATTGGTGCGCGACAATGCGACGGCACTGGCGACGGCGCGCGGATCGGCGGCGAACCTTGCTCATGCGCTGAAGACGCCGGTGGCGACGCTGGCGATCGAGCTGGGCGACGATCCGCGCGCTATGCAAGTCGCGCGGATCGATGCGACGATCCGGCATCATCTGACCCGCGCACGCGGCGGCATGATCGACCGGCGCGCGGCGACGGCGCTGAAACCCGCGGTCGAGGGACTGGTGGCGGTGGTGGCGGCGCTGCACCGCGACCGGGGGCTGATCGTGCGGGCGGCGGTGCCCGAGCTGTCGGTGGCGGTCGATGCGGCCGATCTGGACGAACTGGCCGGCAATCTGATCGACAATGCCGCGCGCCATGCCCGCTCGGCGGTCGACGTCATTGCGGTGCGCGAGGGCGGGTTCGCGCTGCTGCGCGTCAGCGACGACGGCCCCGGCATTCCCGCCGCGGATCGGGCACGGGCGACCGATCCCGGCGTGCGGCTTGATGAACGCGGCGACGGGCATGGCTTCGGCCTCACCATCGTCCGCGATCTGGTGGCGCTCTATGGCGGGCGGCTGGAACTGGGCGAGGCGGACGGGGGCGGGCTGGTCGCCACCGTTACGCTGCCGGTCACAACTGGAAGCGGAACCGCTGGATATTAGCCGAGCAGGCGGTGTTCCCTTCGGGGCGGAAACTGCTGCGATAGCGGGTGGCGCCGACCATCTTCTGCGCCGCTTCGCCGAAGACGAAGGGCGGATAGGCGGCAATGGTCCGCTGAGTCACCGTGCGACCGTCGGCGGCGATGTCGAATTCGACCTGTGCCCAGCCCTGAAACCCCATCTGCACCGCCTCGGTCGGGTAGAGGCTGCTCGTCGCACCGCTGCGTTGTACGACCGGGCTGGGCGCGATCAGCGCGCACTGGTCGCTGGTCAGGCCGGTGCGGTCGAAGGCGGCACGCGCCTGTGCGACCTCGCCGCGCTGCGCCAGCAGGTCCGCCTGTCGGAGGAGCGCCGCGACCTTCAGCGGATGGTTTTCGGGCAGCGGCGCGGCGACGACGGCGGCGATCAGCTGCTCCGCCTCTGCCTTGGGCGCGGCCGGGTAGGAACGGTTGGCCAGCATCATGCGGACCGTCGCGGCGGACAGCGGGTCGGCGTTGATCTCCGGCCGGGCCAGCAGCGCGGTCCGTTTGCGGACGTCCTGATCGTAATGGCTGCGATCGGCATCGATCTCGGCCAGCGCGAGATAGGTAATGACGGGGGCCGGGGCCTGCATCGTCCGGGCGAGCGCGACCGCTTCGGCGGCGGCGGCGATGCGTTCAGCCTCGGTCGGGAGCGAGGAATAGGCGATCCACGCGTCGGCGGCGAGCAGCGCGCCCTGGTCCCCGGCGGCACGCGCGCGGGTCGCTTCGGCCCGGACCAGCGGATAGGCGCGGGCCGGGGTCAGGTCCGACCAGTCCTGCTGATGGCCCTTGCCACGGACCCACGCGTCGAACGCGTCGCTGAGCGGTTGTACGAGCGACGGGCGGTCGGCGGCGGTCGAGCATTTCAGCTCGATCCGGGTGGCGTTACGGAAGAAAGCAGGAATCTTGACCGACTCGGTCGGCGACCACGACCAGTCGGACACGGCACGGGCAAAGGCCAGCACCACGTCGCGCCCGCCGGTGGTGTAGATCGGGGTCACCGCGTTCACCGTGCCGTTGTCGGCGACCGAGAATTCGACGACCGCGAAATCGTCGGGTTTCAGGCCGGTCGCCGAGCCGCAGGCCGCCGATTTCATGTTGATCGCTGCGGCGAAGGCATCGTCCTTCATCCGGCCCGCGCCGGTATAGGCCATATAGGTCTGCGCCTGTTGCCGGTCGCCGTTGAGCAGCGCCGCCAGCGCAAGGTCGGCGCGGGTGGCGACTTCGGAACTGCTGACGCGCTGGTCGAGGCCACCCTGCTTGCGCAGCGAATCCTTGAGGACGCTATACGCCTCCTCCTTCTTGCCGTTGTTGAGCAGGACGCGGGCATGGCGGGTCTGGATTAGCGCCAGCACGTCCTTGCCGATCGCCGGTTCGCGGGCGGCGAGATCGCGGGCTTCCTGCGCATAGGCCAGCGCCTTGCCATCGCCGTCGAAGGCGAGCGTGCGCGACAGGGCGAGCAGCGGGGCGATGCGATCTGGCCCCTTGGCCAGCGCCAGCGCGTCGCGATAGGACGAAGCCGCCGCATCATAGTCGAACGCATCGAACGCGGCGGTGCCGAGCACCATATGCGCGTCGCGAAGGTCGGCGCCGAATTCGGTCGCCTGTCTGGCCAGCGCGGGCATGCCCTGCCGGATCAGCGCAGCGCCCGCGACATGGTCGCCGCTGCGCGCGACGCAGATGCCCTTGCGCACCTTCACCGCGCCGAGCAGCAGTGCGTTCTTCGTGCCTACGGTGCGCGCTTCCAGCGCGTCGTACAGCCTGATCGCGTCGGCACATTTGCGGGTTTCATAGGCGATGTTGGCGGCATCGAACTGGGCTTGCAGCGTCGCCGCCGCCGGGGCGGGCGTCGCCGCCTGCGCCACCGCGAGCAGTCCGTGCAGAATCGCGTCGATCATTCGTCATCCCCTCTGTTGTCCAGTAACAAAGCACGCCAAGGTGACAGCGTCGATGGGCAGGGCGGGCGAATGCGGCGAATTTGGACCTTAATCGCGGGCGCTCTGCTGCTGACCGGAGCCACGCCGGCCGATCCGGCGCGCTATCCGACGCGGTCGATCCTGCTGTTCGTCGCGTCCTGGTGTGCGCCGTGCCATGGCGAGTTGCGGCAGTTGCCGGCGATCACGGGCGGGGCGGGGCCGTACCGGGTGCTGGTGGTGCCGGTCGATCGCGGACGCGCAACCGATGCGATGCTGCGCGCCGTGCCCGTCGAACAGGTCTGGCGTCCGGATGCGGCGCGGATGGCGGAGGTGCGCGGCGAGTTGCTGGCGAAGACGGCGGGGTTGCCGTTCAGCGTGGCGATTGGCGGGGACGGGCGGCCGTGCGCGGCGCATCGCGGGGGCATGACGGCGGCGAGCGCGCGGGGGATGCGATTGGAATGCGGAGGGTAAGGACGTCGCCGCCCCCTTCGTCGTCGCACGAGCGGGCGGGAATCCGTACACGCTGCCGGTCGACTAGGAGGTGTGTCGTCGGCGTGTACGGACTTCCGACTGCGCGGGAGCGACAGGTGCGTTAAAGCGTCACGCTGCTCGTGCCCGCACCGCGCAGCGTCAGCGACTTCACGACATTGCCCTGGCGGACATTCACTTGATTGACCTGTCCGCGATAGACGTCGGTCAGTACGGTCGAGCGGATCGCGACTGATTTCGGTTTGCGGGGCGCGCGGCCGGTATAGTCGATGCGGACCTCGGCATGCGACAGGTCGGTGGCAACATAGGTCAGCGGGACCGGCTTGCCATCGATCTGCAGGACGAAGCGCCGCTGCAGATAGCTGCGCAACGCCGCCATCGCGGCGGGATCGTCGAGGCTGGTCTGCGCCTGCGGTGCGATCTTCGCCAGTGCCGGTTCGATATCGTGCGCCTCGAACCGGTGCGACACAGTGACCTTGCCATCGGCGAGGGTCACCACGGCGAGCGAGTCATGGCCGCGATGCGCCTGTGCAGGGGCGGCGGCCACGAAGCAGGCGAGGAGGGCGAGCGTCCCCCTCATTTTGACACCGGCGCGGGATAGGTGCGCAGCGAGCCGGGTTTCACCTGCACGTCGAAGTCCTTCATGCGGTTTTCCAGATCCTCGACATCCTCGATCTCCAGCACGACCGGACGGATGGCGCCGCGATAGACATTGTTCGATCGATCGGCGTCGGCGATTTCGAGCAGCGGGTCGACCTCTGCACCGGTTATCGTCTTGGCGGTCACATATTGCCACGTCACCGCCTTCGGATCGTAGCGCCAGACTTCGGCCGGGATGCGGACGATCTCGGTGCTGCCGTCGCCGAAGGTAAGTTTCAGCGGAACCGGCATGACCAGCCCGCCGACGTTGCGCAGCGAGAAGCGGTAGAATTTGCCCTTCACGTCGAAGGCGGCGCGTTCCTCGGGCGTCAGCTTGTCGAGCTTTTCGGCGAGGTCGCGGCGCTGTTGCGGGCTGACGGCGAAATCGTCCTGCTGATCGTAGAAGTCGCGCGTCGCGGGATCGCGTTCGGTTACCGTCTTCTGCCCGGCATTGTTGCGGACGGTCAGCGACGTGTTCTCCGCATCGCGGATCGCGCGGCGTTCGCGGGCATTGGCCTCCAGATCGCGGCCGGCGATGCGGCCCTCGACCACCTTGTCGAGCGCGATGTCGACATGGTCGGTCGAATAGAACCAGCCGCGCCAGAACCAGTCCAGATCGACGCCAGAACTTTCCTCCATCGTGCGGAAGAAGTCATAGGGCGTCGGCCGCTTGAAGCGCCAGCGCGTCGCATATTCGCGGAAGGCGCGATCGAACAGCTCGCGCCCCAGCACGGTTTCGCGCAGGATGGTGAGCGCGGTGGCGGGCTTGCCATAGCCATTGGCACCGAATTGCAGCACCGAATCCGACTGGGTCATCAGGGGAACCTGATTGTCGGACAGCATATATTCGGCAATGTCCTTCGGCTCGCCGCGGCGCGACGGGAAGTCCTTGTCCCATAGCTTTTCGGCCTGGAACTGGAGGAAGGTGTTCAGCCCCTCGTCCATCCACGTCCATTGGCGTTCGTCGCTGTTGACGATCATCGGGAACCAGTCGTGACCGACTTCGTGGATCACCACGCCGATCAGCCCGGTCTTGGCGCGTTCGGTATAGGTCAGCAGGCCGGTCTTCGGGTCCTTCACCGGGCGCGGCCCGTTAAAGGTGATCATCGGATATTCCATGCCGCCGACGGGGCCGTTGACCGACTGCGCGACCGGATAGGGATAGGGGAAGGCGAACTTGCCGTACACGTCGATGGTGTGGGCGATCGCCTTGGTCGAGAAGGCGTCCCACAGCGGACGCGCTTCCTTAGGGTAGAAGGACATCGCCAAGACGTTGGGATTGGCAGCATAGTCCTGCCGCACGTTCATCGCGTCCCATGCGAATTTGCGTGACGATGCCCAGCCGAAGTCGCGGACATTCTGCGCGGCGAAGGTCCAGGTCCTGGTGCCCGACGCCCGGCCGCGTTCGGCGGCGGCGGCTTCGTCGGGGGTGACGATGTACATTGGCGTGGTCGCCGACTTCGCCTGCTCCAGCCGCTGGCGCTGGGTCGCGGTCAGAACCTGATCGGGGTTCTGGAGGACACCGGTCGCCGAGACGATATGGTCAGACGGCACGGTCAGCGCGACCTTGTAATCGCCGAATTCGAGAGTGAATTCTCCGGCGTCGAGGAACGCCTTGTTATGCCAACCCTCATAGTCCGAATAGACGGCAAGGCGCGGAAACCATTGCGCGCCTTCAAAAATACAGTTGCCGTCCTCTCCCGCTCCCGTGAAACATTCGTACCCCGAGCGGCCATCGACAACCTTCTGCTCGGCCATCGGGAACGACCAGTCGATCGACAGCGTCACCTCGCCGCCATTGCCGGCGACCGGTTGCGGCAGTTCGATGCGCAGCAGCGTGTCGGTGACGCGATAGGATAGCGGCTGGCCCTCAGGACCACGTACCTCTGCGATGGCGAAGCCGCCTTCCCATTTCTGCATCGCCTCGGCACGGCGGATGTCGCCGATGCTGATCGTCGTCGCGTCAGGCACCGTTTGCGACATCTGCGCGATCGACGACCGCTTATACTGATTCTGATCGAGCAGCAGCCAAAGGTAGGGCAGCGCGTCGGGTGAGTTGTTGCGATACCGGATCGTCTCGGTCCCCGTGACGACCTTGGTCGCTTCGTTCAGCGATACCTTGACGTCGTAATCGACCTTTTGCTGCCAGTAGCGATAGCCCGGTGCGCCCGATGCGTTGCGGTAATCGGTGGGCGTCGGCCAGTCCTCTCCCTCCAGTTGGCGGAACTTGTCCTGCCAGTCACCCTTTGTCTGGCGGATCGGGTCGGCGAGGGCGGGCGTCGAGGCGAGCAGCAGGGCGACCAGCGCGATGCGGGATACGGCGGGCAAGGGTTTGGCCTTTCGAACGGACGGACAGGTAATCGTTGCCGCTGATACGATGCGCGTCAACCATTTGGCGACGGCAATATCGGTATATTGTGACACGACCGGACCGATGGTTGCGGTCGACCCCCGAGTACGGCAATCGTGCCCACGAAATCGAGAAGGGGCGAGTGCGCGAGTTATGCTGTTGGACCGGCGAACGATGATCGGCGCGCTTGCCTCCCTGCCGATCGCGTCGCAGGCCATGGCAGCGCGGACTGACGATCCGCTGCTCTTCGCCTATTTCGGGACCGGCAAGGGCGAGGCGGTGGGGTTGAAGCTGGCGATCAGCGACGACGGCTTTGCGTTTCGCGAACTGGGCGGCGGGCGAAGCTATCTGCCGCCGATGGTCGGCGAGGCGAAGTTGATGCGCGATCCGTTCGTGTTTCGCGGGGTTGGTCGCGACGCGCCATGGCATATGGTGTGGACGACGGCGTGGGAGGGGGTGACGATCGGTCACGCCACCAGCCGCGATCTGCGCCACTGGTCGCCGCAGCGCGCGCTGCCGGTGATGGCGGGCGTCAAGGGCACGCGCAACTGCTGGGCACCCGAGGCGATCTGGGACGCGAAGGCGCGACATTTCGTGATCTTTTGGTCGAGCACGGTCGCCGGGCGGTTCGAGGAGACGGCGGGAACATCGGAGTCCGGCTACAACCATCGCCTCTGGTATGTGACGACGCGCGATTTCGTAACCTTCAGCAAGGCGGCGGTGCTGTACGATCCGGGGTTCAGCGTAATCGACGGGACGTTTGTGCGCGGGGTGAGCGCGCTGCACCTGATCGTCAAGGACGAGACGCTGACCCCGCCGCGCAAATGGTTGCAGGTCGCATCGGCCAGGTTGCCGACCGGACCGTTCGGAAAGCTCGGCACGCCGTTCACGCCGCCTTGGGTAGAGGGGCCGATGACGACCGTGATCGGTGGCGAGACGGTGTGCTACTGGGACGTCTATCGCGACGGCAAATGGGGTGCGGCCGCGACGCGCGATTTCGTGACGTGGCGCGATGTCGGCGCGAAACTGTCGATGCCGCCCGGCGCGCGGCATGGGTCGCTGGTGCGCATTCCGCGCGCGACGGCCAACTCGCTGGCGCAGGGACCGGCATGACGGTCGCACCCTTCCTGAACGGCGGCGGTCGCGCGGCGGAAATGATCCGTGCGCGCGACTGGTCGGGTCATCCGCTGGGACCGCCCGATCAATGGCCCGAAGGACTGTGCAGCGCGCTCAGCCTCGTGGTGAACTCCCCGGAATCGATGATCCTGTGCTGGGGACCGGAACTATGGTTTTTCTTCAACGAGGCCTATTTCCCTCTGCTCGGCCCCCGGCTCGATTGGGCGATGGGCGAGCGGTTCGACCGGGTCTGGGCCGATGGCCTCGAACAGGCGATGCCGATCATCGAGGCGGCCTTTGCCGGTAACAGCCCCCGCTATGTCGACGTGCCGTGGAAGCTGGATACCGATCGCGGGGCGGCGGATACGTGGTGGAGCTTCTCCTATTCGCGCATCCTCGACCGGCGCGGCGATATCGCCGGGCTGTTCATCTTCACCAACGAGACCACGGCGCGGGTGCTGTCCGATGCGGCGCTGAAACGCAGCCAGGCCGAGCTGACCACCGCGCTGGACGATCTGCGCCAGTTCAACCGCACGCTCGAGCTGCGCGTCGACCAGCGGACGGCGGAGCGCAACCTGCTCGCCTCGATCGTCGAGACGACCGACTCGGTCGTCAACGTGATCGACCTCGATTACAACTGGATGGCGATCAACCGGGCGGGGATCGACGCGTTCGAGGCGGTGTTCGGGGTGCGGCCGAAGGTCGGCGACAATATCCTCGACCTGCTGGTCGATCAGCCCGATCAGCAGGCGGCGGTGCGCGGTGTGTGGGACCCGGCGCTTGCGGGCGAGGAATATACGACCGCAGCGGAATTCGGCGATCCGGCGCGGGGCCATGCCCGTCGCGCCTATGAAATGAAGTTCAACGCCGTCCGCGATGGACAGGGGCGGCAGGTCGGCGCGTTCCAGTTCGTGACCGACGTGACCGAGCGGCGCCGGGGCGAAACGGCGTTGCGGGAGGCACAGGACGCGCTGCGCCAGGCGCAGAAGATGGAGGCGATGGGCCAGCTGACCGGCGGCGTGGCGCATGATTTCAACAATCTGCTGACCCCGATCCTCGGCAGCCTCGACCTGTTGCAGCGACGCGGCACCCTGTCGGCGCGTGAGGCGCGGCTGGTCGACGGCGCGCTGCAATCGGCGGAGCGCGCAAGGACGCTGGTACACCGCCTGCTTGCCTTTGCGCGACGGCAACCCTTGCAGTCGGGACCGGTCGATCTGTTGACGTTGATCGGTGGCATGACTGACCTGATTGCCAGCACCGCCGGGTCGCCGGTTGCGGTGCGGACGCTGATCGCCGCTGACGTGCCAGCTGCGCTGGCCGATGCCAACCAGCTCGAAATGGCGATCCTGAACCTGTGCGTGAATGCGCGCGACGCGATGCCCGACGGCGGCACGCTAACCATCGCCGCCGATTGCCCCGATATCTACGCAACGGCGGCGGCGGGCGTGGCGCCCGGCGAATATGTCCGGCTGTCGGTGATCGATACCGGGACCGGCATGGATGCCGAGACGGCGGCGCGCGCGATCGAGCCGTTCTTTTCGACCAAAGGTATCGGGCGCGGTACCGGCCTCGGCCTGTCGATGGTCCATGGGCTCGCGCTGCAACTGGGGGGCACGATGGCGATCGTCAGCGCGCCGGGCCTTGGTACGCGCATCGACCTGTGGCTGCCGGTCAGCGGCGACGTGGCGCGAGCCCCCGATGCGGGCGAGGACGATCTGGCGGAGAACCCGGCATTCCGCGGCCGGGCGTTGGTGGTCGATGACGAGGCGCTGGTGCGGATGACGACCGCCGACATGCTCCAGAGCCTGGGATATGAGGTGGTCGAGGCCGATGGCACGACCGAGGCGGAACAAATGCTGGCGCAGCGGCGCTTCGACCTGGTGGTGACCGATCATCTGATGCCCGGGCGGACCGGCGTGTGGCTGGCGCGGGCGATCCATGACCGGCATCCCGGGCTGCCGGTACTGATCGTATCGGGCTATGCCGATATCGACGGGCTGGCACCCGACCTGCCGCGCCTGACCAAGCCGTTCCGCGAGGCCGAACTGGCCCACGCGATCGCAGGGCTGGCGGGCACTCCCACTGACCGCTGAAGGAAGTTGCGATGAGCCGACCCGAAGGGACCGAGGGCTTTACCCTCAACCAGACCATGCTGCGTGTCCGCGATCCGAGTGCCAGTATCGCTTTCTATCAGGACGTGCTGGGCATGACCCTGCTCCAGAAACTCGATTTCGAGGAGGCGGCGTTTTCGCTCTATTTCCTCGGGTTTCTGCAAGGTGGCGAGACGGTGCCGAACGACCCGAAGGAGCGAGCGCGCTTCGTGTTCAGCCGCGAGACGACGCTGGAGCTGACGCACAACTGGGGGACCGAGGACGATCCCGATTTCGCCGGCTATCACAGCGGCAACGACGATCCGCGCGGCTTCGGGCATCTGGGCATCAGCGTGCCCGACGTCGCCGCCGCCTGTGCGCGGTTCGAGGAACTGGGCGTCACCTTCCGCAAACGGCCCGACGAGGGGCGGATGAAGGACATCGCCTTCATCACCGATCCCGATGGCTATTGGATCGAGATCCTGTCGCCGAACGGCATGACGCAGGCGGTGGTCGATGCAGCGGGGGACGACGCATGAGGGCGATTGAACTGCGCGCACCCGGCGGGCTGGACCGGCTGGAACTAGTCGACCGCGCCGATCCGGGACAGCCGGGGGCGGGCGAGATTCGGGTGAAGCTGCATGGCAGCTCGCTCAATTTCCACGACTATATCGTCGCCAGCGGCAAGTCGCCGGCCGAGGACCGGCGGGTACCGATGGCCGATGGCGCGGGCATCGTCGAGGCGGTGGGCGAGGGCGTGGCCAGGTTCGCGATCGGTGATTTGGTCGTGTCGTGCTTCTTCCCCGACTGGCAGGACGGCGCCGCGACCATCGGCGATTTCGCGCGCACGCCGGGCGACGGCATTGACGGGTTCGCACGGGAGGCGGTCGTGCTGCCCGCCACCGCCTTCACGCTCGCGCCCAGGGGATGGGACGCGGTCGAGGCGGCGACGATCACCACCGCCGGGCTGACGGCGTGGCGGGCGCTGGTCGTCGATGGCGGATTGAAGGCAGGCGACCGGGTGCTGCTGCTCGGCACCGGCGGCGTGTCGATCTGGGCATTGCAGATCGCCCGGGCGATGGGCGCAAAGGTCGCGATCACCTCGTCGAGCGACGACAAGCTGGCGCGCGCGGCGGCGATGGGCGCGGACTTTACCGTCAACTATCGCAGCGATCCCGATTGGGGTGCGACGGTCGCGCAATGGGCGGACGGGCGCGGGGTCGATCATGTCGTCGAGGTCGGCGGACCTGCAACGCTGGCGCAGTCGATCGCCGCAGTGCGCGTCGGCGGGCATATCTCGCTGATCGGAGTGTTGACCGGACGTGGCGGCGAGGTGCCGACGGCGGCGCTGATGGCGAAGCAGGCGCAGCTGCAAGGGCTGATCGTCGGCAGCCGGCGCGAACAGCAGGACTTCGTCCGCGCGCTGGATGCTACGGGCATTCGGCCGGTCGTGGATCGACGATTCGGGCTAGGCGAATTGGCCGAGGCATTCCGTCTTCAGGAGGACGGCGAGCATTTTGGCAAGATTGGGGTGGAATGGTAGGGGGCGGGCGCTCAGGCCTCGCTCGGTCGTTTGGACCTGCCATCCGTTCGTCCTGATAGGCTCGTCGGGACGATCGATCAGACGCTGCTCGCCACGCTGCCGGTGCGGCAGTGCCGTTTCGCGCATTGGTGCTGGAGCGTAGCCCGCTGGTCGTCGATGAGGTCCACCCGTCGGACGGCGGACGCTGCATGACGACCAATGGGGTTTGCGGCAGCACAAGCCTCTGATCCGGCAAAGCCGGAACAGAGCGGGCCGGTGCCGCTTCCAAGCAAGTGGATCAGACTTGAGCCATAACCGTCGGTCATGGCCCGGTTGACGTGTCCATGTGATCGGCGGAGGTTCGCGCTTTGTCACGACCGGAGCTTCCATGACCGCATCCGCCGCCGCCGCGGTCCCATCGCATTCGCCGCTACCGCCGCAGCGGGCGATGCTCGTCTATGGGTTGCTGGGCTTTGCCGCCGGGTTGCCCTTCTACATGTTCTCGACGGTGCTGGTGCTGCGGTTGCAGGCGCATGGCGTGGCGCTGACCGTGCTGGGCTTCTTCGCATGGGTACAGTTGCTGCCGACGCTGAAGTTCGTATGGGCGCCGCTGCTCGACCGCTATGACGTGCCGGGGTTCGCGCGCTTCTGGGGCAAAAGACGCGGGTGGATCATGTTGGCGCAACTGGGCATCGTCACCGCGATGGCGGCGATGGCGTGGACGTCCGACGACGCGTCGCTGCCGCTGACGGCGTTGTTCGCGGTGCTGCTCGCCTTCTGGACCACCACGCTGGAGGTAGCGGCCGATGCGTGGCGGATCGAGCTGTTCCCGACGCAGGACCAGCAGGGGCCGATCGTCGCCGCGAACCTGTGGGGATACCGCACCGCAATGGTCGCGGCGGGGAGCGGGGCGTTGCTGCTGGCCGACCATGGCGGGTGGACGATCGCCTATCTGCTGGTCGCGGTCGCGGCGTTCCTGCCCTTCCCGATCCTCGCGGCGATGCGGCCGGAGGACGGGCGCGGCGGCGGGCGGATGGTGGCGCTCGGCACCGGGATTTTGGGCGGGGCGGTGATCCTTGCCGTCGCCTGTGCGGTGACGGCGGGCGTCGGCTATGTCCTGCTGTCGGCGGCGGCGGGGATCGGGATCGATGCGAAGAGCAACGTCACGCCGTGGGTGCTGGGGCTGTGCATGGTGCCGTTCATCGCGATGGCGGCGGGGCTGCCATGGATTCGGAAAGCGCCGCCGACCGCGCTGATCCGCACCTCGACCGCGATCGGTCCCTATGTCGATTTCTTCTGGCGGTTCCAATATGCCGCGATCCTGCTGATGGTCTTTGTCTCGCTGTACCGGATGGGCGACGTGCTGGCGCTGAACCTGTCCAAGCCGATGATCAAGGATCTGGGCTATACGCTCAGCCAGATCGGGCGGGCGGATGGCTTCGTCGCGCTGGGGGCGAGCATGGTCGGGGTGGCGCTGGGCGGGTGGATGGTCACGCGCCGGCCGATGCTATGGGCGCTGGCGGTCGGCGCGGTCGTGGCGGCGATCGGTAATTTCGGCTTCGTGTGGCTGGCGCATCAGCCGGTGAGCGAGACGATGCTGTATGTCGCGACGGCGCTGGACCAGTTCGGCAACGGGTTCGCGGGCGCGGTGTTCGTCGTCTATCTCTCGTTGCTGGTGAACCCGCGCTATCCCGGCGCGCAATATGCGTTCCTGACCGGCTTTGCGTTCCTGTTGCCGAGGATGCTGGCAGGCGCCGGGGGATCGATGGTCGCCGTGATCGGCTATGACGGGTTCTTCCTGCTGTCGGGGGCGGTCAGCCTTGCCGCCATCCCGTTCCTGCCGCTGCTGACGAAGATCCGCGCGCGGGAGGATGACGCATGATCGACCGGGCCTTTGCCGAAGCGGAGCGGTATGTCGGGGTAGGGCGGATACCCGGCGCGACGCTCGGCATCGTCACCGCCGACGGCACGCGGGCGGTGCGGGTGACAGGGCTGGCGCAGCGCGTGCCTACGCCCGAACCGCTGACCCGCGACCATTGGTTCGACCTCGCATCGGTCAGCAAGGTGATCGCCACGACCCGCTTCGTGCTGCAACTGGCCGAGGATGGCCAAATCGACCTCGACCGGCCGCTGACCGATGCGATCCCCGACCTGCGGCAGTACGACGTGGCGAATGCGGCGGAGCGACGGCTGACGTTCCGCGACTGTCTGGTCCATCGCACCTTCCTGCCCGCAGTCGAGCCGATCTACACCTATGGCGACGATCCGGCGCGACTGCGCGCGTTCGTGTTGCAGCGGGAATGGCGGCACGGGCCGCCGGTTTATTCGGACATCAACTTCATCCTGCTGGGGATCGCGGTCGAGCGGATCATCGGTGCGGGGCTCGACGCGCTGCCCTTGGGTCCGGGACTGAGCTGGGGCCCCCCGCCCGGGCCGGCGGTCGCGACCGAACGGTGTTCGTGGCGCGGGCGCGTGCTCAAAGGCGAAGTGCATGACGAGAATTGCTTCGCCATGGGCGGCCGGACCGGCCATGCCGGCCTGTTCGGTACGGTCGACGGCGTGCTCGACTTCGCGGCGGGCCTGCTCAACGGGACGGGGGCGTCGGCGGCGATGCTCGACGCGATCCGGACGCCGGTGGCGGGGCATCGGACGGCTGGCTGGGAAATCCGCTTTCCCGGCTGGTCGGGCGGGCAGGCATGTTCGACGGGGACGATCGGCCATACCGGCTTTACCGGGACCGGGCTGTGGGTCGATTTCGAGCGGGGGCTGGCCTGGACGTTGCTGACCAACCGGGTGCATCCGACGCGACATGTCGACAGCGGGATCTTTGAGCTGCGGCCGGTGATCGGGGATGCGGTCGTGGCAGAGTTTGACGCAATAACAAACGGTTAGCCGTGATGGCCTGCGTCAAAGTTCACTAAGTTCACACTTGCCGCGGTTTGGTGTGCGCGTTGTACTTGGGCGCTGCAGGCGTGCGGGTTGTGGCGTTGAGACAGAACGCCGGCGGCATAGTGCAGCGATGCGATGTAGGAAACAGACCGGTCGGGCCAGACATTTTCTGTTTATCCCCGAGAGCACGACCGTTCGTCCTGAGTAGCCGCTGAGCTTGTCGAAGCGGCATATCGAAGGACGGTGGCGGGTGCTTTGATACGGGTCTTTGACTTCGCTCAGCCCCTACTCAGCACGAACGGTTTGAGGGAAATCGCAAACCGTTCGAAAATGAATGACGGTCGTCCGTCACGGACCCTCGATCACCCCGCGCAGCACGCTCAGAAACTCGCTGGCGAGTGCGCTGGGCGGGCGGTCGAGCAGGTGCATGGCGTGGACGTCGAAGGTCAGCGAGGGTTTGAGCGGGCGCATCGCCAGCCCCTCGGCGAGCGAGGCTTCGGCAGTGAAATTGTCGACAATGCTCAACCCCACGCCCGCGCGGACCAGCGCGGCGGCAATGTAGAAGGTGCGGGCGGAGGCCACCTCCTGTAATTCGATGCCGAGGCGTTCGAGTTCCTGCGCGAACAACTGACCGATCGGGCCGCTGGCGGCAAGAGTGATGAAGGGGTGGCCGACCAGCTGCGGCAGTTCGATCCGCTGCGCCGCCTGCGCCAGATCGGCGTCGCGATAGAGAACGACCAGTTCGCCCTCGCCCAACCACACCTTTCCCAGCGGGGCGCCGCGCGGGACTTCGGCGGCGATGGCGATATCGGTCTCGCGTTCGTACAGCTTGCGCAGCAGGTCGTCGTGATGGACGGTCTGCAGGTCGAAGCGCACCTCGGGTCGCCGCGCCATGAACCGCGCCACCGCCGTCGGCAGCGCGTGGAGCGCGAGGCTGGGCAGTGCCGAGATGCGCAATGTCGCGCCGCCGCCGGTGCGCAGGTTGCGGCCCGCCTCGCGCAGCGCGCGCACCCGTTCCTGAATGTCCGCCACGTCGCCGAACAGGGCATGGGCGTCCTCGGTGGGGACGAGGCGGCTGTTGGTCCGCTGGAACAGTTCGAAGCCGAGCAGCGTCTCGGCATGGCGCAGCGTTTTTGACACCGAGGGCTGCGAGATGTTGAGCGCGCGGGCCGCTGCGCTGACCGATCCGTTGACATAGACGGCGTGGAAAATTTCAATATGGCGCAAATTCATAGGGTCGTGTGGCCGCGATAGCGCGCCTCGTCCAGCCCATGTTCGGCGCGCGCGACCAGCGTTGCGACGGCCAGGTTGGCGCTGGCCGAGGGGACGGTCCGCGTCATGTCGAGCAGCCGGTCGAACGGCAGCACCAACCCCACGACCAACGCGGTCTGTTCCGCGCCGACCCCGACCGCGCCGAGCATCGCCGCCAGCATGAACAGCGACGCGGAAGGGACCGGCGCGGTGCCGAAGGCGGCGAGCGCGCCGGTCAGCAGCATGACGCAGAGCATCCATGCGTCGGGAACGATGCCCAGCGCCTGCAACGCGAACTGGCCGAGCAGCCCGACATACATCGCCGTCCCGTCCTTGCCGATGCTCGCGCCCAGCGGCAGCACGGTCGAGGCAATCGGGCGGGCGATGCCGAGATTGTCTTGGGCAACACGCAGGGCCACCGGCAGCGTGGCAGAGGAAGAGGCGGTCGAGAAGGCGACGATCAGCGCATCGACGATCCCGCGAAAGAAGCGCACTACCGGCAGCCGCGCGACGAACCGCAGCAGCCCGGCATGAAACGCCATCTGCATGAGCGACGCGAGGATCACGCACAGCGCCAGCCAGCCGACGTTGACGAACACTGCCATGCCGCTGCCCGCCACCGCATTGGCGATCAGCGCCAGCACGCCGAACGGAGTGACTTCCATGACGATGCGGACGAGGTGGAGCAGGACCGCCGCCAGCCCCTGCAACAGCGCCACGACCGGCTTGCCCGCTTCGCCCGACACGACGCTGGCGATGCCGAGCAGCACCGCGACAAAGATGATGGCGAGCATGTCGCCCTTGGCCAGCGCGTCGATAATGTTGACCGGCACGATGCCGAGCAGCTGGTCGGCGGGGGTGACTGCCGGTCTCAGGACATGCGGCGCGACCCCGGCCAGGACGATGCCGTCGCCCGGCTGCAGCAACAGGCCGAACCCCATGCCGATCGACACCGCAATCAACGTCGTGAAGGCGAACAGCGCCACGGTCCGCCCGCCGATGCCCCCCAGCCGGCGCGGATCGCCGAGCGACGCGATGCCGGCGGCGATGGTGATGAGCACCACCGGCACGACCAGCATCTTGATGAGCCGCACGAACAGGTCACCGACGATCTTGATCGCCGCCGCGCCCGTCGGCCACAACAGCCCGATCGCGATGCCGAGCAGGAGGGCGCCGACGACGCGCTGCCACAGCGGGATCGCGAACCAGCTCCGCATCATCTGCCCCAGAAGCCGGGGGCAGGCGGCGACAACATGCCGTTCCGGTCGATCGCGCCGCCCGGGCGGTCGTCGCTGAGCCACAATGGCCCGTCGAGATCGACGAACGCGGCCTGTCCTCCCAGCAGCATCGCCGGAGCGATCCCCAGCGACGAACACACCATGCACCCGATCATCAACCCAAATCCCTTTGCCTTCGCCGTGTTTGCGAGGGTCAGGGCTTCGGTCAAGCCGCCGGTCTTGTCGAGCTTGATGTTGACCACGTCGTAGCGGCCGGCGAGGGCATCGAGATCGGCGGCGGTGTGGAGCGTTTCGTCGGCACATACCGGCACCGGGCTGTCGAACCCGGCGAGCGCACCGTCCTCGCCCGCCGGCAGCGGTTGCTCGAGCAGGTCGATGCGCCATTCGGCCAGATGCGGCTTCAGCGCTTCGAGCGTGTCGATCGTCCAGCTTTCATTGGGATCGACGATCAGCCGGGGGGCGGGCGCGGCGGCGCGGACGGCGGCGATCTGCGCGGCGGGATCGCTGCGGTCGACCTTGACCTTGAGCAGCGGCACCTGCGCGTGCCTCGCCGCCGTACGGGCCATGGCGTCGAGCGTGTCGAGGCCGATGGTGATCGCCGAGGGCAGGGCGACCGGTTCGGGGAGACCCGCCAGCGCAGCGACGCTGGTTCCGGCAAGCCGCGCCTCGAGATCCCATAGCGCGCAGTCGACCGCGTTGCGCGCCGCACCTGCGGGGAGCAGGCCGGCAAGCTCGGTGCGGGTCAATCCGGCGGCGATCGCCGGCGCGATCGCGCGGATCGCGGCGATCGTCTCTTCGATCGTCTCGCCATAGCGGCCATAGGGGACCGCCTCGCCCCGCCCGGTAACCGCACCTTGCGCGATCGTCACCGTGACGACATCGGCCGCCGTCTTGACCCCCCGCGAGATGCGGAACGGGGTGCTCAGGCCGAAACGGTCATGGGCGACGTCGAGGTGTCGAAGCATGTCTGCATCCAGTCGATGATCGGGTCCGCGCCGAAGCGATAGGGGTCGGTGCAGGGCAGGCCATGCGCGTCGCCAGTGTCTGCGCACAGACGTCGGGCCGCTTCCTCGCCGAGCTTGACCGTGTTGAGCGCAATGCCGACCGCCTGCACATCGGGGCTGGTCAGCCGCGCGACCGACAGGTTGGCGGCAAGGCATTCGGCGATGCCCGGCACCGCATAATGCGGCAGGCCGCGCATATGCTCGCGTGCCGGGTCGTGGCACAGCACGATCGCGCGCGGCTGCGCGCCATGGAGCAACCCGGTCGACACCCCGGCGAAGGAGGGGTGGAACAGCGAACCCTGCCCCTCGATCAGGTCCCAGCCATCATCGTCGCGCGCGGGGGTGATCGTCTCGATCGCGCCCGAGATGAAGTCGGCGACCACCGCATCGACCGGTACGCCCGACCCGGCGATCAATATGCCGGTCTGTCCGGTCGCGCGGAAATCGGCCTTGATCCCGCGCGCCGCCATGGTGCGCTGAAGCGCCAGCGTCGTGTACATCTTGCCGACCGAGCAATCGGTGCCGACGGTCAGCAGCCGGTTGCCCGCGCGGCGCTTGCCATTGCCGACGGGCAGGTTCGCGGGTGGATCGCGCACGTCGAACAATTGCACGCCGGCCTGTCGCGCGGCGTCGACGATCTCGGGCACGTCGCGCAACCGCTGGTGCAGGCCCGAGGCGACGTGCATGCCGGTGGCGATCGCCGCCAGCGCATCCTGCACCAGCGCCTCGCCCATCCGCCCGCCGGCATTGGCGATGCCGAGGATCAGCGTATTCGCCCCCGCCGCGCGGCCCTCCGCCGCATCCATGCGCGGCAGGCCCAGCGTCAGCGGACAGTCGTCATGCCGCCATTCGCCGACGCAATCGTCCGGGCGAAAGGCGGCGACGCCCCGCGACGTCTTGATACCGACCGCGTCGTCGGAATGGCCGAGATAGAGGAGGAAGGGTCCGGGGATCATCGCGCACCTGCTGGCTGTCGGGACGATGGGATAAGGCGGGGGCGGGCGGGTCGCCGTATCGTGCGAAAACGCCGACCTATAGATGGGGGTTATGCTGTCCCGAGGACGGTCGTCGCACCGGGCTTGATCGAGACCGTTGCGAACGTTCCCGCCGTACCCCGGCGAAGGCCGGGGCCCAGTTGGGGGACGTCGGTAAGGTACGGAAAAGCCTTCCCAACTGGACCCCGGCCTCCGCCGGGGTACGGGCCTTTTGGAGCGACTTATCGACTCGCGCAGGTCTCGATCCCGTCCGGGTTGACGAGGAATCTTAGCTGGTCGCCGGACATTGTTTCGGCACCGGCCGCAACAACACCCGCCCCGGCGCGGCGCTGGTGGTCGCACCGTCGCGCAACGCCAGTTTCCCGTTCACGAACAGCGCCTTGACCCCGACGCTCGGCACCCGCGGGCTCACATAATCGGCACGCGGCGCATAGCCGACCGGATCGAACACCACGACATCGGCAAAGCGACCGGGTTTCAGATAGCCGCGCTCCGCCATCCGGTACATGTCGGCGGTCGCGCCGGTCGACTGGCGGATGAACTGGCCGAGCGTCAGCACCTTCCGCTCGCGCACATAAACCTGATATTTGCGGGGGAAGGTCGCGTATTGGCGGGGGTGGCCGTTCGATCCGTCCGAACTGGTCACCACCCATGGCTGGCGCATGATCCGGTCGACATCGGCGTCGATCATGTTGAAGCTGGCGACCGAGACGCCCGCCGGTTCCTTTCCGGTTTCGTCCGCCACGCGCAGGATGCGGATCGCGGCGTCTATGGCATCGATGCCCCATTGATCGGCCATCTGCCCCAGCGTCCGGCCGGTCCATGGCATGTTCGCGCTGGTCAGCAACAGCGACTCCTTGCCACCGCGCCGGCGCAGATTCTCGGCCATTTCGGTCTTGATCCGCGCCAGCGTCGCCGGGTCGTCGAACCGCGCGATCAGCCTTGGGTAGCCGCCGTCATTGGCCCAGCGGGGGACCAGTGCGGCATCGACGCTCGATCCCGATGCCAACCACGGATATTGGTCGGCGGTGACGTTCTGCCCGGCTTTCCGCGCCGCCTCGATCACCGCGATCAGCTCAGGCGCCTTGCCCTGCACGTCGACGCCCAGTGCTTTCAGATGCGCGAAATGGACCGGCATGCCCGCCTGCCGCCCGATCTCGATCGCCTCCTTCGTGGAGTTCAACAAGCCGATCGTATAGTTGGATTCGTCGCGCTGATGCGTGTCATACATCCCGCCCCGGATCGCCGCCTCGCGCGCGACCGCGACCACCTCGTCGGTCTTGGCGAAACTCTGCGGCGCGTAGAACAGCCCGGTCGACAGGCCATAGGCACCCGCGCACATGCCCTTGGCCACCAGTGCCTTCTCTTTGGCGAGTTCGGACGGCGAAGGCGCGCGGTCGTCCTGCCCCAGCACGCGCCCGCGCACCGCGCCGAAGCCGATGAACGGCGCGACATTGGTGCCGATTCCCGCCTTGGTGAGTGCCGCGGCGTCCTCGGCGACGTCGGGCGTGCCGTATCCGTCGACGCCGATCACGATCGTCGACACCCCCTGCGCCAGCCACGGCAGGTTGAGCCGTGTGGTTGCGTCCTTCGATCGGATATAGCTGTCGGGATGGGTATGCGCGTCGATGAAGCCGGGCGCGACGATTGCTCCCCGCGCATCCACGATCTGCGCCGCCCGCGTGCCACGCGACCGCCCGACATAGACGATGCGGTCGCCCTTGATCTCGACATCGCCGGTGATCGGCTGGCCCGTGCCGCCATCGTAGATGGTGCCGCCCCGGATCACGATATCGGCAGCGGGCGCGGCTCCGATCAGCAACGCGCAGAGTGCGATCAGCGGCAGGCGGGTCATCGGCTTTTCCCCTTCAACATCGTCCGGCGCACGACCCTGGCATCGATCGCCGCCCGGCTGAACAGCATCGGCAGCATCCGCCCTTCGATCCATGGCGCATATTGGTCGCGATAATAGGGCGATCGCGGATCGTTCGACTGGCCGGGCAGGTTCAGGAACAGCGAATTGTCCCATGCGCCGACATCGATGACCTGCATATAGCTCGCCCCGCCGCCGACGCGCCAGCCGGGACCGTCGCCCAGCCATCGCGCCATCACCGTGAAGCTGTCGCCGCCCGACCCGCCACCCTCGATCGGGGGAAAGGCGGCGGCGATGGCGGGAATGCGGGAAAGGGGATGCGCGATCCGAACCTGATGCAGCCGCCCCCAGCGCCATGTCGTCGGATCGCGTCCGAGCAGGGTCTGGGCCGTTTCCCATGAGGAGGATAGGGCATCGCGCAGAATGACGGGGTGTTGCGGCAGCCGCCCCAGCAATACCGACGGATCGATTTCGGTCACCAGCGCCTTGGCCTTGGCCGGCACGATCGCGGCCAGCATCCGCTGCGACAGGTCGCGCCACAGGATTTCGAACAGCGCCGCCGGGCCGCTATCGGCCGCCAGTCGCCCGTCCCAGCGGCGCAGCATGTCGGCGGCGGGCGATGGGGCGGCAGGCAGCAGCGCCTGCAACTGCCGCGCCGGGGTCGAGACCGTGTCGAACTGCAACGCCACGCTATCGGCGATGTCGTGCTTCGGCTGCGCCGCCAACACCTCGGCGATCCTTTCGTAACGATAGGGCGCACGGAACGAGAAAGCGGGGATGCGGTCGCGCGGCCAGTCGGCGGGCAGGTTGTTCTGGTTGGCCGAGGCGAACCAGCCCTTTTTCGGGTTATATTCGTTGGGCAGCGCGGTGAAATCGCGCATGCCGGTCCAATCGAAGCGACCGTCGCCCGGCACCGGCAGCAACCCGTCACCCTGTTTGCGCACCGGCGCGAAGCCGATCACCTGCCACCCGGTATTGCCGTCGATATCCGCATAGTGAAAATTGGTTGGCGAGGGGTGCAGGCGGAACGCCTTGCGCAGCGATGCCCAGTCGCATGCGAGGTTGATCGCGATCATCGCGAACGATCCGCCGCCGCCCGGCTGCATCGCGATGGACGCCAGCACGCTCGCGCGCCGCTTGGTCGGATCGTGCATCACCACCGGCCCCTGCACTGCATAGCGCAGCGTCGCGACATAGGGCGCGCTGCCCTTCACCGGGATCGCCACCTCCACCCGCTTGAACCGCTTCCACCCGCCGTCATGGCGGTAACGTTCGGGATCGGCGGGATCGAGTTCGAGGATGAACAGGTCCTGCTGGTCGATATGGAAATTGGTCCGCCCGAACGCGAAGCGATCGGTATGGCCCTGCATGATCCCGGGCAGCCCCGGCGCACCACCGCCGATCACGTCCAGTCCCGGCGCGCTCAGATGGACGACATGGCGCGGTCCGAAGCCACCGATGCCCAGATGCGGGTCGTTGGCGAGGATCGATCGCCCGGTCGTGGTACGGTCGCCCGCGACGGTCCACGCATTGCTGCCGGCATTGGCGCGTTCGGCCGGCCCCTCGGCGGGATCGCGGACCGGGGTATCGGGGCCGAAGGGCAGGCCGCCCTGGCGCAATACGCCCAGATCGGTGGGCGATACCGCGTTCACGTCCAGCCCGGCGGGCACCGTCATCTGCCACTTCGGACGCAGCGGGGCGACGATCTCGTCCAGTTCCAGCATTCCGATCGCGGCCAGCTGCGCGCGGCGGATCTCGTCATCGGCATTGCCGATCGAACTGCCGCGCGCCAGCACCATGTCCTCGATCGCCCATTTGATCGGCTGGACGCCGAGGATGGCATATTCCTGCGGCAGCAATGCGGGGTCCGCCAGCACTTCGTCGATCCGCGCGTTGATCCCGGCGATATAGGCCCGTGCGCACGCCAGCACGTCGCCCGGCACGCGGCGCAGTTCGGCGTTCAGGTCGTCGCGATAATGGAACAGACGCGCCGTCGCGTCATGCTTGGCGAACTCCTCGCCATATGCTTCGGCCAGCCGTCCCAGCTCGCGGCGATGGGCGAGGTCGATCTGGAACAACCGGTCGCGCGCGACGACATATCCCTGTCCGTAGAAGGCATCTGGGATCGACGCCGCGCGGACATGCGGCACGCCGTGCACGTCGTCGATGATCTCGACCGGCGCGGTGAGCGCATTGCCGCGCGGGGCAAAGCCGCGTGCCTCCAGCGCGAACGGCGTCAGCGTCAGCGCGGCGGCCGATCCGGTCAGAAAGGCTCGGCGGTGCATCATCGGCGGCGTCCTTTGCGTGATACCGTCCTCGTCCAACGGCGACGGACCGATCCTATGGTAGCGCCGCGGGCAGGGGGTATGACAACCACTGTCCAGTCCATAGGGCAAGTTTATGGGCGCGCCACTGTCCGCATACGCCCCTCGTATCGCAGGCAAAGGTGTCTTGTGCGCCTGCCCCCCCCCCGAACCGTCACGAAACCATAACATCCGTCTATGCCCTGCCGAAGCGATAGCATCATGTGTCGCTTGACGTGCATCCCCGACGACCGGCAGCTTCCCCTATCCGATACGACCGGCGTCTGAACGACCGGATCGACGGCCGCCGCAGGAAAGCGCAACGTCAATCGATCGGCCCGAACGGGGGCTTAAGGGGGCTTACATGACGACATCCTTGCATTTCCGGCGGTATCTGCCCGCACTGGCCCGCGCCAGCAGCCTTGCGGCCTTGTGCGTCGCCACCCCCGTCTTCGCACAGGACGCCGCGCCAGTAGCGTCGACGGCCCAGACCGAGCCGACTGCCGATACGGGCGAAATCCTCGTCACCGGCAGCCGCATCGTCCGCGACGGGTTCCAGTCGCCGACGCCGCTGACCGTGCTGACGACCGAGGATATTCAGAACTCCTCGCCATCGAACAACATCGCCGATTTCGTCAACCAGCTGCCCGCGCTGGCCGGCGGCTTCACCCCGGCCAATTCGCGGCTGAACCTGTCGAGCGGGCAGGCGGGCATCAACACGATGAACCTGCGCAACCTCGGGTCGGAACGCACGCTGGTGCTGCTCGACGGGCGCCGCTCGGTCGCCTCGACCGTCACCGGCCTCGTCGACGTCAACACCATCCCGCAGGCGCTGGTGAAGAGCGTCGAGGTGGTGACCGGCGGCGCATCGTCGGCCTATGGGTCGGACGCGGTCGCGGGCGTCGTCAACTATGTGCTCGACAAGCAATATACCGGGCTGAAGGTCGCGATCGACAGCGGCGTGACCGACAAGGGCGATGGCGCCAACTATTCGATGAGTGTCGCGGGCGGACTGTCCTTTGCCGGCGGACGCGGGCATCTGTTGCTCAGCGGCGAGGTCGCGCACCGCGACGGCATCTTCCAGGTCGATCGCGACTGGAACGCCACCGGCTATGTCCGCATCCAGGACCCGAACTGGACCACCAGCAGCACGACGCCGCGCTACCTGATCCGGCGGCAGGTCGGTGCCGCCAACTCGACGCCAGGCGGCCTTATCACCGCGTCGGCCGGCGGCACCGCCAACCGGCTGCGCGGCACCTATTTCGGCAATGGCGGCGAGGTGCTGCAATATCAGTACGGCGCGCTGACCTTCCCCGCGCCGACCGGCAGCGCTCCGCCGACGCTGACGCAAGGGGGATCGTGGCAGGTCAATGATTCGGGCCGCCGCATCGGCCTCGACCCGCGTGACGATCGCCACGGCGTGTTCGGGCGGTTGAGCTACGAGGTCGCCGACGGCGTCGAACTGTTCGCCGAAGGGGCGTATAATCGGCAGAAGATCTTCTTCAACGCCGGCCCCAACCTGTCGACCGGTGTCGCGCTCAACGCTACCGGTTGCGGCACGGCGGCGACGGCGGCGGCAGCACCGCTGACGTGCAATGCGTTCCTGTACAACACGCTCGGCCGCGCGGCGCTGACCGGCATCACCGGCGTCACGCTGGCGACGACCGCCGCCGACCTGCCGTTCCGCGCCGTCGACAACGAACGCGAGGTGCAGCGCTACGCGGTCGGCGCGGAGGGTTCGACCGAGCTGTTCGGCAAGCGCGCGACGTGGAACATCTATGGCCAGTACGGCCGCACCGACCAGCATTCGCAGCTGCGCAACATCATGAACAATGCGGCGATGAACAATGCGACCGCCGCCGTCTTCGCGCCCGCGGGCAATGCCGCCGGCTATGCCGCGGGATCGATCCAGTGCCTCATCAACGTCGACAGCAATCCGAACAACAACGACCCGGCCTGCGTGCCCTTGAACCGGCTCGGCGTCGGCGTCGCGAACCCGGCGGCCTTCGCCTATGTGCTGGGCAATCCGTATCGGGACGAACTGATCGAGCAGTATAATGCCGCCTTCAACGTCTCGGTCACGCCGTTCGCGACCTGGGCCGGCGATGTCAGCGTCGCGCTGGGCGCCGAATATCGCAAGGAGAAGATTCGCGGCTCGGTGCCGACCGAGTTCCAGCCGGTCTCCTCGACCGATGCCAATGGTCGCCCGATCACGTCGAACCGCTGGTCGGTCGGCAACTATCTGCCGACCAACGGCGAATATGACGTGAAGGAAGCCTATGTCGAGACGGTGGTCCCGCTCGGCTTCGGGCTCGAATTCAACGGTGCCGCCCGCGCCACGCGCTATTCGACCGCAGGCTATGTCACGACGTGGAAGGCGGGCGCGACATGGCAGCCGATCGACGACATCCGCTTCCGCGCCACCCGCTCGCGCGACATTCGCGCGCCCAATCTGAACGATCTGTTCCAGGGCGGATCGGCCAATAGCGACGCGATCCGCAACCCGATCTACACCGCCGACGGCGCCAATGGTCCGGCGAGCTTCAGCTATTCGGGCTTCGTCACCGGCAACCGCGCGCTCGGCCCCGAAAAGGCGGATTCGTGGAACGCCGGCGTCGTCGTGTCGCCGCGCTTCCTGCCCGGTTTCAACCTGTCGGTCGACTATTTCCGCATCGACGTGAAGCAGGCGATCACGACCTTCAGCGCGCAGCAGATCGCCGACCTGTGCTATCTGCAGGATCAGCAATCCTTCTGCGATGCGATCTCGGTCGATCCGGTCCGCACCCAGAACCCGGCACAGCCCTATCTGCTGATCCGCAGCCAGCCGTTCAACGCCGCGAACCAGCTGGTGAAGGGGGTCGATATCGACGCCTCCTACCGGCTCGGTCTCGACGAATTGTTCGCCAATGCGCCGGGCAATGTCACCGTCCGCGGCATCGCCACGCGCTATATCGACAATCTGCTCGACAATGGCGTGCCGGGAACGGTGGTGCTGAACTCGGTCGGCGTGAATGGCGGCCAGTCCAGCACGCCGACATGGATTTACCGCGTCAGTGCCGCCTATGACACGCCCGACTTCTCGATCACCGCGGTCGGGCGCGGGGTCAGTGCGGGGCGCTATGCCGCCAACGGCATCGAATGCTCGACCGCCTGCCCGGCCAATGACGCCAACTTCTTCACCTATGACAACAACCGCGTGTCGGGCACCTTCTATGCCGATCTCAACCTGACGCAGAAGGTCCGCTTCGAGGGGGCGGAAGCGCAATTCTTCGTCAACGTGACGAACCTGTTCGACCGCTGGCCGCTGCTGCTGCCGGAAACGGGCCTCGCGGCGAACCCGACCTATTCGGACCTGCTTGGCCGCCGTTTCCGCATCGGTATCCGCATGCAGACGCGCTGAGGCGGCGAGCGTCACCGGCCGCGGAGTATCGGGGCCGGTCGACCTTGCGCGACGTTTCGTCTGTTTCTCTCTTGCACTATCCTTCTGCGGAAGACGCCCGATTCCCTGAAAAACTTCCGTACCCCGGCGAAGGCCGGGGTCCAGTTGGGAAGGCTTATCTGTACCTTACCGGCGTCCCCCAACTGGGCCCCGGCCTTCGCCGGGGTACGAAGCGGAACGTTCGCAGCGCTATCCTCGTCAGCGAGGCGCGATCGTCGAGCGTCGATCGGGCCGGTATGGGTCGGGTACGGCGCAGGGCGCGCGGTGCGGTCGACGCGAACTGGTTCCCGCGACCGATCACAATTTCAAAAAATGTCGTGTGGCGTTAATCACGTCGCAAGCAAGGCCGCATACAACGCCGTGCAGGCGATCCGATGCGGCAATTTTTCCTCTGTCTTCTGCTTCTTGCAGTCCTATCGGTCGCCCGGCCGGCGATGGCCGCCGGCCGGCCGGACGCTTGGGACGGCTGGCGCACGACCCGGTTCCTGACGCTCGACGCAACGTCCGGGCTGCCGCATGCCACGACGACCGCGATCGTGCAGGGTAGCGACGCGCTGATGTGGATCGGCACGCGCGGCGGCCTCGCCCGCTATGACGGCCAGCGGCTGAAAGTGTTTCGACAGCTGTCGCGCGACCATACCAGCCTGCCCGACAATTATATCCGCGCGCTCCACGCGCTGCCACAGGGCGGCATGCTGGTCGGTACCAATGTCGGTGGTGCGGTGCGCTTCGACCCGGTGTCGAACGCGTTCGTCGCGTTGCAGGGGGCGGCGGGGGTCGGCATGGGCACCCGCATCCTCGCCATCGCCTCCGATGGACAGGATGGCGCGCTGATCGCATCGGATCATGGCGTGTTCCGCTACGACGCCCGGCGGAACCGCGTCGTTTCGCTGGTCGCGCCGGGCAGCGACCTTGCCGAGGGGGCATTCACCGTCCATCGCGATCCCGACGGCACCATCTATGCCGGCGGCGACAAGGGGCTGTTCGTCCGCCGCCCGCACGACCGCGCCTTTTCGCGTGTGGCGACGCCGCCGATCGGCGACGTCTGGGCGATCCTGCGTGGTGGACAGGGGCGGTTGTGGATCGGCACCGGGTCGCACGGCATCTTCGTCCAGCTCCGCGACGGGCGTTTCGTCCAGCCGCGGGCGCTGGCGGGCGATGCGCCGCTGGTCGGACACCGCACCATCCGCGCCTTCGCGTTGGAGGGTGACGGCACGATCTGGGCCGCGACCGACGGCATGGGGGTGCTGCGCATCCGCACCGACCTTGGCCTTGCGGTCTACGCCATGCGCAACATTCCCGCCAACCATGCCTCGCTGGGCGGCGATACGGTGCGCGACGTGACGATCGACCGCACCGGCCGGCTATGGGCGGCGACCGATGTCGGCGCGTCGCAGACCGATCCGACGCTCGATGCGATCTTCACCGTCACCAACGCCATGCCCGATCCGCGTCGCTCGCTGAGCGATCGCAACGTGCGCGGGTTGATGGTCGACAGCCGCGACCGCATCTGGTTGGGGCTCAGCAACGGCATGATCGACCGGATCGACCGCGCGGCCGGCACGATGCGGCATCTCCGGCTCAACGGTCGTCATGCCGGACAGGATGTGAAGGCGTTCGTCGAAATGCCTGACGGCACGGTGCTGGTCGGCGCGCGCGGCATCGTGGCGATCGATCCGGTGACGTTCGCCGAACGCAACGTCGCGGTGCCGTTGCCCGACGACCTGCCCGTGATCGCTTTGGCGCGGTCGGGCGACCTGCTGCTGATCGGGACGTACAAGGGGCTGTTCACCTGGGAGGCACGGACCCGCCGGCTGCGCCATTACCGCCATGCCGATGGCGACGCGACGACCATCGCCAACAACGAAGTCATCAACATCGTCGATTTCGGCGACGGACGGCCATGGATTGCGACGCCCGGCGGGCTCAGCCGGTTCGATCCGGCGACGGGGCGCTTTGCCGTCTATCGCAACGATCCGGCGGACCCGACCAGCCTGCCGCAAAATTATACCGGGTCGATCGTACGGTCGGCAGGCGCGCTTTGGGTCGGCACCTATGGCGGCGTCGCGCGTGGCACCGCGTCGGCGCATCAGCTGCACTTCCGCGCGATCACCGAGGCGGAGGGGCTGGCCAACGACAATGTCGCCGCGGTCCTCGCCGATCGGCGCGGACAGGTGTGGACGACCGGGGCCAGCGGTATCTCGGTCATCGATCCGCAGGGACGGGGGGTACGCGTGGTCAGCCAGCGCGACGGGCTACCGTTCGACGCCTATAACCAGCGCGTTGCGGCGATGACGCACGATGGTGACCTCCTGTTCGGCGGGACTGGCGGGTTGCTGGTGCTGCGCCCCGACCGGATGCTCGCCGCGCGGCCGACCGGATCGCTGACGCTCGCCCCGACCGATATCGAACAGGATGGCCGCACCCTGCCGTTCAGCCTGTTCGCCGGGCAACGGGTGATCCGCGTCGACGGCCATGCGCTGCGCGTTGCCTTCGCGCTCACCGATTACGCCGCGCCGCAGGAGATACACTATCGCTACCGCCTTGCCGGGTTCGATACAGACTGGGTCGGGCTGCCTGATTCGGTGCCGGCGACGGCGATCTACACCAACCTGCCCGGCGGCGACTATGTACTGGAACTACAGGCGCATATCCCCGGCGTGCATCCGCGCGTCGTCACGACCGCGATCGACATGGTCGTGGCGCGGGCCTGGCATGAACGCTGGTATGTGCGCCTTGCAATGGCGCTGGTCGCCCTGGCGGCGGTGTTCGGCATCGTGCATTTGCGCACCATGGTGCTGCGCCGGCGGACCCGCGCGCTCGAACGGACGATCGAACAGCGCACCGGCGAATTACGCGCCGCCAACGTCACGCTGTCGCAACTCGCCAGCACCGACCCGCTGACCGGCCTCGCCAACCGTCGCACGCTGCTGGCCCGGCTGGAAGCGGCGCGCGCGACGGCGCAGCGCAGCGGGCGCGGCTATGCCCTTGCGATGCTCGACATCGATCATTTCAAACGCATCAACGACAGCTATGGCCATCACACTGGCGACCAGGTGATACAGGCGGTCGCCGCGCGCATCGCCGACGGCGTCCGCGCGGTCGATTGCGTCGCGCGCTATGGTGGCGAGGAACTGGCGATCCTGTTCGCCGACAGCGGCGCGGCCGACGCAGGCGCGATCACCGAACGGTTGCGGCAGGCGGTGGCGCGCGCGGTGATCGAAGTGGACGGCACTGAAATCGGCGTAACGCTCAGCGCCGGGGTCGCCGCCGCCACCGGCGACGAACCGCCCGTAGACGTGCTGCACCGCGCCGATCTCGCCATGTACCGGGCGAAACGCGCCGGGAGGAACCGAATCGAATTGGCCGATGACCGCGACGTCGCCGGGATGGACGTGCCGGTCGGAGCCTAACCGATCGCCATTCGCCGCTGGTCGTCGACGGCGAGTGTCAACATGATCCGCGTCGAACAGATCGCGCAGTCAAGCGCGGACGCCTTTCCGGCATCGCAGGACAGGCAGTCGCGGCGCGGCCGGCTGCCGTCGAGCATGCCCAGCACCAGCTGTTCGTCGGGGGAAGCCGGTCCGCGCAGCCCGGTGGCGATCGGCCGGCCAAGCGCGCTCTCGCACAGGCTGAACAGGCTGTCGAACACCGGTGCCAGCACGCCCAGCCCGACCGGGCGCAGCAATGCATACAGGCACTTCTGCGCATTCTCCCGCTCGTCGCGCGCCACCCGCCAGCATCGCGCGACCGTGGTGATCAGCGTGGAACGCACCGGCGAGCGGTCGGGCTGGCCGGGCGCAACGCCGCTATCGGCAGGGGGTGGGGCAGGGTGCATGATCCGTCTCCGATCCGATGACCGAACAACCCCTGCCAGAAATGCAAATGACTCGCAATAGTAAATAACCGGATCAGGAAGCTACGATATGTGGCACCTTCGTCACCTTTCGGAACCGCAACACCCCGTCCGCCAGCCGCCCGAACCGGAACGCCATGTAATCCAGGAAGTAATTCTGCCGCAGCCGCCACGGCGCGCGCGATCCCTGGCCCGGCAGCCCCGCCTCGGCCCGCTGGACATAGCCCGAACTGAAGTCGAGCAGCGGTCGCCGCTCGATCCCCGCCCCGGGCGCGGCGGGCACGCAATAGTCGTAGCCATGCCGTCGCATGTGACCGAGCATCCGGCACATCCGCCGCGACACCAGATCGATCTTCAGCGTCCATGACGCATTGGTATAGCCCATCGCGAACACCAGATTGGGCACGCCGGATACCATCATCCCGCGATAGACCAGATGCTCGTTCGCTACGAAGGGCGCCTCGTCGACCGTGATCGCGATCCCGCCCATCAGGTGCAGTTTCAACCCCGTCGCGGTGACGATCACGTCCGCCGCCACCCGATCGCCCGATCCGAGTTCCAGCCCCTCCGGGGTGAAGCGCCGGATCGTATCGGTGACGATCGTCGCCGACCCGTCGTCGAGCACCCGGAACAGGTCGGCATCAGGCACCAGACACAGCCGTTGGTCCCACGGGTCGTAGCTCGGGGTGAAATGCCGGTCGACATCGCCCAGCCGCGGCAGCCCGGCGCGTGTGCCCCTCAAGATGAACGCCCGCATCTGCCGCGGCCAGCGCCGCGCGAACTGGAACGCGGCCAGCCCCAGCGCGACATTCTTCCACCGCGCAAGCCGCCCCGCCGCGGCGACGGGCAGCCAGCGATACAGCCGGTCGGCGAGTGCGTCCTCGGCCGGATGGGCGACGATATAGCTGGGCGATCGCTGGACCATCGTCACCTGCGCCCCCTGTTCGGCAAGCGCCGGAACCAGCGTCACCGCCGTCGCCCCGCTGCCGATCACGGTAACCCGTTTGCCGGCGACATCCAACTCTTCGGGCCAATGCTGCGGATGGACGATGCGGCCGGCGAACGTCTCCTGCCCGTCGAAGCACGGGGCATGACCCCGGGCATAGTCGTAATAGCCCGATCCCATGAACAGGAAGCGGCAGGTGACGATGTGCTCGCCATCCTCGCTCCGGCAGCGCAGCGTCCAGCGCGCGTCGGCCGAAGACCAGTCCGCCGCGACGATGCGCTGGTGAAAGCGGATCTGCCGGTCGATGCCGAACATCCGCGCCGTATCCGCGATATAATCACGGATATCCGCGCCCGCGGCGATGGTCTTGCGGTCGCGCCACGGCCGGAACGGAAATCCCAGCGTATGCATGTCCGAGTCCGACCGGATGCCCGGATAGCGGAACAGGTCCCATGTCCCACCGATGGCGCCCCGCGCTTCGAAGATCGCGTAGCTATGGTCCGGGCAGCGCGTCTGCAGATGATAGGCGGCGTCGATACCCGACAGCCCGGCCCCGACGATCACGACGTCGAGATCAGGTGCGGGCGGGGCGGGGGCGGGCGCGGTCATCGACCGCTTATCCGCCCGCCCGCCGCCCTTGCCAAGCGTCAGCGCGTGCCGAGCAGCAGCGCGGTTAGCACCGGATCGCCGGTGCGGCGCGGATCGGCGCGGATCGCCGCTTCCTCACGCCCGATCGCGCGGAAGATCGCGTTGCCCGCCTGATCGGCGGCACTGCGGGCCAGCGCGCCGTAATCGATGCCGGTCTGTGCCGCGACGATCGCCGACAGGATTTCGGCGGTATCGGAGCGCAGCCCGTTCGAGAAGGTCGGGAACAGCGCGTCGATCACCGCGCCGCGCGCCGATTGCGCCAGCAGGTCGGTGGCGGCGGTCGGCCCGCCGCGCAACACCGCGACCGCATCAGCGAGTGTCAGCCCGCGGATCGAATCGAGCACCACCGGCGTCGCCCGGTCGGCGGCATCGACCGCGATATCGTTCAACGCCAGCGCGATCCGCGAACGCACCGCATTGGTCCGCAGCACCGCCGCCAACACATTGTTCTGCCCGGCGGTCTCGGGCAGCGTCAGCCGCGTCAGCTGATCGTCGTAGAAGCCGCCGGGACGGATCAGCCGTTCGAACGCGCGCTGGCTCGAAAGCGTCAGCAGCCGCCGTACGCCTTCCTCGACGCCATAGCTGCCGAGCGGGGTCGCGCATCCGCCGAGAATCGCTATCGGAAGCATTGCGGCGGTCGCGCTGAGGATGCGGCGACGGGACATCGGGGCATGGATCATGGGCCGGTTCTCCTGGGGAAGATCGCGCTGCCAACGCAGCCAGGCGCTTCCGGTGCCGCGATACGCGTGAACCGACGTTGAACCGGGGATCGTTTTGCTTCCGTTTCGCGGGTTTGTCCCATTGCCGAGCGCCGCGTCCGGCCCTAGCTACCGGACCATGGCTGATCCCTATGCAACCCTGGGTGTGGCGCGCAGCGCCACCGAGGCAGACATCAAGAAAGCGTATCGCAAGCTCGCAAAAGAGCTGCACCCGGACCGTAACAAGGACGACAAGGCTGCGTCGGACCGGTTTTCCAAGGTTACGCAGGCCTATGACCTGCTGACCGACAAGGACAAGCGCGCGCGGTTCGATCGGGGCGAGATCGACGGTGACGGCAATCCGGCTGCGCCCTTCGGCTATGGCGGGGGCGGCGGTGCGGGCGGCTTCGGCGGCGGTTTTCGGGCCGGGCCGGGCGGTCGTGGCGGTTTCGACATGGGTGGCGATGCGCAGGGCGGCGACTTTTCGGATATCTTCGAGGGGCTGTTCGGCGGGCGCAGCAATGCCGGCGGCGGCAGCGGTTTCGCCAGCGGCTTCGGCCGTCGTCCGCAGCCCAAGGGCGGCAACGTCGCCTACAAGCTGAAGGTGCCGTTCGAGGATGCCGCGACGCTCAGCCCGCAGCGGATCACGCTGGCCGACGGCAAGACGATCGACCTGAAACTGCCTGCCGGCGTCGATACCGGCACGCAGATGCGGCTGGGCGGGAAGGGTGATCCTGGGCCGGGCGGACCGGGCGACGCGATCGTCACGATCGAGGTCGAGCCGCACCGTTTCTATACCCGCGACGGCGACGATATCCGCATCGACCTGCCGGTCAATCTTGCCGAGGCGGTGCAGGGCGCGAAGGTGCGCGTGCCGACCGTCGAAGGCGCGGTGATGCTGAGCGTGCCGAAGGGCGCGACCTCGGGCAAGACGCTGCGGCTAAAGGGACGCGGTTTCCATCGCAAGGACGGGACGCGCGGCGATCAGCTGGTCACGCTGATGGTCGATCTGCCCGCAGACGATGCCGCGCTGGCAGCGTTCGTAGCGGACTGGCCGGGGCGGACGGCGGACCCACGGGCACGCTTCGGCGTTTGACGCGGTTCTGACCCGACCGGAGACCGTTTCATGAATCAGCCGTCCCCGGAAAGCCCCGAGGTACGCGGCCACCGGGGCCGGCCCGCACTGTCGCGGCTGCGGCCGTCGGCGCGGGCGATCGAGGTCATCAAGCGCGTCGCCGTCGGGACGTTCAACGACGGCTTCACCCATGCCGGCAACCTCGCCTACCTGTCGCTGCTGACGCTATTCCCGTTCTTCATCGTCGCAGCGGCGATCGCGCGCGCGGTGGGGCGTAGCGGCGACAGCATCCATGCCGTCACTGCCTTCCTCGAAACCGTGCCGCGCGACGTGGCGGTGGTGCTGGAACAACCGATCCTCGACGTGCTGCAGGCGCGGTCGGGGTCGCTATTGTGGCTGGGCGCGCTGGTCGGGCTGTGGACCACGACCGGCTTTATCGAAACCGTGCGGTCGATCCTGCGACAGGCCTATGGCATTCCGTTCTCGCGGCCCTTCTGGGAATATCGGCTGGGGTCGATCGGCCTGATCGTGGGATCGGTAGTGATGCTGATGATCGCGTTCAGCCTTCAGGTCGTGTTGGTCGGTGTCGAGCAGCTGATCTACCGCGTGCTGCCGTTCCTGCAGCCCTATGCAGCCTATCTGTCGATTGCGAAGCTGTTTCCGGCACTGGCGCTGTTCATCGCGCTCTACACCCTGTTCTATTCGCTCGCGCCCAAGAAATATCGGCTGTCGAAATGTCCGAAATGGCCCGGCGCGGTGGCGACGGCGACGGTGTGGATCGGCACGACGCAGTTGCTGCCGCTGGCGATCGATGCGCTGGGCGGATATGACCGTACCTATGGCAGCCTCGCCGGGGTCATGATCGCGTTGTTTTTCTTCTATATCGTCGGTCTGGGCGTGGTCATCGGCGGCGAATTGAACGCGGCGCTGGCGGAAACGCCCGATCCCGGTCTAGAGGGGGTGCCAACAGACGAAAAAGGGAAAGTCGCGTGAACGGTTTGATGCAGGGCAAGCGCGGGGTCATCATGGGCCTCGCCAATGATCGGTCGCTGGCCTGGGGCATCGCCAAGCAGCTCGCGGCGCAGGGTGCGGAACTGGCCTTCACCTATCAGGGGGAAGCGCTGGAACGGCGCGTCCGTCCGCTGGCGGGCGAACTCGGCTCCGACTTCCTGATCGAGTGCGATGTCGCCGACATGGGTGCGCTCGACACAGCGTTCGACACGATCGCTGCACGCTGGCCAACGATCGATTTCGTCGTCCATGCCATCGGCTTTTCCGACAAGAACGAACTGCGCGGGCATTATTACGACACCAGCCTCGACAATTTCCTGATGACGATGAACATCAGCGTCTATTCGTTCACCGCCGTCGCCAAGCGCGCGCGGGCGCTGATGCCGAACGGCGGATCGCTGCTGACGCTGACCTATTACGGGTCGGAAAAGGTCGTGCCGCACTACAACGTCATGGGCGTGGCCAAGGCCGCGCTCGACATGTCGGTCAAATATCTGGCGATGGACATGGGTCCGGAAAATATCCGGGTGAACGCGATTTCGGCCGGGCCGATCAAGACGCTGGCCGCCAGTGGAATCGGTGATTTACGCTACATCCTGAAGTGGAACGAGCTGAACTCGCCGTTGCGCCGCAACGTCACGATCGACGATGTTGGCGGCGCGGGGCTGTATCTGCTGAGTGATCTGGCGAGCGGCGTGACCGGCGAGATCCACCATGTCGACGCCGGGTACAATGTCATCGGCATGAAGGCCGAGGACGCGCCCGACATCGCGCTGGCCTGAGCCGCATGAGCGTCATCCGCGCGGCGACCGGTGCCGACGCACCGGCGGTCGATAGCCTGTTGCGCGCCTGTTTCCCGCGCGACGAAGAGGCGCGGCTGGTCCAGCAACTGGCGATCGATGGCGATCTGGTATTGGTGCTGGTCGCCGAGGATAACGGCGCGGTCGTCGGCATGATCGCCGCCAGTCGGATGGAGGTGACCGCCGATGCGCGCGAGGTCGCGGGCGTGGCGGTCGCGCCGCTGGCGGTGGCGAAGGCGGCACGCGGGCAGGGAGTCGGTGAGGCGCTGGTCGCCGCCGCCATCAGCCAGTTGCGCAGCGCCGGGGTCGAACTCGCGTTCGTGCTGGGTGATCCGGCCTTTTACGAGCGCTTCGGGTTCGAGGCTGCGACGGCGCGGGGGTTCGACAGCCCCTATGCCGGGGAGAATTTCATGGGCATCCGCCTGAACGACGGGCCGTGTGTGCATACGCCCCGCGTGGCGACCCATGCGCGCGCCTTTGCGGCGCTGGGGGAAGATGCATGAGCCATAATAGCTTCGGCCACTTGTTCCGTTTTACGACCTGGGGCGAAAGCCATGGCCCGGCGCTGGGTGCGGTGGTCGACGGGTGTCCGCCGGGACTGACGCTCAGCGAGGCGGACATTCAGCCATTCCTCGACGCGCGCCGGCCGGGAACCAGCCGCTTCACGACGCAGCGGCGCGAACCCGATGCCGTGCGCATCCTGTCGGGGGTGTTCGACGGACGGACGACCGGCACGCCGATCAGCCTGATGATCGAGAATGTCGACCAGCGGTCGAAAGATTATTCGGAGGTCGCCAAGGCGTATCGCCCCGGCCATGCCGACTATGCCTATGACGCCAAATACGGCTTTCGCGACTATCGCGGCGGCGGGCGGTCGTCGGCGCGCGAAACGGCAGCGCGCGTGGCGGCGGGTGCAGTGGCGCGGCTGGTGATCCCGGAGGTGACGATCACGGCATGGGTCGAATCGATCGGCGGCGATGCGATCGATCCGGCGGCGTTCGATGTGGCGGAGATCGGCCGCAACCCCTTCTTCTGTCCCGACCCGGCGGCAGCGGCACGCTGGGAGGCGTTGGTCGACGGCGCGCGCAAGGCCGGGTCGTCGCTGGGCGCGGTCGTCGCCTGTCGTGCCGAAGGGGTGGCCGCCGGCTGGGGCGCCCCGCTCTATGCCAAGCTCGACGCCGAACTGGCGAGCGCGGCCATGTCGATCAACGCGGTGAAGGGCGTCGAGATTGGCGACGGCTTCGCGGCGGCGGCGTTGTCGGGCGAACAGAATGCCGATCCGATGCGGCCGGGCGCGGGTGCACCCGAGTTCCTCGCCAATCATGCCGGGGGCATTGCCGGCGGCATTTCGACCGGTCAGCCGGTGACGTTGCGCGTCGCGTTCAAGCCGACCAGCTCGATCCTGACCCCGGTTGAAACGATCGGACCCGACGGACAGGCGACGACGATCGCGACCAAGGGGCGGCACGACCCATGTGTCGGGATCCGCGGCGTGCCGGTGGTGGAGGCGATGGTCGCTTTGGTGCTGGCGGACCAGAAATTACGGCATCGCGGGCAAACCGGCTAAGTTCCGGTCGTCGACCAGCAACGGTCTGCCTTGAAATTGACGAAATTTTACGGTGGGTTGAGCGGTCGTGGCGGACCCTTATCCACGTTCGCGACTTGAGTCCCCTGCTTGATGCAAGGAGACACTCGATGCGCAAGACCATTTTCGCGAGCCTGCTGATCCTGGGCGGGGCTACCGCCGCCGTCGCGCAGGTGCCGACCACCCAGACGCAACCGACCTCACCGAACGGCGTGCCCGGCACGGTCGATCCGGCGCGGCCGACCCAGCCGCTGCCGCAGACGACCGGCCCGACCAACCCGGTCCCGACGGACCCGACCCGTCCGGGTGAGTCGGCGACGGACGATATGACGACCACGGACGACACGACCCCGCCCAACACCACGGGCGACGCGGCGAAGACCAAGCCGCCGGGCGGAACGACCGGCACGCCGCGGTAACGGCAGCTACCGAAAAGGCCCGCTCGGAGCGATCCGGGCGGGCCTTTTGCTGTCCTGCTTACCCGTTCGGTTCGAGCAGCTTCGAGCTTGTCGAGAAGCGTCCGTCGAGAACTCGGTCGCGACAGGCAGCCCCTTGTCGACTTCGGTTCCCGACAAGCTCGAAGCAAACGGGATGGAAATGGTCGGCGAAGTCCTCAGTCCGCGAACGGATCGCGCACCAGGATCGTGTCATCGCGCTCGGGGCTGGTCGACACCAGCGTCACCGGGCACTGGATCAGTTCCTCGATGCGGCGGATATATTTGATCGCCTGTGCCGGCAGTTCGGCCCAACTCCGCGCGCCGGCGGTCGATTCCGACCAGCCGGGCATGGTTTCGTAGATCGGCTCGACCTTCGCCTGATCGGCGGCATGGGCGGGATAATAGTCCAGCACCTGGTCGCCAAGGCGATAGCCGGTGCAGATCGCCACTTCCTCGAATCCGTCGAGCACGTCGATCTTGGTCAGCGCGATGCCGGTAATGCCGCCGACCGCCGCCGCCTGCCGCACCAGCACGCTGTCGAACCAGCCGCAGCGGCGCTTGCGGCCGGTCACCGTCCCGAATTCATGGCCGCGCACGCCAAGACGTTCGCCGGTTTCGTTCTCGAGTTCGGTCGGGAAGGGGCCGGAGCCGACGCGAGTGGTGTACGCCTTGGCGATGCCCAGCACGAAGCCGACCGCGCCCGGACCCATGCCCGATCCACCCGCCGCCGTGCCGGCAATGGTGTTGGACGAGGTGACGAACGGATAGGTGCCGTGATCGATATCGAGCAGCACGCCCTGTGCGCCTTCGAACAGGATGCGCTGACCCTTGGCCTTCGCCTGCGCCAGCACGCGCCAGACCGGCTGGGCATAGGGCAGCACGAAATCGGCGATCTCGCGCAGTTCGGCGATCAGCGCGGCGCGGTCGATGGCGGGTTCGTTGAAACCGGCGCGCAGCGCGTCGTGATGCGCGGTCAGGCGGTCGAGCTGCGGTTCGAGCTGATCGAGATGGGCGAGGTCGCAGACGCGGATCGCGCGGCGGCCGACCTTGTCCTCGTACGCCGGGCCGATACCGCGGCGGGTGGTGCCGATCTTGCCCGCGCCGCTCGCATCCTCACGCAGCCCGTCGAGGTCGCGGTGGAAGGGAAGGATCAGCGCGCAGGTTTCGGCGATCATTAGCGTATCGGGCGTAACCGAGACGCCCTGTTCGCGCAGCCGCTCGACCTCGGCCTTCAGCGCCCAGGGATCGAGGACGACGCCGTTGCCGACGATCGAAGGGGTACCGCGGACGATGCCCGAGGGGAGCAGCGACAGCTTGTAGACGGTGCCGCCGACGACCAGCGTGTGACCGGCATTATGGCCGCCCTGGAACCGCACGACCATGTCGGCGCGTTCCGCCAGCCAGTCGACGATCTTTCCCTTGCCCTCGTCACCCCATTGGGCGCCGATCACCGCTACGTTCGCCACGTCCTGTTACCCTCATGCATGCCGGTATCGGCGCTGCACTAGGCCCGTCGCGCGGCTACGTCCACCTTGGCGACGGTCCCCATGTCAGGAATGTGACGATAGAGTTCGGCTTCCTCGCGACGGATGCGTTCGCCCAGTCGTTCGAACAGCGCGTGCGTGTCGCGTTCGAAGCCGTCGGGATCGCGCTGCATCCGTTCGGGGGTCCAGCCGAGCATATAGTCCTTGAACGTATCGGCGAGCCCGCCGAGCTCGGCGGCAAACCGCGCGGCCAAGGCTGCCGTTGCCGGGTCGGGGCTGCGCCGGAGCATCGGGTAGAGTAAGCGGTCCTCGGTCGCGAGATGGGCGAGCAACTGTCGGCTAAGCGACCAGCGTGCCGTCGCGATCGATGCCGGATCGATCGGCCGCGCTTCGGCGTGACGCAGGAGATCGGCCGCCACGGACGCCAGCTGCAGATGTTCGAGGATCAATCGTTCGGCGCTGAGCATGGCGGCGGGCCTGTGGAAGGCGATTGATTTCCCGTGCATCGGAACGGGTTAAGAAACGGTGCTGTCCGGCCCCTCGACATCGACGGCCCGGGCGCGCAGAACCGGGGGCCAAGCATAACGATCAGGAGAGCGCATCCATGAAACTCGCCAGCCTCAAGCACGGCCGGGACGGTCGGCTGGTCGTCGTGTCGAGCGACCTTGCCTGGTATGCCGATGCGAGCGCGATCGTGCCGACGTTGCAGGCGGCGCTGGACGATTGGGACCGGGTCGAGGGCGATCTGCGCAACCTTGCCACCGATCTCGATCATGATGTGATCCCGAAGGACCGGTTCCACGAACGTGACGCCGCATCGCCGTTGCCCCGCGCCTATCAATGGGCGGACGGGTCGGCCTATGTGAACCATGTCGCGTTGGTGCGGCAGGCGCGCGGGGCGGAGATGCCCGACAGTTTCTGGCACGATCCGCTGATGTATCAGGGCGGGTCGGACGGGTTTCTCGGCCCCCGCGATCCGATCCCGGCAGGTGACGATAGCTGGGGCCTCGATTTCGAGGGCGAGGTCGTGGTCGTTACCGGCGACGTCGCGCTGGGCGCGTCGCGCGAGGAGGCGCTGGCGGCGGTGCGGCTGGTCGGGCTAACCAACGACGTATCGCTGCGCGGGCTGATCCCGGGCGAACTGGCAAAGGGGTTCGGCTTCTTTCAATCGAAGCCGGCATCAGCCTTCTCGCCGGTGTTCGTGACCCCCGATGCGCTGGGCGACTGGTGGCGCGACGGCAAGCTGTACCGCAAGCTGAACGTCGACCTGAACGGAAAGCCGTTCGGCCGGGCGGAAGCGGGCGAGGACATGACGTTCGATTTCGGCACGCTGATCGCCCATGCCGCGAAGACGCGGGCGCTGGGCGCCGGGACGATCATCGGATCGGGCACGGTGTCGAACCGCGACGCCGATGGCGGACCGGGCAAGCCGGTCGCAGAGGGCGGGGTCGGTTATTCCTGTCTTGCGGAAATCCGCACGGTCGAGACGATCCGGGGCGGCACGGCGGAGACGCCGTTCCTGAAGGCGGGCGATACCGTCCGCATCTGGGCCGAGGATGATCGGCATCACCCGATCTTTGGCGTCATCGAGCAGACGGTGGCCTGACGTGCGGCACCGCTATCGGCTGTTGATGCCGTTGCTGCTGGCCGGATGCGCTGCGTCCGGCCAGGCGCCGCCGATTGCCGTCACGGCATCGGCGGCGGGGGTGCCGACCCCGGCCGACCGGTTCGGGCCATTGTTCGAAGCGGTGCAGATGCGGCGCATCTTTCCCGACGGCAAGACCTTCGTCGATGCGGTGCCCAAGCGGTCCGACGCGGCGATCCTCGCCGACTTCGCGCGCGGCGCGTTCAGCGACGATGCCGCGCTCAAGGCGTTCGTTCTGGCCAATTTCGACGTGCCGGGGCTGTTGCCGGTACCCGAGTCCGATCATGGGCCGCGCCTGCCGATCGAGCGGCATATCGCCGGGCTGTGGCCGCATCTGACCCGCGATCCGGTTGCGCCGCCGCCGGGGTCGAGCGCGCTGGCGGTGGCCGACCGGTTCGTGGTTCCCGGCGGGCGGTTCCGCGAAATGTACTACTGGGACAGCTATTTCACCATGCTGGGTCTGGCCGCCGATAATCGACAGGACCTGATCGAATCGATGGTCGCGGCGTTCACCGATCTGGTCGAGCGATACGGCCATGTGCCCAATGGTACGCGGAGCTATTATCTCAGCCGGTCGCAGCCGCCATTCCTGTATTTAATGATGGGGCTGTCGAAGGAGGCCGACCCGGCGGTGTTGGCGCGGCGGCTGGCGGCGCTGAAGCGCGAACATGCGTTCTTCACCACCCCGGAAAGGTCGGTGACGCTGCCCGACGGGGCGGTGCTGCAGCATTATTGGGACGCGCGGACGACGCCCAGAGACGAGTCGTGGCGCGAGGATGTCGAGACGGCCAAGGCCAGCGGACGACCGGTAGCGGAGGTATATCGCGACCTGCGCGCCGGGGCGGAGAGCGGCTGGGACTTTTCGTCGCGCTGGCTGGCCGATGGACGGACCCTCACGACGATCGACACGACCAACGTCCTGCCGGCCGATCTCAACAGCTTGCTATGGGGCATGGAGCGGGCGATCGCCGATGGTGCGGCAAAGACCGGCGATGCGGCGACCGCGCGCAGCTTCGGTGACCGGGCGGCGAAGCGCGGGGCGGCGATCGAGCGCTGGCTGTGGAGCGAGGCCGAGGGGCGCTATGGCGATTACGACGTCAAGCGGCGGCAACTTCGCGGCGGTGTGACCGCGGCAACCGCCTATCCGTTGTTCGTCGGGCTGACGACGGGGGCGCGGGCCGAGCGGGTGGCGGCGACGATCGAGCGGCAATTACTGGCGCCGGGTGGGCTGCGTTCGACGTTGGTCGATACCGGGCAGCAATGGGACAAGCCCAATGGCTGGGCACCGCTGCAATGGATCGCGGTCAGCGGGCTGGACCGCACCGGTCATAAGTCCTTGGCGGACAAGATTGCGCAGCGGTTTCTGGCCAGCGTCGGGCGCGAATATGCCGCGTCGGGCAAGCTGGTCGAGAAATACGATGTCGAGGAGGTCCGGCCGGGCGGCGGGGGCGAATATCCGCTGCAGGACGGGTTCGGATGGACCAATGGGGTCGCGCGGGCTTTGATGGTGCGGGGGCGCGGAAGTTGACGAAGTTGACAGTGCGTCAACGTTTGCCGCGGGTTTCGGCTGGGCGTAAGTTGTTAATATATTGAAGTTTCGTGTGTGCACGATCGGGCGTTTCGGGCGCCGAAGTTGACACATCCGCACGTTACCCGGATCAGGGGTGACGTGGCGTAGGGGTGGACCTGTCAAAGAGCAGGCGGATGATGCCCAGCCGCCCGGATGTAGGAAAGCGTCAGACCGTCCAAGCCGCGACATCGTCCTGCTGCCCGATCAGCGCGAGGCCGTGGGCGACCGAGGTCAGTTCGTTGCCCGAGGCCAGCCGGTCCTGTCCGAAGCGGTCGGCGAAGGCGCGGCGGATGGCAGGGGTGAGCGAGGTCCCGCCGGTCAGGAAGACACGGTCGATCGCGCCTGCCGTCAGCCCCGCCGCGTCGAGCGCGCTTTCGACGGTCGCCATGATGCGGGCGAGGTCGTCGGCGATCCATTCCTCGAACTGGTCCCGGGTGACTTCGGCACGGATCGCGATACCGCCGCCTTCGAACGCGAAGGTCGCGCTGTCGCCTTGCGACAAGGCACGCTTTACCTGTCCGACCGCGTCGTAGAGCGGATATCCCTGTTCGCCCTCGATGATTGCGATCATCCGTTCGATGGCGTCCGGGTCGGTGGCGGCGCGGCGGAGTTTGTCCAGCTCGGCCATGGTCTTGCGGTTGCGCATCAGCGCGAGGCGGGACCAGTCGGTAAAGTCGGTGAAATGGCCCGCCGGGATTTCCAGCACCTTGTCGAACGACCGATAGGTGCCGCCCTTGCCCAGCAGCGGCAGGACCAGCTTGTCGAGGATGCGCCGGTCGAACTGGTCGCCGGCAATGCCGATACCGGCATGGCCGAGCGGACGGGCGCGGCGGTCGGCGCCGGGGGCTTCGAGGCGGACGACCGAGAAGTCGCTGGTACCGCCGCCGAAATCGGCGACGAGGATGGTGGCGGCGTCGGTCAAGGTCGCGGCATGGCTGAACGCGGCGCCGAGCGGTTCGTAGACATAGAGGATTTCGGCGCCCAGCGCGGCGAACATCGCGTCATAGCGCTGGCGGGCCAATGCTTCGTCGGGGCGATGGCCGGCATAGGTGATCGGGCGGCCGACGACGATGCGCTTCGCGCCTTTGAGCGCCCCGCCCGCGCGCGCGGCCAACCGATCGAGAAAGGCGCGCCCAAGATCCTCGAACCGGTAGCGTTTGGTGAAGATCGGGGCGGTGTCGAAACTCGGGCTGGCGGCGACCGATTTGAAGGATTGCAGGAAGCGGCAACCCTCTGGGTATTGAAGATATTCGTCGATCGCCCATGGTCCCGCCTCGACCGCGATGCCGCCGGGGACATCGTCCTGCCAAAAGCAAAGCGCCGAGCGGAAGACGGGGTCGTTTCCGTCGGGGCCATCAAGCGGTACCAGTTGCGCGGCGTCACCGGTCGCGCGGGCGAGGACGGAATTGGTCGTGCCGAAATCTAGGCCGAGGGACATTGCGGGGCTCCGGGCGACGGCGGGTTGCCCTACACGGCTTGTGGCGGTTTGTCTTGGGTGTCGGGGGCGGTTGCGGCGGGAAGGTTCGAACTGCGACCAAGAGCCGACCCACCCCCGGCTCTCTGCTTGTCGAGGGCCCGTTGCGAACGTCCCCATTCCCGATCCCGACGGGCGCCGGGGCCAATATTGCGGATGCCTTCGATCATGGTACGTGTTCGCCCGAACTGTGCGGAGGGCGGGGAAAAGCGATGGTCGGGTTGGTACGGGCGGTGGTTGTCGGGACGCTGGCGTCCGGCTGGGCAATGACGGCAGGCACGGCGGGGCACGCCGCGCAGGCGCCGGCCGCGCCCGCTGCGCAGCAGGTGGACTGGGTGGCGGCCAGCAACCGCAACACCGCACTGGTCCTTGCGGCACAGGCGAAATTCGATCCCGAGGATGCATCGGGCAACGGCCTGTCGGCCTATGACGGGCAGGCGACCGATCTGGCGCCGCGGCGCGACGAGCGGCGCACCGAGGCGCTGAACGCGGTGATCGTCGAATTGAAGCGACGCCGCGAGGGCGAGCGCGACCCGCGGATCCGGCAGGATCTCGACATCCTGATCCAGTCGGTTGCCGACGATATCGAAAGCATGCGGCTCCGCCGGAAATATATGCTGAACTGGATCGACGCGCCGCAGGCGATGTTCGGCGGGCTGAAGGTGCTGCTCGACGATCAGGTAGCACCGGCAAGGCGGGCACGGGCGGTCGAACTGTTGCGGCGTTATGTCGGCGACTGGCCCGGCACGACGCCGCTGACCAACCTGGCCCGCGCCCGGTTCGAGGAACTGCGCAAACCGGGGCTGCTCGGACCCGACAAGGTGTCGGTCGACAACGCCATCGCCAATGCCGCCACCTATGCCGACGGCATCCGCAAGCTGTTCGCAAAATACAAGGTCGCCGGTGCCGGTCCCGCGCTCAAGAAGCTCGATGCGCAGATCGCCGCCTATACCGACTGGACCAGGACCGTCATTCTGCCGCTGGCCCGCACCGATCATCGGCTGCCGCCCGAAATGTACGCCTTCCGGCTCCGCCAGTTCGGCATCGACATCGACCCCCGCCAGTTGATCGCGCAGGCGCAGGTCGAGTTCGCCGAGACCCGCGCGACCATGGCCGCGCTGGCCCCGCGCGTCGCCGCCGAGAAGGGGCTGACGCCGGGCAGCTATGTCGACGTCATCCGCCAGTTGAAGCGCGACCCGATCCCCGACGACCGGATCGAGGCGAGCTATGCCGAGGTCAACCGCCAGATCGAGGCTGCCATCCGCCGCGAACGCATCGTGACGCTGCCCGAGCGGCCGATGAAGATGCGGCTGGCGAGTGTGGCGGAGTCGGCGGCGTCGCCGGCACCGCACATGGAACCGCCGCCGCTGCTGAACAACACGGGTGAATATGGCACGTTCGTGCTGCCGGTGGGGGTTCCGGGCACCGGACCCGAACTACGCTATGACGATTTCAACTTCCCCGCCGCGCAATGGTCGGTCAGCGCGCATGAGGGACGCCCGGGGCACGAGCTGCAGTTCTCGGCGATGCTCGAAGGCGGCGTGTCGCAGGCGCGTATCCTCTATGCCTTCAACAGCGTGAACGTCGAAGGATGGGCGCTGTATGCCGAGGCGGAGGCGCTGCCCTATCACCCGATCGAGGGGCAGTTGATGGCCTATCAGGCGCGGCTGCTGCGCGCGGCGCGGGCGTTTCTCGACCCGATGCTGAACCTCGGTCTGTTGCCGGTCGAGGATGCCCGCCGCATCCTGATCGAGCAGGTCGCGGTTTCGCCCGCGATGGCGAAGCAGGAGATCGAGCGCTACACGTCGCGCGCGCCGGGGCAGGCGGGCAGTTATTTCTATGGTTACACCCGCCTGCTGCGCATCCGGATCGAGGCGGAACTGGCATTGGGGCCGAAATTCGACAGGATGGCGTTCAACGACTTCCTGCTCGCGCAGGGGCTGCTGCCCCCCGACCTGCTCGAAAAGGCGGTGATGACCGAGTTCGTGCCGCAACAGCGTTCGCGAGCGCGATAGACGCTGGATCATCCGGCAACGTCCCCCATCTTGTTCGGTATGGACGACGATATCGATCAGCAGGGGCCGATCCTGCCGCGGGCGCGCAAGGTCGTAAGCGGCTTTGCCGAGGCAGGGCTGAGCGGCGCCGAGGAACTGTTGCGCCGCATGTCGCCGGAAGGGCGCGAACAGGCGCGCCGGGAACGCGCGGCAAAGGCGCGTCGGCAGCGCCGGCTGATGCTGCGCCTCGCGATGGCCAGCGCCGGTGCGCTGCTGATCTGGGCGGTCCTCGCCGCCGTCGGCACGCCGGGGGTGGCGCTGGCAGTGGCGATGGCGGCGCTGATCGTCGCGACGGCGCTGATCGTCGTGCGTGCCGATCCCCGCGCACCGGGACGCGAGGCACTGGTCCAGGCGGCACTGCCCGATCTGGTCGAGGAAGCCGATATCTGGCTGGCAGGGTATCAGCGCGGTCTGCCGCCGCCCGCGCGGCAACTGGCGACCGACATCCGCCAGCGCCTCGACGGGCTGCGTCCGCTGGTCGCGCGGCTCGATCCGCGCAGTCCGGCGGCGGGGGCGATCCACAAGCTGATCGCGGTCGAACTGCCCGACCTGATCGATGGCTGGCGCGACGTGCCGTCCGCAGCACGCCGGACGATGCTGCCCGATGGGCGGACTCCCGACGATCATCTGGTCAATGGACTGCATCTGATCGATGCCGAACTGACGCGCTTGCGCGGTGCGGCGGGGGATGGGGCGCTGGACGCGATCGCGGTGCAGAGCCGCTATCTGGAACTGAAATATGGTGGTGATGGCCTGTCGCCCTGACCGCAGCGGCCGGTCCGATCGGTCGGTCGCGCGCGCAAAGTCCTTGCGCCCGGGAGTCTCGACGTGAATGGTGCCCCGCAACGAAAGCGATCGGAGTCGAAGCGAATGGACGTGAACGCCCATGGGGAAGACACCGCCGCTCTGCGTGCCGAGGTACATTTCCTCGCGGCGCTGGTCGATGAACTGATGCGCAAGATGCTGACGGCCGGCACCTTGTCGCAGGTCGAAATGAACGAGATCGAGGCGGCGGTCGCGCGGCGGGTAGGGGGCCTGCCGCGCGCATGGTGACGATCGGCCGTCAGGCGGGTTGCGCCGGCACCTGACCCACCACGCCAGCGTCGATGGACCGGGCAACCGGCATCGGAGCCGCCACCGCCTCGCCGATCAGCAGCAGCGCGGGATCGCTGTCGCTGATCGCCTCGACCAGAAAAGCAAGGGCGGACAGCCGCCCGCGGATGATGCGTTCGGTCGGTAGCGACACGTTGACCGCGACCATCACCGGCGTGTCGGCGGCGCGGCCGGCGGCGATCAGTTCGCGCGCTACCTCGTGCGCGGCGGCGCGGCCCATATAGACGGCGAGCGTCGCGTCGGCGGCGGCGAGCGTCCGCCACTCGAGGTCGAGCGCTTCGCCCGCCCGGGCATGGGCGGTGACGAAGGTCAGCTTGCGCGCCAGCCCGCGCAGCGTCAGCGATACCCCGCCTGATGCCGCTGCCGCGCTGGCGGCGGTGATACCGGGACAGATGCGGGTGGTGACGCCGTGCGCCGCGAGATGCTCGATCTCTTCGGTCGAGCGGCCGAAGATCGAGGCATCGCCTCCCTTCAGCCGTACCACCCGCTTGCCGGCCAGCGCGGCATCGGCGAGCAGATCGTTGATCGAGCGCTGCTCCTTCGAATGGCGCCCCGACCGCTTGCCGACCGAAACGCGTTCGGCGTGGGGGCCGATCAGGTCGAGTACGCCAGGGCCGACCAGCGCGTCGTAGAATACGATATCGGCAGCCGCGATCAGGCGTTCGGCCTTGCGCGTTAGCAGGTCGGGATCGCCGGGACCGGCGCCGACCAGCCAGACCATGCCGGGGGTGAAGTCATGCGGCATGGGTCGATCCTTTCGGTTGCAGCAGCTTGGCAAGCGCGGGGCGGCAGGAACCGCAGTTCGTACCCGCGCCGATCGCCTTGCCGATCGCGGCGACGTCGGTCAGCCGCTGGTCGGCGATGGTGGTCAGGATGGTGTTGAGGCCGATATCGAAGCAGGCGCAGACGATCGGGCCACGATCGACCTGTACGCCCGGTGCGCGACCGGCGAGCAGGGTGGGGGCGGTGCTTGCTTCGGCCAGTTGCGCGACCAGCCAGTCGCGCGGCGGGAGCGATCCGTCGCGGGTGACGAACAGTGCTGCGGCAAGCCGACCATCGCGCAGGATCGCGATGCGGCGCGTGCCGCGTGCGGCATCGATCGCCTCGATCCGCTCGCCGCGCGGCAGCAGCGCGTCGAGTTTTGCGGCATCCCCGTTCCCGGCCAGATCCCAGACGGTGCCGCACGGGACCGCCACCCGCGTCGCCCACTGACAATCGGGGCGGGGGGTTTCGTCGCGGACGATCAGGAAGCCGCGCCAGTCGCTTGCCACTGCCGCAATCCGCGCCGGAGTCGCCTTAAACCCTGGCTGTCCCGACACCGGATCGGTCAGCGGGCGGGGCAGGCGGCCCGAGCGGCCACCGGTCGCGGTGCGATCGGTCCAGTGGATCGGCACGAACAGCTCGCCCGGCCGCTGGGTCGGCGTAACCTGTGCGCGGTACAGGCTGTCGCCCTGCGGCGTGGCGACGCGGGCGAGGCCGCCATCGGCGATGCCGAGCCGGGTCGCGTCGTCGGGATGGACCTCGACCAGCGGTTCCTCGCGGTGGCGGGCGAGTTTGGGGCTGAGGCCGGTGCGGGTCATGGTGTGCCACTGATCGCGATAACGGCCGGTGTTGAGCGTCATCGGCCATGCGTCGAGCGTGCCGGCGACCGGCTTCTGCGCGACCGCGACCATGCGGGCGCGGCCATCGGGGGTTGAGAAACCGCCATCGGCGAACGGCGTCTCGTCCCAGCGGAACGGCTGCATCGCGTCATACTCGGCGTTGCCGCGCGCGGCATGGCCGGGCAGCGCGAAGCGGCGCGCGCCGTCATTCTGATAGGTCGACAGCCGGCAATGCTCGCGCCAGATATCGGCGGGCCGGTCATAGGCGAAGGCGCTGCGCCAGCCCATGCGCTGCGCGACCTGCGAAATGATCCACCAGTCGGGCTTCGCGTCGCCGGGCAGGGGCAGGAAGGCGCGTTGGCGGCTGATCACGCGTTCCGAATTGGTGACCGTGCCGTCCTTTTCGCCCCATGCTGCGGCGGGCAGGCGGACATGGGCATAGGCCGAGGTATCGGTGTCGGCGATTACGTCGGACACGACGACGAACGGACAGTCGGCCAGCGCGGCGCGGACGCGATCGGCATCCGGCATCGACACGGCGGGGTTGGTCGCCATGATCCACACCGCCTTCACCCGGCCTTCGCCGACGGCGCGGAACAGGTCGACTGCCTTCAGCCCCGGCGCAGTCGCCATATGGGGCGCGGCCCAGAAACGGCCGACGCGCGCGACATTGTCGGGGGCGAAATCCATATGCGCCGCCAGCGTGGTGGCGAGGCCGCCGACCTCGCGCCCGCCCATCGCATTGGGCTGGCCGGTGATCGAGAAGGGCGCGGCACCCGGCTTGCCGATGCGGCCGGTGGCGAGGTGGACGTTGACGATGGCATTGACCTGATCGGTGCCGGTCAGCGACTGGTTGATGCCCTGGCTGAACATCGTGACGGTGCGCGGCGTGGCGGCGAACAGCTCGTAGAAGCGGCGCAGATCGGCGGCGGGCAGGTCGCAGGTCTTCGCGACCGACCACAAGTCATATCCCTCGGCCAGTTGCTCCCAGAAGCCGTCGGGTACGGCGACATGCGAGTCGATATACGCTTCGTCCAGCGCACCGGCGTCGCGGCACCACGCCAGCAACCCGTTCATCAGCGCGACGTCGGTACCGGGCTTTACGGGCAGATGCAGGTCGGCTTCGTCGGCGGTCTCGGTGCGGCGCGGATCGATCACGACCAGCTTCGCCCCGGTGTCGCAGCGGGCGCGGATGCGCTGATAGACGATCGGATGGCACCATGCGGTGTTCGACCCGACCAGCACGATCAGGTCGGCGGCGTCGAGGTCGCTGTAATTGGCGGGCACGACATCCTCGCCGAACGCGCGCAGATGCCCCGCGACCGCGCTCGACATGCACAGGCGCGAATTGGTGTCGATGTTCGCCGATCCGATGAACCCCTTCATCAGCTTGTTGGCGACATAATAGTCCTCGGTCAGCAACTGGCCGGAGACGTAGAAGGCGACGCTGTCGGGGCCGTGCTGGGCGATGGTGTCGCGGAAGCGTTTGGCGACGAGGTCGAGCGCCTTGTCCCACGTCGCCTGCTTGCGGCCGATCATGGGGTGGAGCAGGCGGCCGTCGAGGCCGACCGTCTCGCCGAGATGCGTGCCCTTGGAACAGAGGCGGCCGCCATTGGCGGGGTGGTCGGGGTCGCCGGCGATGGTCGCGGTGCGCGGGCCGGTCGGGGTGGCGACGATGCCGCACCCGACCCCGCAATAGGCGCAGGTGGTTTTGACTGCCATCAAATCCTCCCCGGTACGGGGAGGGGGACCACCGCGAAGCGGTGGTGGAGGGGGGTGTCAGCGAACGCAACCGTTGTGGAGCAGGACACCCCCCTCCACCATGCTGCGCATGGTCCCCCTCCCCGCGGAGCGGGGAGGATTTCCCGGTTCACGCCGCCACCTTCAGCGCACTCGCGCGACAGATCAGGACCCGCCCGGCATCGATCTTCACGGGCACCGTCGGCGTACAACCCTTGTCCTCGCCCAGCGCTTCGCCGGTCGCCAGCGCGATCCGCCAGTTGTGCAAGGGACAGGCGACCGCGCCGCCATGGACGATGCCCTGGCTCAGCCGCCCGCCCTTGTGCGGGCAGCGATCGGCGAGCGCGAAGACCGTGCCTTCGCCGGTGCGGAACACGGCGATGTCGTCGCCGCCGGTGACCTGCACGGTACGGCTGCCGCGCAACGGGATTTCATCGACCCAGCCGATGTCGAGCCATTCGCCGGTCATGCCAGCACCTCCTGCTTCGGGGTGAACGTCGCCATCGGCGCGTGATGCTCGCGCTCCGCCCCCGCGACGCGCGCCGCCCACGGGTCGTCCTGCATGAACTGCTGCGAGAACAGGAAGCGTTCGGCCAGTGCGTCCCGGCCCGCCGCATTGTCGACGATGCGGGCGCGGACATAGTCGACGCCGACGCGCTCGATCCACGGCGCGGTCCGCTCCAGATAGCGCGCTTCCTCGCGATAGAGCTGGATGAAGGCGGCGCAGTAATGCATCGCCTCGGCCTCGGTCGCGACCTTGCACAGGAAATCGGTGGCGCGGACCTTGATCCCGCCATTGCCGCCTACCGACAATTCATAGCCGCTATCTACACAGACAACGCCAAAATCCTTGATCGTCGCCTCCGCACAATTGCGGGGGCAGCCCGATACCGCGATCTTGAACTTGTGGGGCATCCATGATCCCCACGTCATCCGTTCGACCTTGACGCCCAGCCCGGTCGAATCCTGCGTGCCGAAGCGGCACCATTCGGAGCCGACACAGGTCTTCACCGTGCGCAACGACTTGCCATAGGCATGGCCGCTGACCATCCCCGCCGCGTTCAGATCGGCCCAGACGGCGGGCAGGTCCTCGCGCTTGATGCCGAAGATGTCGAGCCGCTGGCCGCCGGTGACCTTGACCATCGGCGCGTCGTACTTCTCGACGACATCGGCGATCGCGCGCAGCTCGCGGGGGTTGGTCAGCCCGCCCCACATGCGCGGGACGACCGAATAGGTGCCGTCCTTCTGGATGTTTGCATGCAGGCGTTCGTTGACGAAGCGGCTCTGCTGATCGTCCTTGTACACGCCGGGCAGCGCGCACAGCAGATAGTAATTAAGCGCGGGGCGGCACGACGAACAGCCATCGGGCGTCGACCAGTGCAGCTTCTGCATGACTTCGGGGATCGAACGCATATCCTGCGCCACGATCTCGCGCCGGACATCGTCATGGCCGAAGCTGGTGCATTTGCACATCGTCTTGGGACCAGCCTCGACCTCGTCGCCCAGCCGCAGCGCCAGCAGCGTCTCGACGATGCCGGTGCACGACCCGCAGCTCGCCGATGCCTTGCAGCCCGACCGGACGGTATCGAGGCTGTGCGCCCCGCCGTCGATGCACGCGAACACCTTGCCCTTGGTCACGCCGTTGCAGCCGCAAATCTCCGCATCGTCGGAAAGCGCCGCAACGGCCGACTTAGGGTCCGCCTGCGCCCCTCCCGAGGCGAAGGCCTGTCCGAAGATCAGCAGGTCGCGAATGTCGGCGACGTTCTCGCCCTTCTTGAGCAGGTCGAAATACCAGTTGCCGTCGGCAGTATCGCCGTACAGTACCGCGCCGACGATACGGTCGTCCTTGACCACGACGCGCTTGTAGATGCCGCGGCTGGCGTCGCGCAGCACGATATCCTCCGCACCGTCGCCGCCCGAAAAGTCCCCGGCGGAGAACACATCCAGCCCGGCGACCTTGAGCTTGGTCGAGGTGACCGACCCGCGATAGCCGGTCGGCGCGTCGGTCAGGCCATCGGCGAGCGCGCGGCACATGTCCCACAAGGGTGCGACAAGGCCATAGACATTGCCGTCATGCTCGACACATTCGCCGACGGCGAGGATGGCGGGGTCGGACGTGACCATATGGTCGTCGACCTGGATGCCCCGTCCGACCGCAAGGCCGGCTTCGCGCGCCAGTGCCACCGAGGGGCGGATGCCGACCGCCATCACCACCAGCGACGCGGGGATCAGCGTCCCGTCCTTCAGCCGCACGCCCTCGACATGCTCGCTGCCGACGATCTCGGCGGTATCGGCGCCGGTCAGGATCGTCTGGCCGCGCGCTTCGAGAGCGGATTTCAGCAGCCAGCCCGCCGCTTCGTCCAATTGCCGCTCCATCAGCGTCGGCATGATGTGCAGCACGGTGACCTTCATGCCGCGCAGCGACAGGCCGTGCGCCGCCTCCAGCCCCAGCAGGCCGCCACCGATCACCACCGCATCGCCACCGCGTTCGGCAGCGGCGAGCATATGGTCGACATCCTTCATGTCGCGGAACCCGATCACGCCCGGCAGGTCCTTGCCCGGGACCGGGATGATGAACGGATCGGAACCGGTCGCAATCAGCAACCGGTCATAGCCGGTGACCCGACCCGACCGTGCCGTCACCGTCTTGGCCGCACGGTCGATAGCGACGACCGGATCGCCCGCGACCAGTTCGATCGCGTTCTGCGCGTACCAGGCGGCGTCGTTGATGACGATCTGCTCGAACGTCTTCTCGCCCGCCAGCACCGGCGACAGCATGATCCGGTTGTAGTTCACATGCGGTTCGGCGCCGAAGATGGTGACGCGATACCGGTCGGGATCGCGCGCCAGCAGTTCCTCGACCGCACGGCACCCGGCCATGCCGTTGCCGATCACGACCAGATGCTCGCGGGTGTCGACGCCGGGGGAGAGAGGTTCGTGTTTCATGACTGGGTTCCGTGGCAGGAAGAAGGAGGTCAGATCCGGACGCCGTCGGCGGCGGTCCATTCGCGGCGCCACCGGCCCTTGACGATGGTCAGCGCGGCGAAGGCGATCAGCGCAAGCGTGGCGAAGATCAGGAACCCGCTCGAAAAGCTGCCGGTCAGCTGCTTGGCGAGGCCGAGCGAGGAGGCGAGGTAGAAGCCGCCAATGCCACCGGCCATGCCGACCAGCCCGGTCATGACCCCGATTTCCGCCGCGAAACGCTGCGGCACCAGCTGGAACACCGCGCCGTTACCGGTGCCGAGCGCCAGCATGGCGAGGACGAACAGCGCAAGGGCGAGTTCGACGCTGTTCGCCTGGCCGACCCCGGCGAGGGCTGCCGCGGCGACCACGAACACTACCGACAATGCCTTCACACCACCTACCCTGTCGGCCAGCGCGCCACCCATCGGCCGCACGAGCGACCCGGCGAACACGCAGGCGGCGGTGCAGTAACCGGCGGTGATGGTCGTCAGCCCGAACCGGTCGGTGAAGTAGATCGGCAGCGACGCGGCCAACCCCACGAACCCACCGAAGGTGACGGCATAGAAGCCCATCAGCCACCACGCGTCGCCCTGCTTGAGCGGCAGGAAATATTCGGTCAGCTTGCGGGCGGGCGGGGCGTTCGGCGCGTCCTTCGCCATCACCATATAGGCGACGAACACCAGCGTCAGCGGGATGCAGGCAAGGCCCAGTACCGCGTTCCAGCCGAACAGCTTGGCCAGCGTCGGCGCGAACAAGGCGGCCAGCACCGTGCCCGAATTGCCCATGCCGGCCAGACCCATCGCCTTGCCCTGATGCTCGGGCGGATACCAGCGGCTGGCGAGCGGCAGCGCGATCGCGAAGCTGGCGCCTGCGAACCCCAGGATGACGCCCAGCGCCAGCGTGCCGGCAAAGCTGTTCACGCCCAGGGTCCATGCGCAGAACAGGCCGGCGATGACGATGATCTGGCTGATCGCGCCGGCCCGCTTCGGCCCGATCCGGTCGACCAGCAGGCCGTTGACGACGCGCAGGAACGCGCCCGCCAGCGTCGGCACCGCGACCATCAGCCCCTTTTGCGCCGGGGTCAGCATCAGCGTCTTGGCAATATCGGGTGCCAGCGGTCCGAGCAGCACCCACACCATGAAGGCGAGGTCGAAATACAGGAACGCCGCGATCAGCGTCGGCGTGTGGCCGCTCGACCAGAAGCTGTCCGGTTTGGCGGCGGCGGTATCGTCTTTCCAATAGGCGGTAGCCATGGCAGTTCCCCGAATGCGATGGACAAAGAAAAAGCCGCCCCGACGCGGCCCTGTTCGGGCGCATCGGAGCGGCTTCGTTGCCGTGTGACGATCATCGATCGCCCGACGCTATCGGTCCCGCCGTTGGAACCGCATCGCGCTTATCTCGTGCCCGACGCCATTGCCGGACCAGCAGAAGATGACCGATTCGCGGTCATCGCGCAAGGTGGTTTCGCAGTGCAGCACAATTTGCGACGAACCGAGTTTATACTCGGTTCGTCGCAATTCAGCAACTTGTGCAAAATCCGCAACGTGTAAACTTCGACAACTTCCGCCTGCTGGTGCGCCGACGAGGAGGAGCGTCAGGGCAGGGCACGCAGATATCCTGCGATATCGTCGGGATCGAACGATCGCCCATCGAAGAACGGATCGCTGCCCAGCATCAGCCGCCCCTGCGTCGACCCTGCCGCTACCGTCCCGCCGATCGCACCCTCCAGCTTGGAACTGGCGCCTGGCAGCGGCGCGCCCGATCCGGCCAGCGCCGCGCGGTAGACGTCGGGTCGGAATACGCCCTGCGCCGTCTGCGCTTCCTGCGGCGAAAAGGGCGTGCCGTCCCACCGCACCATCTGTGAATACAGCCATGCCGCCTGGCTGCGCCACGGGAAGTTGGCAGCCTCGCGATACTGGAACATAAAGTCGGGGACATGCAGCGGCTCGGTGTCCGGCACCACGCGCACCCGGTCGCCGATCGCGCGCGCGATCGGATCGACCGGTGCGTCGAGATATCCGGGACGGGCGAGGATGGCAGCGCTGGCGTCGCGCGTCGCCGGATCGACGAAATGCGCCGCGGCGGCGTGGAGCGCCCGGATCAGGCGTTCGACCACCTCGCGCCGGTCGCCGAGCATCTCTTCGCGCAGCGCCAGCACCTTCTCGACCCCGCGACGCCAGATCTGCGCGGTGACGAGCGCGATCCGCCCGACGCCGCGATCGACCGCGACGCTGTTCCACGGTTCGCCGACGCAGATGCCGTCCACCTCGCCTGCCGCCAGCGCGTCGGCGGCGAAGGTCGGGCTGGTCGTCACGATCTCTACATCATGGTCCGGCCGGATGCCGACGGCGGCTAGCCAGTAGCGCAGTTTATAATTGTGACTGGAATAACGATGGACCACACCGAAGCGCAGCCGTCGTCCGGTGGCCGCCCGCGCATCGGCCACCGCCTTCAATCGCGCGCCCAGCGTCACCGGATCGCCGAGGCCATCGTCGTCGAGCACCTGCCGCGCCAGCGGCAGTGCCAGCGTGATCGCATTGCCGTTCAACCCCAGCACGAACGGTACCGACAGCGGCACCGCCGGTCGCCCGCGACCGAGCGAGGTAGCGATGGCCAGCGGCGCGACCATGTGGGCGGCGTCGGTATGGCCGTAGAGCAGGCGATCGCGCACCGTCGCCCATGTCATGTCGCGGACCAGTTCGATCTCCAGCCCCTCGGCCTCGGCGAAACCCTGTTCGCGGGCGAGGATGGGCAGGGCGGCATCGACCAGCGGCACGAAACCGATGCGGACCTTGTCGAGCGCCATCACATGCCTCCCATCAATGCGTCGCTGGTCAGGATCGCATCGGCGATCTCGGCGATCCGCCGGTTCGACCGCATCGCCTGCGCGCGCAGCAGCGCATAGGCGGCGGGTTCGTCGATCCCGCGCCGTTTCATCAGGATCGCCTTCGCCTTGTCGATCGTCGTGCGGTCGGCCAGCGCACTCTTCGCCTCGACCAGTTCGGCCTGCAGCCGCGCGAACGCCTGAAACCGGCGGATGGCGAGGTCGAGGACCGGCTTGATCCGCTGCTTGGCAAGGCCGTCGACGATATAGGCCGACACGCCGGCATCGACGGCGGCGGCGGTCGATTCGGCATCGCTCTGGTCGACGAACATCGCGATCGGGCGGGCCAACGCGCGGGACACGGCGAAGAATTCCTCCAGCTCGTCGCGGCTGGGATTTTCCAGATTGATGAGAAGGACTTCGGGTGCGGCCGCCTCGACATCGGCGACCAGCCGGCGCGTGCCGTCGATGACGACAATATCGTCCAGCCCCGCCTCGCGCAGCCCCTCCGAGATGATCGCGGCGCGCGTGGTGCTGGTGTCGATGATCGCGATCCGCATGATCCCGCTACCCCCGAAGCTGACGCGCGGGCTGTGCCTCGCAGGCGGCGGGCGCGTCAAGCTATAGCGCGGTGTAGCGGAAGTCGCGGAAGCGCGCGGTGCCCTGTCCCGCCGAGTACAGGCCGGGACGCAGCATCAGGAACCCGCCGCGGACATTATGGTGATAGCCCGACACTTCCATGCCGCGATCAAAGCGCTGCCATGTCCGCCCATCGTCGCGGCTGGTGTGATAGGACACGATGTGCCGGTCGTTGGTGACGCGCATCCGCATCCGACGTCCATAGCGGTTGGCCGGCCGCCCACGCTCGATGCCATATTGGTGGGTGACGAAGCGCTGTTCGTCGAAGCCCAGCCCGCAATACAGCTTGTCGTCATAGAACAGGATCAGACCGGCGGTCCCGCCCGGTGCAATCTCGATATCGCATTCGAAGCGATAGCCGGTATCGCCCGCGATCAGCAGCAGTGGTGCTCCGTCCGACGGCGCCTTGCCCTTCGCATCGAGCAGCAACGCGCCGTTCTGCACGCGGACCCGATCGCGATCGTCGGGGGCGGGGCGGAAGAAATTCCATTTGGTGCCGAGCGCCAGCGTCGCGAAATCGTCCGACAGTGCCTGTCCGTGGCGCAACGCCTGTCCACCCTTCGGCTTGGGCGTGGGCTGCGACAAATCGCCGCCGGTCATGCGGAACCAGCCATCGGCCGTCCATGTGACCGGGTCGAGCAGCGTTTGTCGCCCGAGCGTCCAGAAACCATTCTCATAGCCGTGATAGACCGACCACCAACTGCCGTCCGGTCCTTCGACCAGCGTCGCATGGCCGCGCGACCACCATTTTTCGTTCAACGAAGTGGTGCGGACGATCGGGTTGCCGGGATGATGCTCCCACGGTCCATGGATCGACCTCGATCGGGCGGCAATCACCATATGCCCGGTCGGCGGCCCCGCCGTGCCGCCGACGGCGGTGACCAGATAAAAATAGCCGCCGTGGCGCATGACCTTCGGCCCTTCCGGGCTGAACCCCTCGACATCCCAGTCGTCGGGATAGCGCCACGGGTCATAGACATGCTCGACTGTGCCGACGGTGCGTAGCCCGTCGTCGGACAGGCGGATGCGGTCGCCGCCCGACAGGAACAGCCAGCGTGAGCCATCCTCGCCGACCGCATGGCCCGGATCGATATGATCGGGCAGCTTCAAGTCGATCGGTTCCGACCAAGGCCCGTCGATATGATCGGCCCAGATCACCCAACTGGTCGTCGGGTTCTTGGTCGGCACATACAGGTAATAGCGGCCCTTGTGCTTGGTCAGTTCGGGCGCCCACACCGCGCCGATATTCTTCGTCAGCGCGGCGGTACGCGGCGTCCAGTTCACCAGGTCGCGCGAATGCCAGATGACCAGCCCCGGATAGGAATCGAAGGTCGAGAAGGTCATGTAATAATCGCGACCATCCTTCAGGATCGTCGGATCGGGATGATCGCCCGCCATCAGCGAGTTGAGAAAGCGCCCGTCGCCGAGATCGGCGATACGCTGATTATCATAGCCGCGCCGATGGGGGACGGCAGGGGCCGGGGCCCCGCTCGCGGCGGGCAGCGCGGCGACCGCGCCGCCCAGCGCCGCGCCCGCCATCACCCCCCGCCGCGAAAGGCCGCTCACATCTTCACCCGCGCGCCGACCAGCAGCGTGCGGCCGAAGTGATTATTCTCGTAATTACGGCGCGCATCGACGTCGACGATCCGGCGGCGATAGGCATCGGTCAGGTTCGTCCCCTCCAGCGACAGTTCGAGGAAGTCGGTCAGCTTGTAGCGGATCGACGCATCGACATTGGCGATCGAGACATAACCTTCGAAGATATTGCCGGTCCCCGATCCGCCATCGACATAGGGGCCGCGATAGGCGACCGAGGTGCGGGCACTGAACCGGTCGTCTTCATAATAGAGCGTCGCGTTGAACTGGCGCTTGGACACATTGTACAGCGTCTCGGTGCGGGTAACGGTCGGCAGCGCGCCGCCGGGCGTCGTCGCCGGACCCTGTTGCGTATAATCGGCTTCGGACCGGACGAAGGTCGCGTTCACGATCCCGCCGAAATTGCGCAGCACGCCGGGCAGGAAGCGGAACGGCGCCTGCAACGCGATTTCGATCCCGTCGAGCGATGCGCCCTGACCATTGCCGGTGGTCGAGATCGTCCAGATATCCTGCGATTGCAGCGCAGGGTTGAGCGCCGCGGGCGACGACGACACCAGTACCGAAGGCGACAAACCGGTTTCGGTGAAGGTGCCGCTGCGCGCGACCGCGACCGGGAAGCTCGCCACGTCCTTACGGAACAGCGCGACCGAGAAGGCCGATTGCGGCGCGAAATACCATTCGGCGGCCAGATCGTAATTGGTCGCGCGGAACGGGTCGAGGAACGGATTGCCGCTGGTCACCCGGAAGTTGAAGCCATCCGCCGATCCACCGGGCGTCAGATTGCCGAGTGAGGGGCGGGTGATGACCTTCGCGATCGCGCCGCGCACGATGATGTCGCTGGTCGGGTAGAGCGCGACGTTCATCGAGGGGAGCCAGTCCTCGTAATCGCGCTTCACCGTGACGTTGACGCCGCTGTTGATGCCATAGGACGACTGATCGGTGCGGACGTAGCGGATGCCGGCATTGGCGGCATATTCGAGGCCGAACACGGTGCCCTTGGCATCGAATTGCAGATAACCGCCCTTGGTCTCCTCGACCACGCCGCGATTATTGCCGACGTCGAGCGCGAGCGGGCGATCGTAGAGGCCGGTAAAGCCGGTCACCGCGTCGAAATTGGGGATCAGCCATTGCAGCGACGTACCCGAGGGCGCGTTCGACCCCCGCAGCGTGAACAGTTCGGACAGCGCGTTGGTCGCCTGGAACCCATAGACGGCGGTGGGACCGAAGGCCGTGCTCGCCGAGCAGGTGATCGTGCCGAGCACCAGATCGCGCCCGCCATTGCCGCAGACCGCCGTGTCGCGGGTGAAGGCAGTGATGTCATAGTCGTAGCGCCGCCACATGCCGCCGGCGCGAACCTGGAACCCCTCTGCCACGTCCCATTCGGTGCGTAGCTGTGCGGTCTTGAACTGGTTGACCACGTCGGATGGGCGGTCGCGGATTTCGGCGAGCTGGAAATTGGCGGGATCGGTGACGCTGGTACCGAACGCCAGCAGCGGCGCATTCTTGTTACTGTAATCGTAGCGATAGCCCTGCGCGTCGCGATCGTCGAACACCAACGTCGTTTCGACGGGCACGCTGGCATCCGATTTGGATACACCGCCGAGCAGGGTGAAGCGGAACTTGTCGCTGACGTCCTGATCCCAGGTACCGCCGATCTGGTAGAATTCGGTCTGAGACTGGCGGAAATAATGTTCGGTACGGACCCACGCATCGTTCAGCGTCGCCGAGACCATGTTGTTATTGTCGTCATAGGTGGGGTTGAGCACGTCGATCTGCCGCTCGTTCGAGCGCAACAGCACTTCGCCCCATTTCTCGCGGCGGTCGGCGCGGAAGCGCGAATAGAGGCCGTCGATCGACACCTTGGTCGCATCGGTCGGCGACCATTGGACGCTGCCGGTCAGGCCCAGCCGTTCGCGGCTATGCTCGACCTCGCCATAGCGCGGAATACGCGGGTGGAAGGACAGGGCGGCCCGGTCGCACGCTGCACCGGCGATGTACGTGCCGCCCCGGTTCGGTGCGGTCCAGCAGCGCGTGCCATCGACCGAATCGAACCGCGCCTGCGCCCAGCGGACGGTGTTGTTGCCGATCTCCTTGGTGCGCGTGTCCTGATAGGCGGCGGAGATCGACGCGCCGAGTGTGCCGTCGGGCGACTTCCACCCGATCAACCCGGCAAAGCGCGGACCGACCGTCTTCGACAGGTCGTTGTAATTGGCGACGGCCGATGCGGCGACGGTCAGGCCGGTTTTGCCGGCCAACGGATTGCCGGTGTTCAGGTCGACGACCGCGCCCAGCGACCCTTCGTCCAGATCGGCCGATGCGGTCTTGTGGACGACGATCGAGCTGAACAGTTCGGAGGCGAACACGTTGAAATCGAACGACCGGTCGCGATTGGCCGATGCGCCGTCGCTCGACGTCGTGACCGTCTCCAGCCCGTTGACGCGGACACGGGTGAATTGCGCGCCGAGGCCGCGGACGGTGATCGCGCGGCCTTCGCCGCCGTCACGCTGGATGGCGATGCCGGGAATGCGCTGCAGCGATTCGGCGAGGTTCTGGTCGGGGAATTTGGCGATGTCCTCTGCAACGATCGCGTCGACTGCGCCGACCGACTGGCGCTTCACGTTCAGCGCGGCGTTGAGCGACGCGCGAAACCCGGTGACGACGATTTCGGCCTCGGCATCCTCGGTGGCAGTCGGTGCCGGGTCGGTTGCAGTCGGGACAGCGTCCTGCGCATGGGCGGTGGCGGTCAGCGTGACGAGCGACGTGGCGGCCAGCAGCGCGCGGACGATATGGCGGCGGTGGTGAAATTGCATTGCAAACCCTCTCCCTGTCATGATGACACCGGGCGCAATTTGTTTGTGCCCGATCTCATCATCTGGTCGGCGAGGCGGAAATATTGCTCCGCACCGCCGTCGAACCTACCCTGCGGCACCTTTTGAACCCCAGGATTCCAGTTTTGCCGTTTTCGGCTTGAGAAACCGGTGTCAACGCGACATTGTGCCGTCACGACGAAGCTGTCAAGAAGCGCGCGGAGAGGAAAATTCATGAACCGACTGACCTGCTTGGCCCTTGGCGGCCTGCTGTCGATCACGAGCGCGGTGCTGCCGGCCGCCGCGCAGACTGCCCCGGCGGCCACTGCCGCGACCGCCTTTCCCGGCGCACAGGGCTGGGCAGCGGTAACGCCCGGCGGGCGCGGCGGGCGTATCCTGCGCGTGACGACGCTGGCGGCCGACGGGCCCGGATCGCTCAAGGCCGCACTGGAGGCGAAGGGGCCGCGCATCGTCGTGTTCGAGGTCGGCGGAGTGATCGATCTCGGCCGTTCGACGCTGACCATCACCGAGCCGTTTCTGACCATCGCCGGGCAGACCGCGCCGTCGCCCGGCATCACGCTGATCCGCGGCGGCATCGATATCCGCGCGCACGACGTGATCGTCCGGCATCTTCGCGTGCGGCCGGGGCTGGACGGGCAGCCCAAGCGTTCGGGGTGGGAGGTCGATGCGATGAACACCGTGTCGGCGCACAATGTCATCGTCGATCACTGCACGATGACCTGGGCGCTCGATGAAAACCTGTCCGCCTCGGGGCCGCGCTTCGACGGGGCGACCCCCGACGACTGGCGACGCGGCACCAGCCACGACATCACCTTCAGCTACAATCTGCTGGCAGAGGGGCTGGCCGACGCCAGCCATCCGAAGGGCGAGCATAGCAAGGGATCGCTGATCCACGACAACGCGACCGGCATCCTGATCTGGCGCAACGTGTACGCGCATAATGTCGAGCGCAGCCCGTTGCTGAAGGGCGGGGTGCAGGCGGCGGTGGTCAACAACCTGATCTACGACCCCGCCAAGCGTGCGGTGCATTACAATCTCATGGCGCTCGAATGGGCGGGGCACGCATATCAGGAGGGCAAGCTGTCGGCGGTCGGCAACGTCATGCGCGGCGGGCCGTCGACCGATGCCGGGCTGCCGTTCCTGATGCTCGGCGGCGATGGCGACCTGCGCTATCACGGGCGGGACAATGTCGCGGTCGATCAGCATGGCAATCCGCTGCCGATGTTCGGGCGCTATGGCGTGACCCGCGCCAAGCTGATCGAGGTGAAGACGCCGCCGGTGTGGCCCGCAGGGCTGCCTGTGCTGCCCGCACAGGACGTCGAGACGCATGTGCTGGCCAATGCCGGGGCGCGGCCCTGGGACCGCGACGCCGATGATATCCGCGTGTTGTTTTTCGTGGCCGAGGGGCGCGGAAAGGTGATCGACGACGAACGCGAAGTAAGTGAATATCCGCATCCGGTGCCGACCACGGCGCCTTTTGTCGAAGCGGAATGGGATCTTACCACGATGGAGCCGAAATCGGGACGCTATCCGGGACAGAAGGGGCCGATCCAGGAATCGCTGTCGGCACGCGACCGGGCGATGCGGCAATGATCCGGCGGGTCGTCGTCGCGGTGGTGGCGCTGCTGTGCGCCGTCCCGGCGGTCGCAGCGCCGCGGGTACTGCTGTTCCACCGCGCGACGGGGTTCGTGCATGATTCGATCCCGACCGCCGTCGCCGCGATCGACCGGCTGGCACGCGAACGCGGGCTGGAGCCGGTGGCGAGCGACGATCCGGCGGTGTTCGACAGGCCGATGGACTATGCCGCGATCGTGCTGGTGTCGACGACCACCGATCCCAAGCGGGCCGAGACCGAATGGTTCGTCGGGCCGCGGCGGGACGCGCTGCAACGTTATGTCGAGGGTGGTGGCGGGGTGGTCGCGATCCATGCCGCGGCGGACTCGCACTATAACTGGCCGTGGTATGCCAAGATGATCGGCGGCCGCTTCGCGCAACATCCGCCGGGGGTGCCGGAGGCGGAGGTGACGCGGTCGGCGCAGCGCCATCCGGCGATCGACAGCCTGCCCGACCGGTTCCGCATTCCCGACGAGTGGTATGGCTTTCGCGACCTGTCGACCGATCTCGATTCGCTGCTGACCTTTGATCCGCAGTCAATCGGGGCGAGCGACGTGAACCCCAAGCCGCTGGCGTGGGCGCATCGTGTCGGGCAAGGGCGGGTCTTCTATACCGGTCTTGGCCATCGCAAGGAGAATTGGGCCGATCCCCGCCTGTTGGCGCATGTCGGCGGGGCGCTCGACTGGGCGGCGGGGCGGGCAAAGGCGCCGGCAATGGTCGTGATCGACGAAGCCTCGACGCAGGTGGCGGAGGCACCGCCGCATGGGAAGATCGGTTCGGGTACGGCGTGGCGGATCACCGATCGTGTCCCCGGCCGGACGATGGAGTTCCGCCGCCGGACGCTCGACAAGGGCGCGGCTATCGGACTGCATCGGATCGACCATGACGAGGTGTATCAGGTCGTGGCCGGTGAGGGCGAGGTGACGAGCGACGGCGTCAACCGGCGCGTCGGTGCGGGGACGACGGTGTATCTGTACAGTGGTGCGACCGTCGGGATCGCGCAGCGGGGGACGAAGCCGTTGGCGCTGGTCGTCGCCTATCCGCTGGCTGCGCCGGTGCGTTAGGTTCCCGGCTGGATATAGGGGAAGCGGGCGAAGAGGTCGCGTTCCCAGCCGCGCGGGTTGTCGACGACGCGGCTGACGGTGTCGAAGAGCATCGTCTGGCGGCGGGGCAGGGTGTAGCGCGGCCAGTTTCCGCCGGGATTGCCGTGCCTTGCCAACGAAACGAAGGCGGCCTGCATCCGCTGCGACACGGCGCGGGCGGCGGGGCCGGTGTCGCAGACCGCGCCGGGGGCGTCGAGCGTGCCGAAGACCAGCGGGATATCATCGGTATGCGCGGCACCACCGCCGGGGCGGAGCGGCGAACTATAGTCGAGCTGATAGACCCAGGCCGGAACGCCGGCGGCGGCGCGTTGTTCCGCCTCGATCACCTGGCCGCGCCAGCTGCGTGCGGCGGTGGTCGCGGCGTAGAACAGGTCGGTCGGGGAGAGGGTCGGGAAGCGTTGGCGATACTGGGCGACGACCCATTCGGGCGGGGCGTCGATCCGCAGTTGCGGAGCCATGCGCGCCGCCAGATTGTCCCAGTTCAGCCCGCGCAGAACCGGCGCGTCAAGGGGGAGGAAGGCGCGGGTTTCGTCGCGGGTATTACCCAAAATCAGCGGGATATCGCGGCCTTGCGGATGGGCGTCGGGCCAGAAGGGATGGCGATCGAGCGACCGCATGTCGAGGACCGGACCCATATAGACGCCGCCGCCGAGAATCGGGTCTTCAGCGTCGAGCGCGTCGATCAGGCGGGCGACGGGGAGGATGGCGGCTTCGGCCGGGGTCGCTTTCAGGCGGGTCAGGAAGGCCTCTGCGCGGCGGGTGGCGTTGAGGGGGCCGGAGGCGGTGACCTGTTGGCCGCTCATCGTCGCGGCGGCGTGGAACAGGCCCTTGGCAGCCGGCATGGCCATCAGGGTCGCGATCTTCGCACCGCCGCCCGATTGGCCGAACAGCATGATGCGGTTCGGGTCGCCGCCGAAGTTGACGATGTTGCCACGTATCCATGCCAGTGCGAGCAATTGATCGCGTTGTCCGACATTGCCGCTGTCAGGAAAGCGCGGGTCGAGCCGGGCGAGATAAAGATAGCCCAATGCGTTCAGCCGGTGGTTGACGGTCACCACCACGACATCGCCCGACGCGGCCAGATGATGGCCAAAGACCTGGGGTTCGACGACCGTGCCGTTCGAATAGGCGCCGCCATGGAGATAGACCATGACCGGACGGTCGGCACCGGCGCGGGCGTCGGGCGTCCAGACGTTGAGGAACAGGCAATCCTCCTTCTGGTTGCCGATGTTGGCGCGTTGCGGACAGGAGGGGCCGAATTCGGTTGCGGCCTGTATCTCTCGCGATGGGGCGGGGGCGCCAACCGGTTGAAAACGCTGGCGGCTGGGGTCGGTGCCGTAGCGGATGCCGCGAAAGACGTGGATGCCAGCTTCGGTACTGCCGCGCCAGCCGCCGGCGGGGGCGGTGACGACCGGGTCGGCGGGTGCGGCACGCGCAGGGCGGGCCAGCGCGAGTGCGGCGGCACCGGCGATCAGGTCGCGGCGGGTGGTCGATGGGGTCATGGAGCCTCTCCGATCCGGCCCAACCCGTTGGTTCTGAGTAGCTATCAGGCCTGTCGAAACAGCGTATCGAAGGATCGTTCGCGGCGAGGTGCTTCGATACGGACCTTCGACAAGCTCAGTCCCTACTCAGCACGAACGGGAAGGGCTGGGATTTATCGTTCCCGCCGGAGGGTAATCGGTGTCATTCGCTACTGCAAGTCACGGCTGCGGCTTGGCGACCGAGGCTCGGCGGATCAGGGTCGAGACGAACATGGTCGGTTCAGCGGGTTCAGTGGCGTCTTCGTCATCATCTTCGCCGATCAGCTTCAGCGCGGCAGCGCGGGCCATGGTCGCGATCGGCCAGCGGACGGTTGTGAGTGGCGGCCAGAGGTGCGAGGCGATCGAGGTGTCGTCGAAGCCGACGATCGACAGATCCTCGGGCACGTCGAGCCCGCGCTGGCGGGCGATATGCAGCGCGCCCGCCGCCATTTCATCGTTGGAGGAAAAGATCGCGGTCGGACGCGGCGACAGGTCGAGCAGCCGTTCGGCGGCGCGCATCCCCGATTCGAACTGGTAATTGCCCTGCGCGATCCATGTCCGCTGGACGCCGAGACCGGCGGCCTCCATCGCCTCCTCATAGCCCTGTTGCCGTTCGAATGCCGAGCGGAAGCCGTGCGGGCCGGCGATCATGCAGATGCGGCGGTGCCCCGCGGCAAGCAGATGTTCGATCGCACCACGTACCGCCTCGCGATCGTTCGACGACACCATATGCGCGGGATCGTCGAACGTCGCCGAACCCATGCGGACATAGCGGCAGCCGATTTGCGTACAAAGGTCGGCGAGCAGGTCGTTTTCGGAAATAGGCGGCAACAGCATGACGCCATAGGGGCGCTGGCGTTCGAGGAAGCGGCGGATTTCGTCGCGCATGTCCGGCGCGCCGCGATCGACCGGGTGGACCAGCAATTCGAATTCGGTGTCGCGCAACACCTCCAGCAACCCCTGCTGCACGCGCAACACCATTTGCGCATTGGGGTTGTCGTGGATCAGCGCGATCAGGAAGTTGCGGCGCAGCGCCAGCGCGCGTGCCTGTGGATTGGGGATATAGCCCAGCTCGGCGATGACCGCCTGTACCTTTTCGCGGGTGTCGTTATTCAGCAAAGGCGATTGGTTGATGACGCGGCTGACCGTCTTTTTGGAGACACCGGCAAGTCGGGCGACGTCGTTGATCGTCGGTTGGCCGCTTTTCTTCATGGGGCAGCGATAGCTCGGGTCGTAGCGTCCGCCAATGTCCCGCATTGTCGATTTTGTACCCTTGTGACTGACACCGGTTTCCGTTACCCATCCGCAGGTAATGAGAGAGGCCAGGGGCATGGATAATCGCGATCGGATCGCGCACGCTTTCGTCGGCGCGCGGCAGCAGGCACGCGCCCTGCCGACCTATCCGGGGGAGCGGCCGACGACGTTGACGGAAGCCTATGCGATTCAGGACCGGGCGATCGCGATCGACGGCCGGCAGGTGATCGGGTGGAAGGTCGGGCGAATCAACGCGCCGCTCGACGCCACGCTGGGCAGCAACCGGTTGGCGGGGCCGATCTTCGTCGATCAGGTGGTTGGAACCGAGACCGAAGCCCTGCCGGTGATCGCCGCCGGGTTCGCGGCGGCCGAGGCCGAATATTGCGTGCGGATCGGACGGTCGTCGGCCGGGCTGTCCGGCTTGACGCTCGATCAGGCGCTGGACCTTGTCGATGCGGTGCATGTCGGGGTCGAGATCGCCAGTTCGCCCTATCCGGGGATCAACGCCGATGGGCCGGTGGTGACGATCAGCGATTACGGCAATAATTTCGGGCTGTTGATCGGTGAGGAAGTGCCGGGATGGCGGGACCTGTCGTTCCTCGACTGGGCGGTGGAATCACGGATCGACGATACGGTCGTGGGACGGGCGAGCGCGCGCACGATGCTCGACGGGCCGATCGGGGCGGTGGCGTTTCTGGTCGATTGTCTGGCGGCGCGCGGGCGGACGCTGGAGCCGGGACAATGGGTGTCGTCGGGCGCGGTCACCGGGGTGCATCAGATCGCGCCCGGGCAGCGGTTCGCGGCGGATTTCGGCGACATGCGGGTGGCGTGCGGGATCGTGGCGGCGCGGGTCGGTGGCTGATGGACGAGTCCCGCTCTTCGCCACCTCGACCCTGCGCGAGACCTCTGCGAAAGTCCCTCGATCACCTTGAAACTCGTCATACCCCGGCGAAGGCCGGGGTCCAGTTGCGGTGACGTCGGTAAGGTGCGCAAAAGCCTTCCCAACTGGACCCCGGCCTTCGCCGGGGTACGAGAAAATAGGTTCGTAGAGGTCCCGCCGTGCGCCCGGAGTGACGATGGGGGAGGGCGGTGATCCGTCCGTAGGTTGCTTGGCCGGCACGCGGCCGATGTTCGGATATTGGGCGGCACGGACCGCCCCATGGTAGGCGGAGCGTATCCAAGAAAGACCTCCGAACAAGGGGGCGCATGAACATCGGTCGGGAGGCCGATCGCAACAGGCAAGAGGAGGCGGATAATGGCTGAGGCTGACGGCATCGAGCGCGCGGCAGGGCGGGCCGGACGGTATCGCTGGGGGATCGTCGCACTGCTGTTCATGGCGACGGTCATCAATTATGTCGACCGGCAGATGATCGGCGTGCTCAAGCCCACGCTGTCGAGCGATCTCAATTGGACCGAGACCGACTTCGCCAACGTCATCTTCTTTTTCCAGCTGGCCTATGCAATCGGCTATATCGGGTTCGGGCGGATCGTCGACGTGATCGGCGCGCGCATGGGCTATGCGGTCGCCTTCGTCATCTGGCAGGTCGCGCATATCGCCCATGGCGGCGCGTATAGCGTGACGCAGTTCGCGATGGCGCGCTTTGGCCTCGGCGTCGGCGAGGCGGGCAATTTCCCGGCCGGCATCAAGGCGGTGACCGAATGGTTTCCGGCAAAGGAGCGCGCGTTCGCGATCGGTGTGTTCAATGCCGGGGCCAATGTCGGTGCCATCATCACGCCGCTGGCGGTGCCGCTACTGACCGTGGCCTATGGCTGGCGGATGGCGTTCGTGGTGACCGGCGTGGTCAGCTTCGTCTGGCTGATCGCGTGGCTGATATTCTATCGTAGCCCACGCGAGCATCGGAGGGTGTCGTCGGACGAGCTGGCATGGATCGAACAGGACCCGGCCGATCCGGTGCAGCCGCTGCCATGGCGGCGGCTGATCGCGAAGCGCGAGACCTGGGCCTATGCGCTCGCCAAATTCTGTATCGACCCGATCTGGTGGTTCTTCCTGTTCTGGCTGCCGGGCTATCTGGGCGATCGTTATGATCTCGACCTGCTGAGTTTCGGGCCGCCGCTGGTCGCGATCTATCTCTTGTCCGATCTGGGCAGCGTTGCCGGCGGATGGCTGTCGTCGCGGCTGATCGCGCGGGGGCGGAGCGTCAATTATGCGCGCAAGGTGACGATGCTGGTCTGTGCGATCGCGGTTCTGCCGGTGCTGTTCGCCCAGTCGATCGACAATCTGTGGGTGGCGGTGCTGGTCATCGGGATCGCGACGGCGGCGCATCAGGCGTTTTCGGCGAATCTCTATACGCTGCCGTCGGACCTGTTCCCGCGCGCGGCGGTGGGGTCGGTCGTCGGGATCGGCGGGACGGTCGGTGCGGTCGGCGGCATGTTGATGGCGAAATATGCCGGTTACGTGCTGGACGGGATCGGCAGTTACGCGCCGTTGTTCTTCGTGGCGGGGTCGGCGTATTTCGTGGCGCTGCTGCTGGTGCATGTGTTGTCGCCGCGGTTGGCGCGGGTGGAGGGGGCTTGAGACTCCCCGCTTCCGTTTGTGCTGAGTAGAGACTGAGCGAAGTCGAAGGCTCGTATCGAAGCACCTACGTCGGTCCTTCGATACGCCGCTTCGACAAGCTCAGCGGCTACTCAGGACGAACGGGTTCTTTTCATTTCCGTTTGGTTCGAGCAGCTTCGAGCCTGTCGAGAAGCGTCGGTCGAGAACACCCCGTTTGGGGCAACCCGTTCTCGACGGACGCTTCTCGACTTCGCTCGAAGCTGCTCGAACCGAACGGGGTGCTTGGGGGAATGGGTTGGAGCGTGGCGAGTTCAGTCCTTGGCCAACCCCATCACTACCTTCCACTCCGCTTCCGTAACCGGCGACACCGACAGCCGCGACTGGCGCAGCATCGCCATGTCCTGCAACCCCTCCGCCGCTTTCATTGTCTTGAGCGTCACCGGGCGCGGCAGGGGATGGTCGGGTTCGACGAGGACCGATACCCAGCCCTCGTCGCCATCCGCCTGTGCCGTCCGCGCGATGCGGGCGATGCCGACCGCCGCCTTGTCCTTGCCCGAATGATAGAAGAGCGCGCGGTCGCCGGCGGCCATCGCGCGCAGATGTTTCGCGGCGGCGTGGTTGCGCACGCCGTCCCATTCGGTGCCGCCGTCGCGGACCAGATCGTCCCAGCCATAGCTGTCGGGTTCGGATTTCAGCAGCCAATATGCCATCGCCTTGCCCTTCACGATAAACCGCGGGTGAATATAGCATTCCGCATCGGTTCAGTCGCCGTCTGCCATGACCCGACCATCGGCGCAGGTGCGTCGACGTGACAAGGGGCAGCACGGCCCCCACGCATGTTGAGGAGATTGGCATGAAGACCTTGCTGACCAAGGCGGGCCTGGGGCTGTCGTTGGCGGCGACCGCGCTGACCGCTGCCGCCCCGGCCGAGGCGCAGTGGCGTCGCGGTTACGATCGTGGCTGGGACCGCGGCTATGATCGCGGTTGGGACCGGGGCTGGAACCGCAATCGCGGCAATGGCGGGGCGGCCGTCGTCGCCGGGATCGCCGGCCTCGCGATCGGCGCGGCGCTGGCGTCGAGCGCGAACGACCGGCGCTATCGCGACCGCTATTATCGCGATCGCGGCTATGCCTATGATTATGACGATCGTTTCTATCGTCAGCGCGGATTCTATCCGAACGACGGCTATTACGCCTATCGCTACAATGACTATCGGCGGTGCTGGGTCGAGCGGCGCTACGACCCCTATTACGACCAGACGGTGCGCGTCCGGGTCTGTAACTGACGGCAGGGGGCGGGGGTGATCCTCCCGCCCTTTGCACTTGGCGCGCGCGGCGTTTTGCGGCATGGGCCGCGCCCATGACTGATACGCCCCCCGATCGCCTCTCGATCAATCCGCGCAGCCCGCATTTCGACCAGCCCGTGCTGGAGCGCGGCATCGGCATCCGCTTCAAGGGTGTCGAGCGCAACGATGTCGAGGAATATTCGATTTCCGAAGGCTGGATCCGCGTCGCGCTCGGCAAGAAGGTCGATCGCAAGGGGCAGCCGCTGACCATCAAGCTGACCGGGCCGGTCGAGGCCTATTTCCAGACGCCAGCCGAGGGCGAGGAAGCTGCTGACGAAGCAGCCAAGGGCGACGACGCCTGACGCGTTCGGACGTCGCCCCAGCGAAGGCTGGGGCCTCCTGCGGTAAGCAGCGCGCTTGATTCCGGGAAGACCCCAGCCTGCGCTGGGGTGCCGTCATTTTTCTTCGCGCTCCATCCGCTTGCCGACATGCTGTTCGCCGCGTTCGGCGGCGAGCTTCACCTGCCGGTGGCGTTCCGCCTTTGCCGCGAGCGTTGCCGCATCGCGGGTACCGGCGCAGGCGGGGCATTGCACGCCTTCTTCGAACAGCGGCGAGGCGCGGTCTTCGGCGTTGATCGGCATGCGGCAGCCGCGGCACAGATCATGGGTGCCTTGCGCCAGACCGTGGCCGACGGCGACGCGTTCATCGAACACGAAGCACTCGCCCTGCCATGCGCTTTGGTCGGCAGGCACTTCCTCCAGATATTTCAGGATGCCGCCGTCGAGGTGGTAGACCGCGTCGACGCCCTCGCTCTTCAGAAAGGCAGTCGATTTCTCGCAGCGTATGCCGCCGGTGCAGAACATCGCGACCTGGGTCTTGCCCGCCAATAGCGTGTCGCGGTTGGCGCGGAACCAGTCGGGAAAGTCGCGGAAGCTGTCGGTCCGTGGATCGACCGCGCCCGCGAACGTGCCGACCTTCACCTCATAGGCGTTGCGGGTGTCGATCACGACGGTCGACGGGTCGGCGATCAGCGCGTTCCAGTCGGCGGGCGCGACATAGGTGCCGACGATCTTCGTGGGATCGGTTCCGGGCACGCCCATCGTCACGATCTCGCGCTTCACTCGCACCTTCAGCCGGTGAAAGGGCATGGTGTCGGCGGCGCTGAACTTCGGCGCAAGGTCCTCGCAGCCGGGCAGGGCACGGATCGCGGCGAGCGCGGCGGCGATGCCGTCCGCGCTGCCGGCGATGGTGCCGTTAACGCCTTCGGACGCGATCAGCAGCGTGCCGCGAATGCCGGCACGGTCGAGTACCGCCTCCATCGCGTCGCGGACGGCCTGCGGATCGGCGATCGGAACGAAGCGGTACAGCGCCGCGACGGTGATTTCGGCCATTAGTGGACGAAGCGCGCCACCACGTCGCGATACGAGCGGCTGACCTTCACCTGCGCCCCCGATTCGAGGATCAGGAAGCATTCGCCATTGGTGTGCGGCTTGACCTGCTTGACGAGATCGAGGTTGACGATGGTCGAGCGATGGACGCGCTGGAACCGGCGGGGATCGAGCCGCTTTTCGAGGTCCTTCATCGTTTCGCGCAGCACCAGCGAATTGTCGCCGGTGTTAATGACCATGTAATCGCCCGCCGCCTCGATCATTTCGATCGTGTCGACATCCACGCGGAAGATCTGGCCGCGATCCTTGATGTTAATGAGCTTTTCGAAGCGGTTGGCGCCGTGCGCGTCGTCGCCGCCGCCATCGGCCGCTTCCATTTCCGCCGCGGTGTCGGGAGCGACTTCGGCGAGCACTTCCTTGAGCTTCTCGACCTCGGCCTGGCCGCGTTTTTCGGACAGGCGCTGGCGCACGCGGTCAAGCGTGTCGGCAAGGCGCGATTCCTCGACCGGCTTCATCAGATAATCGACCGCCTGCGCCTCGAAGGCGCGGATCGCGTGGTCGCTGTATGCGGTGACGAACACCACCAGTGGCGGTTCGACCTCCATCAGTCCCTGCACGACCGAGAAGCCGTCGAACCCCGGCATCTGGATGTCGAGGAAGACGAGATCGGGTTTGTGGGTCTTGATCGAACGGATCGCCTCGCGGCCGTTCTGGCATTTGTCGATGATCTCGACATCCTCATGCGCCTGCAGGCGTAGTTCGAGGCCCTGAATCGCCAACGATTCGTCGTCGACAAGGATGGTACGAATGGTCATGCAGCCTCTTTGGTAACGTCTTGCGTCTGGAACGGCAGTTCGATCTCGACCACGAACCCGCCCCCGTTGCCCGAACGGGTGTCGAACCGATGGTCGGGACCATATGCCTGCGCCAGCCGGTCCCGGATATTCTGAATGCCGACACCGGTGGAAAGCGTCGGCCGCTTCGGTCCGTCGATCAAGCCGGGGCCGGTATCGGAAACGGCGATCTGCACCCGATCCCCGGCCAGTCGAGCGGTGATGGCGATATCGGCGCCATCCTCCTGCGGGGTCACCGCATATTTGATCGCGTTTTCGACCAGCGGCTGCAGCAGCAGCGACGGCAGCCGCGCGTGCATCACGCGGGCGTCGATATCGAATTCGGTACGCAGGCGATGTTCGAACCGCATCTTTTCGATATCGAGATACAGTTTCAGCGTTTCAACCTCCTGCTCCAGCGTGACATGCGCGGTCGGTTCGTTGGCCAGCGTGTAGCGCAGGAACGAGGCGAGGCGGCTGAGCATCACATTCGCCTTCTCGGTCTGTTTCAGCAGCACCAGCGTCGAGATCGAATTGAGCGTGTTGAACAGGAAATGGGGGTTGAGTTGATAGCGTAGCATGGCAAGCTGCGCGGTCGAGGCCTGCATCTCCAGCATCCGCATCTCGTCGACCTGCTGTTCGACGACCAGATAGAAGTTGATGCCGAAATAGGCCGCCGACCAGCCTGCCAGCACGGTGAAATTGATGAACAGCGTGCCCAGCACCAGCGAGAAGCTGACATCGGGCGACACGTTGCGGATGAAGGTGAAGACGAACGCGTCGATCAGCGAATAGGCGAAGGTCGCCGCCGAGAGGGTGCACAGCGTCAGGAAGATCGCCGGCACGCGCGGCAACGACCGGTAATAGCCGTAGAGCACGCTCATCAGCAGCGTCAGGCAATAACCGACGATGACCTCGACGATATTGGCCAGTACGCTTTTGAGCGAGGCGGCGTTCGACAGCGTCGAGACCGAGCGCAGGATCAGATAGCCGGTCCAGCCGGCGGCCTGCAGCAGCCAGAAGGCGCGGTTCTTCTGTTCGAAGAAGGGGCGCGAGAAAATGGCGGGCTTAAGCGTCATGCGCTCCGTCGCAAGTGTTGCCCCCGGACGTCGTCATATCGCGGCGGGGGCGGGATGGGAACCGGGCTTTAGCCGAAGGCGCCCCAAACGAAAACCGCCGCCCCGTTGCCGGGACGGCGGTTCGTTCGTCGCGCTGGACGGGCGGGCTTAGAAGCCGACGATCAGCGAACCGATGACCGCGCGCGGCGGGCCGAAGTTCACGAACGCCGTGCCGGCGCCGGTCAGGCTGCCCGGGAACGAGCCGACATAGAATTCGTCGAACAGGTTCGTCACGTTCAGCTGGAACGCGGTCTTCGGCAGGCCGACACTGGCCAGCGAGTAGCGCAGGTCGAGATCGACGACGGTATAGCCGTTGAATTCCACCGTGTTGATGTCGTTCAAGAAGCGCTCGCTGGTGTACTTCGCTTGCGCGCCGAGCTGGAAGTCGCCCAGCGTGCCCTGGACCCGGCCACCTGCCAGCCATTCAGGGGCGCCGCGCTCACGCTTGCCGGCGGTCGGGAAGAAGGTCGACGTCCCCGAACGGACGTCGTTCAGGATTTCCGAGCCGATGTACGAACCGAAGGCGTAGAACAGCAGGTCGCGGACCGGACGGTAGGAGATGCTGGCGTCGACACCGTACTTCTTCACGTCGCCAAGGTTGGTGTCGACGTTACAGTCGCAGGTAATGTTGTAGGCCGAAACCAGGCGGTTCTTGTACTGCGAATACCAGGGCGAGACCGCGGCCTGCACCTTGCTCGACGTATAGCGGAAGCCTGCGTCAAAGCTGTGCGAGGTTTCGGCAGCCGGGTTGGCGGCATCGGTGTTCGCCGGCGCGTACAGCGAATTGTACAGCGGATCGGTGCCGGGGACCGACACGTTGCGCGCATAGTTCACCGCAAAGCTGAACGCCGGGGTGAAATTGTAGGTCATGCCGACGTTCGGCGTGAACTGGTTGTAGTTCAGCGTGCGCGAAACCGGTGCCGCGGCGCCGGTCGGACGACCATTGGCGGCGACGCTGTACGGGAACGCCGCAGCATAGGCGGTGGTGTTGGCCGCACCGGCCGGGCAATCAACGTTGCCGTTGCTCGCCGTGGTGAAGCAATACTGGTTCAGGTCACGCGTGAAGAAGCGGCCGCTGCCGCCGACCAGGACGGTCAGCGTGTCGTCGAAGAAGCGACCACGATATTCGGCGGCGACGAGGTGCAGCGTCGCGACCGAGCGGCGGTCACGCTTTTGCAGGACGTTGCCGTTCAGATCCTCGAGCGGGTCGTTTGACGGGAAGACGTCGAAGGGTTCGCCGTTGCTGTAGAGGAAGCCGCCTTCGCCGGTCTGGCGATGGGTCGCGGTGTCGAGCGAATAGGACACGCGGACGCGGTTCGCCGGATCGATTTCATAGGCGAGGTTGACAATCGCGTTGTAGCGGTCGGTGCGCGTCTGGCTAGGGTTCAGGATGCGGACCTGATCCCGCACGTCGCCGTCGCCGTTGAGGTCGCGGCCATAGAAATAATTGCCGCCGAACACGCCGGTAAGGTTCGTTGCGCTGCCCGACGAATAGAAGCCTTCGCGTGCGACGCCGGTGCCGCCGCCATTTGCCTTCACATACTGGTACGCTCCGTCGACCGACAGCGAGAGCGCTTCGGTCAGGTGGAAGAGCGAGTTCAGGCGGACGTTGCCGGTGTTCGACGGGTTGAAGCGCCGTTCGAAATCGCTGCCGCAGCCATTGGCGGTGTCGGCCCGGCCGTTGATGCCGGTCGTGGTCTGGCAGGGATAGCCGTTGGCGATGTTGTAGAAGCGGCTGCGCTTGTTGGCCTGCAGCGACCCGGCAGTGCCGATGAACGAGTTGGCCGACAGCGGCGAACCACCGAAGTTGTTGCGGTTCTCGTTATAGTGACCGGCGATCGAGACGAAGTCGCCATTGCCGCCGATTTCCTGACGGATCTTGGCGTTATACTGCTGCTTCTCGATGCGGCCGTAGTTGGAGAAGCTAGCCTTGTTATAGGCGGTCGACGCGGCGACCCATGCGGTCGTGCCCTTGCCGGTGAAGTCGCCGGTCTGGATCAGGCCGAACACCCGGTGGAACGGGCGGTCACCCGCGCCGTCGGCGACGATGTTGCCGTAGCTGGCGACCAGCGACGCGCCGAGTTCGTTCGACGGGCGCAGCGAGTTGATGTTGACGGTGCCGCCGACCGCCGCCGCGGTCGGACTGTCGACGTCGGTCGAGCCCAGATTGACGTTGATGTTCTCAATCAGTTCGGGGTCGAGCTGCTGGTTCGAATAGAGGGCATAGTTGCCCGAATCGTTCAGCGGCAAGCCGTCGAACGTCTGCGCGATACGGCTTGAATCGAAGCCGCGGATGGTGAACGAACCACCCGACGAACCGAACGGATCGTTGTTAGTGAAGCTGACGCCGGGGACCAGGTTGATGATCTGATTGACGCTCTGGCCGGGCTGCTGAACCTGGATCAGTTCCTGGCTCACCTCGATCTTCGCCTTGGGCGAATCAGGAATGCGAATGCCGCCGACATCGCGATCGGCCGTGCCGGTGACGACGATTTCCTGGTCTTCGAAGTCCTGCGAGCCGGTCGACTGCGCAAAGGCCGAGGCCGGGAGCAGGAGCGCGGCAAAGGCCACGCCGGCATAGAGCTTGGTGTTCATAGGTCCCCTTGGAATCGCAAATGGGTGGCGCGACTCGTTACGCTGGTTCAGGCGGTGTCGTTCACCGTCCCGGCGCCAATGGACGTCCCATATTTCTATTTTGCGACAACCGAAAGCGGGGGCATCAGTCTGTTTTGATGCGTTGCAAAAACATCACGTCGTCGCGGCAGATACCATTGCGGCCCATGCGGCTTCGTCGATGACGCGGACGCCTAGTTCCTCGGCCTTGGCCCGTTTCGATCCGGCATCGGCGCCGACCACGACCAGGTCGGTCTTTTTCGAAACCGACCCGGCGACGCGGGCGCCGAGCGCATCGGCCTGCGCCTTCGCTTCGTCGCGGCTGAGCGTTTCGAGCTTGCCGGTGAAGACCACGGTCTTGCCGGTCAGTTCGGAGGCGACGGCCTTGTGCTCGACGGGCAGGGGGGAGACTTCGCTCAGCAGATCGTCGACCACCGCGCGGTTATGCTCCTCGGCGAAGAAGGCGAGCAGCGCGTCGGCGACTTCCGGGCCGATGCCGGCGGTTTCGACCGCGGCGACCAGCGCACGACCGCGGCGCAGCACGAATTTGCGGTCATTCTCGCCGATCGCGGGCACGGTCTCCGCCCGGACCGCCAGCGCGCGCTCGAGCATTTCGAGGAACGCATCGATCGTGCCATAGCGCCGGGCGAGGTCGCGTGCGGTCACTTCGCCGACATGGCGGATGCCGAGCGCGAACAGGAAACGGTCGAGGCCGATCGTGCGCCGCGTATCGATCGCCGCCAGCAGCTTGTCGACCACCAGGTCCGACATGCGCTCGCGCTGGACCAGCGCCTCGCGATGGGTGTGCAGGCGGAAGATATCGGCGGGAGAGGCGATCAGCCCGTCACGGAAGAATTCCTCGACCCGGACCAGCCCCAGCCCGGCAATGTCGAAGGCGTGGCGCGAGACGAAATGGATCAACCGTTCGACCCGCTGCGCCGGGCAGACGAGGCCGCCGGTGCAGCGCACGACCACCTCGCCCTCGCCGCGTTCGGCGAGCGAGCTGCATTCGGGGCATTCGGTAGGAAAGGTCCATGGTGCACGCGGTTCGTCGCGGGTCAGGTTGTCGACGATTTGCGGGATGACGTCGCCGGCGCGCTGCACGATCACGCGGTCGCCGGGGCGAACGCCCAGCCGTTCGATCTCGTCGGCATTGTGCAACGTGGCGTTGGTGACGACGACACCGCCGACCGTCACCGGCTCCAGCCGGGCGACCGGGGTCAGCGCGCCGGTGCGGCCGACCTGGATATCGATGTCGCGCAACGTGGTCTGCGCGCGTTCGGCAGGGAATTTGTGCGCGATCGCCCAGCGCGGGGCACGGCCGACGAAGCCGAGCCGCTCCTGCCAGTCGAGCCGGTCGAGCTTGTAGACCACGCCGTCGATATCGAAGGGCAGGTCGGCACGGCTCTCCTCGATCGCGCGGTAGACGGCAAGCGCCTGTGCCGCGCCGTCGCAGCGCTGGAACGCGTCGGCGATCGGGAAACCCCAGTCCTTGAGCGCGGCGACGACCCCGGCCTGGGTATCGGCGGGAAGGGCGGCGACCTCTCCCCAGCCATGGGCGAGGAATTTAAGCGGGCGCGACGCGGTGACGGCGGCGTCCTTTTGTCGGAGCGAACCGGCGGCGGCGTTGCGCGGGTTGGCGAACTGGCGTGCCTTGGCCGGGTCGACCGCATCGGCGAGCAGCCGGGCGTTGAGCGCGGCGAAATCGTCCTTCGCCATATAGACCTCACCGCGCACTTCGAACACGCCGGGCGCGGCGGCGGGCAGGGTCTGGGGAATGTCGGCGATGGTCGCGACGTTCGCGGTCACGTCCTCGCCCACCGCCCCGTCGCCGCGGGTCAGTGCGCGGACCAGCTTGCGCCCTTCATAGCGGAGCGAACAGGACAGGCCGTCGATCTTCGGCTCGGCGGTCAGTGCCACCACCTCGTCGTCGGACAGGCGCAGGAAGCGGCGGACGCTGGCGACGAATTCGGCGACGTCTTCGTCGGCAAAGGCGTTGTTAAGGCTCAGCATCGGCCGGGCATGCGCAACCTTGGCGAGATGCCCCGACGGCGCAGTGCCGACCCGCAGCGAGGGGGAATCGGTGCGGACCAGCGCCGGGAACGCCGCCTCGACGTCGCGATTGCGGCGCACCAGCGCGTCGTAATCGGCATCGGTCAGGATCGGCGCGTCCGCCCCGTGATAGGCGGCATCGGCCTCAGCGATCCGTTCGGCCAGTTCGGCCAGTTCGGCGGCGGCTTCGGCGTCGGTGGCGGGCAGGGGGGCGGTGGTCATTCCCCGATCGCTACCCGCTGTCCGGGCGGGCGATCAAGGGGAAGGCGGCGCGCTATTCCTTGCGGCGGATGGTCATGCGGCGTTCGACGACGATCGGGCGGTCGAAATGCAGCCCGGCGCGACCGTCCTCGGCCCACCGGATTGTCGCTGCGGACCAGTGGCCGCCGCCGGTGTCGATGCGGATGACCGATCCGATCGCGCTTTCGCTGAAATCGACCAGATCGATCAACGCGCCGGTGGTCGACAGGTCGCGGATGCGCGCCGGGCGGCGGCGGCCATCGACTTCGATCGTGGTCGAGCGCAGCATCCGCGTCCGCGTCGCACGTTCCGCCTTCGGTCCCTGCGGGGCCAGCGCGCCGCCTTCGCGCAGCAGCCGCGTGGTGGCGGTCGCTCCATCGATGGGCTGGCCATAGACTGGCCCGGCGACCTCGGTGCAGCCGAGATCGCGCAGCACCGCCAGCTCGTCATGATATTCTACGCCCCGAGCCGTAGTCGCGATGCCGAGCAGGTCGGCGAGCGTCACGATCGAGCGGACCACTGCGGCGTTGCGCCCTTCGGGATCGCTGACCCCCCGCACGAACGAACGGTCGAGCTTGATCCGGTCGAGTGGCAGGCGGCGCAGGCACGACATCGATGCCTGTCCAGCCCCGAAATCGTCGAGCGCCAGCCGGATGCCGACCCCCTGCAACGCCGCGAAGGTCGCGACGGCATGACGCATGTCGCGCAGCAGGCTCGCCTCGGCGATGCTGAGTTCCAGCCGTTCGGCGGGCATTCCCGACCGCGCAACCGCGTTCGTCAGGACCGCCGGGAACGACGGATTGGCGAACTGCGCGCCCGACAACTGGACAGACAGGCGCGTGTCGCCCGTCCATGACGCCGCGTCGTGACAAGCGGTGCGCAACACCCACTCGCCGATGGCCTCGATCAGCTTGCATTCCTCCGCCACGCCGAGGAACTCCTGCGCGGCCAGCGTGCCACGGGTCGGATGTTCCCAGCGGACTAGCGCCTCGAACCCGGTGATCCGGCCGTCGTCGAGCGCGACGACCGGTTGATAGACGATGCGCAACTGGTCGCGCGACAGGGCGACGCGCAGGTCGTCGGCCATTTGCTGGCGCGACCGGCTATCCTCGAGCAGCGCCTCGTGGAAGAAACGGTGGACGCCGCGTCCGGCACCCTTTGCGGCATAGAGGGCGAGGTCGGCATGGCTGACCAGCACGTCGGGCGTCGCCCCGTCGTCGGGCGACACGGCGATGCCGACCGAACAGCCGATCGACACCGAATTGCCGCCGATGAAATAGGGTTGCGACAGCGACGCGATGATCGCCTGCGCCAGCGTCGCCATCTGCGTCCGGTTGCCCATGCGCGGCAGGACGACCTGGAATTCGTCGCCGCCCAGTCGCCCGACCAGCCCGGCATCGCCGACGACGCGCAACAGCCGTTCGGCGACCTGTTTCAGCAGCGCATCGCCGACCGGATGGCCGAGCGTATCGTTGACTGCCTTGAACCGGTCGAGGTCGAGCAGGAACAGCGCGGTGCCGTCATAGCCGGGTTGCGCCAGCGTCTGTTCGAGCGCGATGCGCATCCGTTGTCGGTTGGCGAGGCCGGTCAGGCTGTCGAACAGCGCGAGGCGGGTGATTTCCGCATCCGATTGCCGCACCGCCGCCATGTCCGTGCCGGTGCCCACGAACCCCTCGAACCGCCCGTAGGGATCGGTGAACGGGCTGCCCGATACGCTCCAACTCCGGTCCTGCCCGCCGGCAAGGGCGGGGGTGACGGCGTAATCGGTGAAGGCGGTACGGGCCGAGAGGTGAAAGGCGATGGTGCGTTCCGAATCGTCCGGTCCGGATTCGGCGCCGGCGATGCGCAGCAGATCGGTCAGCGCGGCGCCGACCGGATCGATATCGGCGGCGGCGAACACGCGTACGATCTTGTCGCTCAGATAGGCGACGCGGCCGTGGCGATCGGTCTGCCAGAACCAGTTCGGGCTATGCTCCTCCGCCTCTCGCACCAGTCGTGCGGCGCGGTCGTCGAGCAGGCGCGTCGAATCGTCGGGCCGCTGTACCCACGATCGCAACGCCGCCTTCATTCCATCGATCGCCAACTGCCCGTCCCTTTCCGTATGGTGCCGACGATAGCGGCGCATCGTGAACGAATTCTTTGCAAGGCGCCGCTTCCTGCCTGTAGGGCAGTGTGGAAAATGACCGATATGGACCCGCAGATGACCGTCACCATCACCGAAGCCGATCTGATCGACAGCGTCGCCGATGCGCTGCAATTCATCAGCTACTATCACCCGATGGATTATATCCGCGCGCTGGGTGAGGCCTATGCTGCCGAAACGTCACCGGCTGCCAAGGACGCAATTGCGCAAATTCTGACGAACAGCCGGATGTGTGCGGAGGGGCATCGCCCGATCTGTCAGGATACCGGCATCGTCACCGTGTTCGTCAAATGGGGGCAGGATTGCCGCCTCGACAGCCCGCGGTCGCTGCAGGAGGTCGTCGACGAGGGTGTCCGCCGCGCCTATCTGCACCCCGAAAACAAGCTGCGCGCGTCGATCCTCGCCGATCCGGCGTTCACCCGGCGCAATACGAAGGATAACACGCCCTCGGTGCTGCACGTCGAAATGGTGCCGGGCGACAAGGTCCATGTCGATGTCGCGGCCAAGGGCGGTGGCAGCGAAAACAAGTCCAAGTTCAAGATGATGAACCCCAGCGATTCGATCGTCGACTGGGTGCTGGAGATGATTCCGCAAATGGGTGCCGGCTGGTGCCCGCCGGGTATGATCGGCATTGGCATCGGTGGAACGGCCGAAAAGGCGATGCTGCTCGCAAAGGAATCGCTGATGGCTCCGATCGACATGGGCCAGTTGAAGGCACGCGGACCGCAGACCGATGTCGAGGCGCTGCGCATCGAATTGATGGACAAGGTGAACGCGCTCGGCATCGGCGCGCAGGGCTTGGGCGGGCTGTCGACCGTGCTCGACGTCAAGATCCTCGACTGGCCGACTCATGCCGCGTCGAAGCCGGTGGCGATGATCCCCAATTGCGCCGCGACCCGCCATGCGCATTTCACGCTGGACGGCAGCGGTCCGGCCTATCTTGAGCAGCCGAACCTCGCCGACTGGCCCGACGTCAACTGGACGCCGGACAAGGCGGCGATCCGTGTCGATCTCGACACGCTGACCCCGGATGTGGTGGCGACGTGGAAGCATGGCGACCGACTGCTCTTGAACGGCAAGATGCTGACCGGCCGCGATGCCGCGCACAAGCGGATCGCCGACATGCTGGCCAAGGGCGAGGAGCTGCCGGTCGATTTCCGCGGGCGCGTGATCTATTATGTCGGACCGGTCGATCCGGTCGGCGAGGAAGTGGTCGGCCCGGCCGGCCCCACCACTGCGACCCGCATGGACAAGTTCACCCGCATGATGCTCGACCAGGGGCTGCTGGCGATGGTCGGCAAGGCGGAACGCGGCGGCGATGCGACCAAGGCAATCGCCGAGGCCAAGTCGGCCTATCTGATGGCGGTCGGTGGTGCGGCGTACCTTGTCGCGCGCGCGATCAAGGGGTCGAAGGTCGTCGGCTTCGAGGACCTCGGCATGGAAGCGATTTACGAATTCGAGGTGCAGGATTTCCCCGTAACCGTCGCGGTCGATAGCGAGGGGCAGAATGTCCACCACCTGGCGCCGTTGGTATGGCGTGAGAAGATCGCGAAGGAACGGTTGCTCGAGGGGGCGTAATCGAGAGGAGAGGGGCGGGGGCGGCGCGCTACATTCCCTCCCACCCTGCCGCCCCGGACCTGATCCGGGACCTCGTCCCATGCTTGGCAGCGCAGGATCAGCAGGAGCGCAGGCTGAGTTGGGCGTGACATGGAGACGCAAGCAAGGCGCCTCCGTGCCAAAATACACTGCACCTGCGAAACGATTCACTGGCACCCGGCGTTCATCGGCACGATGGCGTACCAAGACCTTCCCCCTCCGCCCGCCGGCCTGCTCGACGATGCCGGCCTGTTCCTCGATTTCGACGGCACGCTGGTCGAACTGGCCGACCGTCCCGATGGCGTGGTCGTCGGCGACGATCTGCGCATGCTGTTGCACCGGCTGGCGCAACGGCTGGGCGGACGGGTCGCGATCGTCAGCGGTCGGTCGGTCGAGCAGATTGACGGTTTTTTGGGGCAGACGATCGCCGACTACGCGGTGGTTGGAAGCCACGGCGCCGAAATTCGCCCTGCCGGCGGCACCACCCTCCTGCCCGATCGCCCGGCGAGTCTGAACGCAGCCGAGCGCGCGTTCAAGGACCGGTTCGGTGACGATCCGCGGATCGTGATCGAGATCAAGACATTGGGGGTCGCGATCCATTATCGCGGCGCTCCCGAGGTCGAGCAGGAGGCGCACGCCCTCGTCGATGCCTTCGCCCAGCGCGACGGGCTGACGACGCAGGCCGGCAAGATGATGATCGAATTGCGCATGGACGGTCATGACAAGGGGACGGCAATCGCGACGCTGTGCGAGTCCGCGCCCTTTGCGGGGCATCCGCCGATCTTCGTCGGCGACGACCTGACCGACGAACCGGGCATGGTCGTTGCGGCGCATCATGGCGGCGCCGGCATATTGATCGGACCGACGCGCGATACCGCTGCGACCTATCGCCTCGACGATGTCGCATCCTTTCTGGGCTGGCTGGAGACGCATGCATGACCGCGACGATGGACCTTTGGCCGATCGGCAATTGTCAGGTGTCGGCGCTGGTCGACCGCAACGGACGCTTCGTATGGGGGTGCCTGCCACGCGTCGATGGCGATCCGGCGTTCTCGTCGCTGCTTGACGACCGGCGGCGCGGATCGGACGGGGCGTTCGGTTTCTGGGAGATCGACCTCGACGGCTGCGTCGATACGCAGCAGACCTATATCCGCAACACGCCGGTGCTGGTCACGCGCCATGTCGATGCGCAGGGCAATGCGATCGAGGTCGTCGACTTTTGCCCGCGCTTCAAGCGGCATGACCGCATGTACCGCCCCGTCGCCTTCTGCCGGATCGTGCGCCCGCTGGCGGGAAGCCCGCGCATCCGTGTGCGCCTGCGCCCCTCGGTCGACTGGGGCAGTGCGCAGGCGGAGCGGACGCGCGGGTCGAACCATATCCGCTACCTGCTCGACGGTGAGACGATCCGCCTGTCGACCAGCGCACCGGTCGGCTGGATCGAGGACGAGCGGCTGTTCCGTGTCGAACGCACGCTGCATTTCTTCCTCGGGCCGGACGAGAGTTTCTCGGACGAACTGCCAGCGTCGGTCGAGCGGATGCTGAAGAACACCATCGACGAATGGCGCCATTGGGTCCGGGGTCTCGCCACCCCGGTCGAATGGCAGCAGGCGGTGATCCGCAGCGCGATCACGCTGAAGCTGTGCCAGCATGAGGAAACCGGCGCGATCGTCGCCGCGCTGACCACCTCGATTCCCGAACATGCGAATTCGGGACGCAACTGGGACTATCGCTACTGCTGGATCCGCGATGCCTATTATACGGTGCAGGCGCTGAACCGGCTCGGCGCGCTCGACGTGCTGGAGGGGTATCTCGAATATCTGCGCAACATCGTCGACAATGCCGCCGACGGCCAGATCCAGCCGCTCTACGGCGTCGGTGGCGAAGCGACGCTGGTCGAGCGCGAGGCCGAGGGGCTGGACGGGTATCGCGGCATGGGGCCGGTCCGCGTCGGCAACCAGGCCTATGAACAGGTCCAGCACGACGCGTACGGGCAGATCATCCTGTCCAATGCGCAGGGATTCTTCGACCAGCGGCTGTTCCGCGTCGGCAAGCAGGCCGATTTCGAGGCGCTGGAGCCGATCGGCGAACGCGCCTGGGCCGCCTATGACAAGCCCGATGCCGGCCTGTGGGAATTGCGCACCAAGAGCCATGTCCACACGTACAGTGCCGCGATGTGCTGGGCGGCGTGCGACCGGCTCGCCAATGTCGCCGGCACGCTAGGGTTGACCGAGCGCGAGACCTTCTGGCGCGACCGGGCGACCGCGATGCGGACGAAGATCGAACGCGAGGCGTGGCGACCCGAGACCAACCGAATGTCGGCGACCTTCGGCGGCGACGATCTCGACGCCAGCATCATCCAGCTGCTCGACCTGCGCTTCCTCGACCCCGACGACCCACGCTTCATCGGCACGCTCGATGCGGTCGAAAAGGGGCTGCGCCGGGGCAGCCACATGCTGCGCTATGCGATCGAGGATGATTTCGGCCTGCCGCACACCGCGTTCAACGTCTGCACCTTCTGGCTGATCGAGGCGCTGCACGCGACCGGCCGCGACGAGGATGCGCGCGAGTTGCTGGAAGAGATGCTGTCGCGCTGCACGCCCGCCGGGCTGTTGTCGGAGGATATCGACCCCGAAACCGGGGAACTATGGGGCAATTATCCCCAAACCTACTCGCTGGTCGGCATGATCAATTCCGCCGTCCTGCTGAGCAAGTCATGGAATGTCGTACGATGAGTCGATTGATCGTCATCTCGAACCGGGTGCAGGCTCCCCAGCCCGGCACCGGCGGCGGGGCGCAGGGCGGGCTGGCCGTCGCGCTGAACGCCGCGCTGGCGGAAGAGGACGGTATCTGGTTCGGCTGGTCGGGCGAGACCAGCGACAATCGCGAGCTCCGGTTTCAGACCTATGGCGGCGTCACCAGCGCGGTGATGGATCTGAGCGAGCAGGACGTCGAGGAATATTATGACGGTTACGCCAACCGCACCTTGTGGCCGCTCTTCCACTATCGCCTCGACCTGACCGAGTTCGAACGTGATTTTCAGGGTGGCTATGAGCGCGTAAACCGTGTGTTCGGCGAGCGGATCGGCCCGCATATCGAACCCGACGACCTGATCTGGGTCCATGACTATCACATGATTCCCTTGGGCTGGGTGCTGCGGCAGCAGGGCATCACCAACCGTATCGGCTTCTTCCTGCACATTCCGTGGCCGCCACGCCGGTTGCTGACCGCGCTGCCCGATCACCGCCGCATGGTCGAGGCGCTGTTCGCCTATGACGTGGTAGGGTTCCAGAACGAGGAATGGCTCGACAGCTTCTTCAACTATGTCCGCGAAGAGATGGACGGGACGATCGACGGCAACCGGGTCACCGTCGGCGGGCGCACGATCACCGCGATCAGCTGCCCGATCGGGATCGAGGCGAAGGACTTCATGGCCGGCGCGGCAGGTCCGGTCGCGCGCGCGGCCCAGCTCAACCAGCTCGAAAGCGCGGTCGGGCGCAGCCTGATCGTCGGGGTCGACCGGCTGGATTATTCGAAGGGGTTGCCGGAGCGCTTCGCCGGGTACGAACGCTTCCTGCAGAACCATCCCGACCGGCGGGCCCTGGTCTATCTGCTTCAGATCGCACCGCCGTCGCGCACCGCGGTGCAGACCTATCGTGACATCCGCAACACGCTCGAACAGCTATCGGGGCGGATCAACGGCGCCTATGCCGATACCGACTGGGTCCCGATCCGCTATGTGAACAAGGGCTATCCGCGCGAGGTGCTGGCTGGCATCTACCGCGCGGCGCGGATCGGGCTGGTGACCCCATTGCGCGACGGCATGAACCTGGTCGCCAAGGAATATGTCGCGGCGCAGGACCCGCGCGATCCCGGCGTATTGGTGCTGTCGCGTTTCGCCGGCGCCGCGCAGCAACTGTCGTGCGGCGCGCTGATGGTGAATCCCTACAGCGCGGAGGACATGGCCGACGCGATCGACAAGGCGCTGCGCATGCCGCGTGCCGAACGGATCGAACGGTGGCAGGCGATGATCGACAATGTCGTCGACGAGGACGTCATCTGGTGGCGCAAGCGGTTCATCGACGCGCTGACGGCGGAGACGAATTAGGGAAAGCGGCTGGTCCGACGCGCCGCCATCCGTCGATCCGGGGGCCAGCTTTTCCCTTTTTCGACGACGCGAAGCCGAACGCTGCCGCGACGAACGCAGATGTCGATCCAAGGGGTGGCGAACCCCGCCGCCACCCATTATGCACGGCGGCATGACAGCCCGGATCATCGACGGAAAAGCCTTCGCCGCGAATCTGCGCGCGCGCCTCGCCACCCATGCCGCGACCTTCGCCGAAACCGCCGGCCGTCCCGCCGGCCTTGCCGTGGTGCTGGTCGGCGAGGATGCCGCCTCGGCGGTGTATGTGCGGTCGAAGGGAAAGGCGACCCGGGAGGCCGGCATGGCCAGCTTCGAACATCGACTGTCGGCCGATGTGTCGCAGGAGGAACTGATCGCGCTGGTCGAACGGCTGAACGCCGATCCCGCGGTCGACGGCATCCTCGTGCAATTGCCGCTGCCCCGGCATCTCGACAGCGACGCGGTGCTGCTGACCATCGATCCGGACAAGGATGTCGACGGTTTCCACCCGGTCAATGCCGGACGGCTGGCGACCGGTCTGCCCGGCATGGTGCCCTGCACCCCCTATGGCTGCCTGTTGCTGCTGCGCGACGAACTGGGCGACCTGTCGGGCAAGGACGCGGTGGTCGTCGGCCGGTCGAACATCGTCGGTAAGCCGATGGCGGCGCTGCTGACCGCTGAGAGCTGCACCGTCACCATTGCCCATTCGCGAACCCAGGACCTGCCCAGCTATGTCGCGCGCGCCGACATCGTCGTTGCGGCGGTCGGGCGGGCGAACTTCGTCAAGGGCGAATGGCTAAAGCCCGGCGCGACCGTGATCGACGTGGGCATCAACCGCACCGATGACGGGCTGGTCGGCGATGTCGACTTCGCGTCCGCCCTGTCGGTCGCCGGCGCGATCACCCCGGTACCGGGCGGGGTCGGACCGATGACTATTGCCTGCCTGTTGCGCAACGCGCTGGTCGCGGCGCATCGGCGCGAAGGATTGCCGTTCGACGACAGCGCGCTGTGATCGAACTATTCGTCTCGTCGCTCATCACCTTCTTCGTGGTGATCGATCCGCCCGGCTGCGCGCCGATCTATGCCGGGCTGACCACCGGGGCGTCGGACGTGCAGCGCCGGTCGATGGCCATCCGCGCGGTCATCATCGCCACCGCCATCCTCCTCGTCTTCGCCCTGTTCGGGCAGGCGCTGCTGAAGGCGCTGGGGATCAGCCTCGACAGTTTCCGCATCGCCGGCGGCATCATGCTGTTCCTGATCGCGCTGGAGATGGTGTTCGAGAAACGCACCCAGCGCCGCGAGGATCGCGCACAGAAGATCATCGAGACGCATGAGGTCGAGGACGTGTCGACCTTCCCGATGGCGATGCCGATGATCGCCGGGCCGGGTTCGATCGCATCGGTGATGCTGCTGATGAGCCAGGTAGGCGACTGGAGCGCGCGGGCGGTGGTGCTGGGTGCGCTGGCGTCGATCCTGCTGCTGACGCTGATCGCGTTGCTGGCGGCGGGACCGCTGATGAAGCTGCTTGGCGCGCGGATCGAGGCTGTGATTACCCGGCTGCTTGGCGTCCTGTTGGCGGCACTGGCGGCGCAATTCGTAATCGACGGGTTGCGCGCAAGCTTTCTGTAACCGTTCCAAAGTGTTGCTGATTGGTTACAGCTGACAGGTAATTTTTAATAATACGGTCGCCTGTATTTGCAAATCCTCTTGTATCGACGGATACTTGCCACCGTTCGAGCCGCCCAACGCGCGGCCCGACTGCTTGGAACGCCCGCCAGGGTTAAAGGGGATTGCTGCTTCCATGATTGCTTTCTCGATGCGCACGTCGTTGCGCCGCGGAACCGCTTTGTCCGCGCTTGCCGCGGCCAGCGCCGGTCTGTTCGCTGTGCCGGTATCGGCGCAGGAAGTCGCGCCGGCCGGCACCACCGTGCCCGTGCCTGCGACCCCGGCCGACGATACGTCGCAGGACATCATCGTCACCGGATCGATTCTGCGCGGCACCGATAGCGGAATCTCGCCGGTCACGACGCTCACCACCGAAAATCTCGACGCGCGCGGCATCAACACGGTGCAGGACGCAATCCAGTTGCTGTCGTCGAACAACGGCCCGGCGCTGACCAACTCGTTCACCGCCAATGGCGCGTTCGCCGGTGGTGCGTCGGCCGTGTCGCTGCGCGGCCTGTCGACCAGCTCGACGCTGGTCCTGTTCGACGGTCTGCGCGCCGCCTATTATCCGCTTGCCGATGATGGTTCGCGCAACTTCGTCGATCTGAACACCATTCCTGACGATATCGTGGAGCGCGTCGACGTGCTGCGCGATGGCGCCTCGTCAAGCTACGGCGCCGACGCGATCGCGGGCGTGGTCAACATCATCACCAAGCGTTCGTTCAAGGGCATTGGCGGCCGGGTCGAGGCCGGCATTTCGGAAGACGGCGTCGCCGCCAATCAGCGCCTGACGCTGACCGCCGGCACCGGCGATCTCGATGAGCAAGGTTACAACGCCTATATCAGCGGCTTCTATTTCCGCAGCGAAGGCGTCGCCAACAAGGACCTGCGCGGCATCTTCACGACCGACGACCAGCGGAGCATCGGCGGCCCGAACGGCATCCTGAACGGTCAGAATGCCGCCGGTGAAATCAACGGTTTCAACGTCGGCAGCACCTTCTACGTCCGCCCGGGCACGACCGGTCGCTATCAGATCCTGAACCCGACGGCCGGCTGCTATGCGGGTCCTTCGGTCACGCCGACCCAGGCGGATCTGACGCGGACCAACTCGAATGGAGACCTTGTCAACGGAACGCTGCCGGTTTCGAACGTCTGTCAGGAAGACCTTACCTACAATTACGGTAACGTGACCCCGGACATTGAACGCTTCGGCGGTTCGGCCCGCTTCACCGCGAAGGTCGGCGATACGTCGGAAGCGTATCTGTCGGTCAATTTCCAGCAGACGCGGTCGAGCTATTACGGCCTGACCGGGGTGATCCGCGGCAATGCCCCGACCGGCATCCTGTTCCCGCAATTCTCGACCTCGTCGGGTGCCGCAACCTTCGCGCCGGGTTCGGCGATCCTGACCCTGCCGGTCTATGTCTGCGCCGCGCGCGTGAACTGCACCGCGGCCAACGGCACGCTCAACCCGAACAACCCGTTCGCCGCGTCGGGCCAGACCGCGCAGATCCTCGGGCGCAATCAGGAACGCACCTATAACGAGACGCGCAGCCGCGTGTACCGTGCGGCGTTCGGCCTGAACGGCACGATCTTCGACGATATCGACTATAACTTTAGCGCTACCGCGATGCACACCGACTTGCGTCGTCTGCAGGATGGCTATGTCTATATCCAGAACCTGCTGAACGTCATCGCCGACGGTTCGTACAACTTCGTCAATCCGGGTCAGAACACCCAGGCGGTTCGAGACTATCTGACCCCGGTCAACATCACCGACACCTCGTCGGATCTGTACCAGACGCAGGTAACCTTCTCGAAGGAACTGTTCAATCTGCCCGGCGGTGCGGTCCAGCTCGGCGTCGGCGGCTCGATCTTCTACGAAGCGGTCAACGCACCCAGCGCCAACCCCGACACCAACGGCCCGTCGCAGCGTTACTTCACGATCAACGCTTTCGGTACCGAGGGCAACCGTACCGTCAGCTCGGCCTTCGCCGAAATCCAGGCGCCGGTCTTCGATCAGCTCGATGTGAACGTGTCGGGCCGCTACGACCATTATTCTAGCGGACAGAGCAACTTCTCGCCGAAGGTCGGCGCACGCTTTACCCCGATCCGGCAACTGTCGGTGCGCGGTACCTGGTCGCGCGGCTTCCGTATCCCGAGCTTCGCCGAAGCCAATGCTTTGCCGACGACCGGTTACGTCACGCAGTCGATCACTAACGTGCCGGCCAGCTTCCGTGCGCAATATGGCGCGGCATGCGCCGATAACGAAACCGCCGCTACCGCTTGCCCAGCCTATCTGACCAGCTATTCGATCGGGTCGACCACGCTCGCCTCGCCGAACCTGCAGCCGGAAAAGTCGCGGAGCTACACCGCCGGTATCCAGTTCTCGCCGGTGCCGAACTTCACCTTCACCGCCGATTACTTCAATATCAAGAAGACCGGCGCGATCACGTCGCCGTCGAACGCTGCCGCGATCGCCGCTTACTATGCGGGTCAGCCGATCCCGGCCGGGTTCAACGTCATTCCGGACGCGCCCGACGTCAATCTTCAGAACGGCCGTCCGCGCATCGGTTTCGTCGAATCGCAGCTCATCAACTCTGACACGATCTTTTCGGAAGGTATCGACTTCGGTCTGACCGGCCGCGTCGACTTCGGCGGCTTCCAGTGGCGCACCGCCGCCAACGTCAGCTGGCTGATTGAGCTGAGCACGACGTTCCCGGACGGCAGCAAGGAAACCTATGTCGACACGCTCGGCAACTTCAACCTGACGGCGGGCAACGGCACGTTCCGCTGGCGCGGCAACTGGTCGAACACCTTCTCGTTCGACAAGGTCGACGTGACGGGGACCGTCAACTACGTGTCGGGCTATGACCTGTCGGCGGAAGACCAGGGCGGCGATTACGGCGACTGCTCGCTCAACCCTGGCTATGTTGACTGCCGTGTGAAGAGCTATCTGACCGCCGACCTGAACGTCAGCTTCAACGTGAACGACAACGTCACCTTCTACGTCAACGCGCTGAACGTGTTCGATCGCCTGCCGCCGATCGATCCGGTCACCTATGGCGCCCACTTGTACAACCCGGTGCAGGGCGGCAACGGCATCTTCGGTCGCAGCTTCCGTGCGGGTGCGAAGTTCGGCTTCTAGTCGCTCCGCTATCGGAAAAACCAAAGGGCGGTTCCGGAAGGAGCCGCCCTTCTTCGTTGTCCGCAGTGCATTGACGCTTCGATTCTGGTTCAGCCTGGCGGCGTAAAACAGTGGATCTGATTTACTGAAGTGCAACAGCAAACCACTAAAAGTTGCCATTTTGAATATATCGATGAACAACAATTTGATCTGCTAGCATTTTAAATGCTTATCTATGTATTTAAATAAAGACACTTTTTTACAGTGATTTAGATCGATGTCCGGCGCATATGAGAAGGTTTGTTGCGACTGTTACCGAAAAACCACGGTCGAACGATTTAGCGTCGGGCGAACTTTCGCCTGATTGCGTCGAAACTCGTGCACCCATTACGCTCCAATTGTTGCGCAACGTTTACGAGCGCCAATAGGATAGGGGCAAATATGAAGCTTAATGTACGGACTGCGTTGCTCGCCTCGACGCTGATGGTCGGTTTCTCGACCTCGGCTATAGCACAGGACGCGACGACGGGGGTGGTTTCCGGGCCAGCGCCGCAGGAGGCACCCGCCGAGGATATCGTCGTTACCGGGTCGCTCATCCGCAATCCCAATCTGGTGCAATCATCTCCGGTCAATTCGGTTAGTTCGGAAGAACTGGAACTTCGGCAGACCAACGTCGCCGAACAGTTCTTGCGCGAATTGCCGGGCGTGGTTCCCAGCATTGGTTCGGCCGTGAATAACGGCAACGGCGGCGCGTCGTTCGTGGACTTGCGCGGTCTCGGCGCCAATCGCAACCTCGTGCTGCTCGATGGATCGCGCATCGCACCTGCTGGTCTTGGCGGCATCACCGACCTGAACAATATTCCGCTTGCCCTGCTGGAGCGGACCGACATCCTCACGGGCGGGGCATCGACCACCTATGGTGCAGACGCGGTATCCGGCGTTATCAACTTTATCACCCGGCGTGATTTCTCGGGGATGGAAGCGACCGTCAGCGAGCAGATAACCGAACGTGGCGACGGCAACGTGTTCCGCGGCGATCTGACCCTCGGCGCGAACTTCGATGACGGGCGCGGCAACGCCGTGTTCAGCATGGGGTATCAAAAGGCGGACCCGGTTTATCAGGGCGATCGCGACTTTTCCGAGTTCAACGTCGATTCGTACACCGGTGCACAGGGCGGTTCCGGAACGACCGTCCCGGGCCGTTTCACCGGCCTCGGCCTCGGCACCAACCAACAAATTGACCCGCAAACCGGTCGTCTCGTTCCGACGTACGCGCTCTTCAACTTCAACCCGCAGAACATCTTCCAGACGCCGTTCGAGCGTTACAACATGTTCGGCGCGGCGCATTATGAAGTTACCGACAATATCGAAGTATACGGTCGCGGACTGTTCTCGAAGAACACTGTGCAGACCGTAATCGCTTCTTCGGGTACGTTTGGCAACTCGCTGACTATCCCGTATTCGAACCCGTATCTGCCAGCGGCGGCGCGCGGTCAGATCTGCGCTGCTAACGGTCTGACCGCAGCGCAGTGTGATGCTGCCGCCCTCGCGACCTCGACGACCGATCCGAACTACCGCACCTTTACGAGCAACGTATCGCGTCGCTTCGTCGAAGCGGGTCCGCGCTTGTCGACCTACACGACCACGCTGTTCGACTACCGCTTCGGCGTGCGCGGCGACATTAGCAGCAACGTCCAGTTCGATATTTCGGGCGGATATGGCGAAAGCGAGAACGCGCAACGTCAGAGCGGGAACGGTACGCGTACGCGTCTGCGGCAGGCGGCACTGGCAACGAACACGGCGACCTGTCTCGACAACAGCAACGGTTGCGTCCCTATCAATTTGTTTGGCGCAGCCGGTACGATCACTCCTGATCAGCTAGGCTTCCTGTTGGGCGTGACGAATGGCACGACAACCAAGACCTCATTGGCGCAGGCCCGCGGCGTCCTAAGTGGCGATTTCGGCTTCAGCAGCCCGTTCGCAACGGACGCTATCTCGTTCGCGATCGGCGCTGAGTATCGCAAGTACACGGCGGCAGTAGTATCGGACGAACTGACGCAGCGACCGAACGAAGTGCTCGGCAACGGTGCGGCATCTCCTGATGTGGCAGGCCAGTATAACGTGAAGGAAGGCTTCGCGGAACTGATCGTCCCGCTTGTTGCGGAGCGTCCGTTCTTTCACAGCCTGACGGTGGAAGCGGGTGGTCGTGTATCGTCCTACTCCACGGCAGGAACCAACTGGACCTGGAAAGCTGGCGGTACGTGGGAGCCTGTACAGGCAATCCGCATTCGCGGGAATTATCAGAAGGCGGCTCGTGCGCCGAACATCGGCGAACTGTTCGCGCCGTCGGTTATCGGACTCGACAACTCGGCTTCCGATCCTTGCGCCGGAACCGGCGTCACGGCCGGCTCCGCCTTGGGTCAGGTCTGCGCCGCGCAGATCGTCGCTGGCGGCGCAACCGCCGCTCGCGCTCAGCAGCTGATCGGCACGATCCCGCTGCCTTCCGCGGGTCAGGTTAACGTTTCGACCGGCGGTAACCCGAACCTCAACGTCGAAAAGGCGACGACGTGGACGATCGGCGCCGTGTTGCAGCCCGAATTCCTGCCTGGCTTCAACGCCAGCGTCGACTATTACAACATCGCGGTGCAGGACGCGATCACGTCGCCGACGATCGGTGACGTTTTCGCGAGCTGCTACTCGCCGCTACAGGCCGCTACGTCGGCTGGTTGTCGTGCGATCGGTCGCGACCCGATCGACGGCAGCCTGAACGGTGAAGCAACCGGTTTGGCCCTCCCGCTTTCGAACCTGGGTCGAATCAAGACCGACGGCATCGACGTTTCGCTAAACTACCGGCAGAAGCTTGGGTTCGGTGCTTTGGCATTGTCGTTCATTGGTAACTGGACCAACAGCAACAGGTTCCAAGCGACCCCGACGTCGATCAATCGGGAGTGCGTCGGCTATTACAGTGTCAACTGCCTGTCGATCCAACCGGAGTTCAGCTTCAATCAGCGGACGACGTTGACGATCGGTGCTGCCGACATCTCCCTGCTGTGGCGGTATATCGATGCCGTCTCGTATGAGCCGGCGGCACTTGCCGACGACATCGCCAACGGCGGCGGGCCGCTGGAGGAATTCCGTCGTATCGGAGCCGAGCATTATTTCGACCTGACGACGCGGTTCGGCGTGACCGATAACTTCGACTTCACGATCTCCGCACTGAACCTGTTCGACAACCAGCCGAAGGTGGTCGGTGCATCGATCGGTTCTACCGCCTTCAACAGCGGGAACGTCTATCCGTCGACCTATGACGCCTTGGGTCGCCGTTTCGCTGCCAGCGTTCGGTTGCGCTTCTGATACCTAGGTCCGCACCGTTTGAACGTTGCTAAGAGGGGGCGGGACTTGATCCCGTCCCCTTTTTTCTCGTTGGTACAGGTTACAGTTCGCATTACAGTGTCGCAGTCTTGCGATAGGAGGGAATGTTGATGCTGATCTTCCTAACTACCCTGCTTGTCGGACTCCCCGGTCAACAGGCAACTTCACCGTCATCGCCGGTAGCGACTACGCCGAAGCTGATCTGCAAGCGGACTTTGGACACCGGTTCAAACGTCCGTGGAAAGAAGGTCTGTCTTACTGCCAAACAGTGGGACCAGGTCGCGCGTCAGGGGCAAGAGCTGGGACGCTCAATGCTACCCGCGCTCGTCACGCAAAACCAATAGCGCTTTGGCTAGGGTGACGAGCGCAGTTGTCGTCACCCCACGCTCAACGCCAGCGCCCCATCCCCCTCATCGACCCGCACGGTCGATCCATCCTTCACGCTCCCGCGAAGGATCAGGTCGGCCAGCGGATCTTGTAGATATCGCTGAACCGCGCGCTTCAATGGCCGTGCGCCATAGACCGGGTCGTAGCCGACACGGCCCAGCCACGCGCGGGCGGCGTCGGTCAGCTCGACCTTCACCTTGCGCTCCGCGAGCAGGCGGCCAACGCGGCCGACCTGGATGTCGACGATCGGCGCCATATGATCCGCTGCCAGCCGGTGGAACAGGATGATCTCGTCCAGTCGGTTAAGGAATTCCGGGCGGAAATGCGCGCGGACGACGTCCATCACCTGCGGCTCGACCGTTTCGACGCCTGCGCCATCGGGCAGGTTGGTCAGATATTGCGAACCGAGGTTCGACGTCAGGATCACGATCGTGTTCGAGAAATCGACCGTGCGCCCCTGTCCATCCGTCAGTCGCCCGTCGTCGAGCACCTGCAACAGGATGTTGAAGACGTCGCCATGCGCCTTCTCCACCTCGTCGAACAGCACGACCTGATAGGGGCGGCGGCGGACGGCCTCGGTCAGCTTGCCGCCTTCCTCATAGCCGACATAGCCCGGCGGCGCACCGATCAGCCGCGCGACCGCGTGCTTTTCCATGAACTCGCTCATGTCGATGCGGACCATGGCGTTGGGATCGTCGAACAGGAATTCGGCGAGCGCCTTGGTTAGCTCGGTCTTGCCCACGCCCGTCGGCCCGAGGAAGAGGAAGCTGCCCAGCGGCCGGTTCGGGTCCTGCAGGCCGGCACGCGAACGGCGCACGGCAGTGGCGACGGCACGCACCGCCTCACTCTGGCCGATGACCCGCTTGCCGAGTGCATCCTCCATGTTGAGCAGCTTCTCGCGCTCGCCCTCCAGCATCCGGTCGACCGGCACCCCGGTCCAGCGGCTGACCACGCCGGCGATATCGTCGGCGGTCACTTCCTCGCGCAGCATCGCGCCGCCCGCATTTGCCTGCGCTTCAAGCAACTGCTTTTCGAGCGTCGGGATCGTGCCATAGGTCAGTTCGGACATGCGGGCCAAGTCACCCGAGCGCTGCGCCTGTTCCAGCGCGACGCGCGCGGCGTCGAGCTGTTCCTTGAGCTTCGCTTCGGACGCGATCTTGTCGCGCTCGCCCTGCCAGCGGGTCACCAGTTCGGCGAGCTGCTGCTCGGCATTGGCCAGTTCCTCCTCCAGCGTGTCGAGCCGGTCGATGCTGGCGGCGTCGCTCTCGCGGCGCAGCGCCTCGCGCTCGATCTTCATGCGCAGGATGCGGCGGTCGAGGCTCTCGATCGCTTCGGGCTTGCTCTCCACCTCCATGCGGATGCGGCTGGCGGCCTCGTCCATCAGGTCGATCGCCTTGTCGGGCAGGAAGCGGTCGGTGATGTAGCGGTTCGACAGCGTCGCCGCCGACACCAATGCGCCGTCGGTGATCCGCACCCCGTGATGGAGTTCGTATTTCTCCTTCAGGCCGCGCAGGATGCTGATCGTATCCTCGACGGTCGGTTCACCGACGAACACCGGCTGGAACCGCCGCTGAAGGGCAGGGTCCTTTTCGACATGCTTGCGATACTCGTCGAGCGTGGTCGCGCCGATGCAGTGCAGTTCGCCCCGCGCGAGCGCGGGTTTCAGCAGATTGCCGGCATCCATCGCCCCTTCGGACTTTCCCGCACCGATCAGCGTGTGCATCTCGTCGATGAACAGGATGATCTGCCCGTCGCCCGCCTTCACCTCGTCGAGCACGCCCTTCAGCCGTTCTTCGAACTCGCCGCGATATTTCGCGCCCGCGATCAGCGAGCCCATGTCGAGCGACATCAGCGCGCGATCCTTCAGCCCCTCGGGCACGTCGCCATTGGCGATACGCAGCGCGAGGCCCTCGGCGATCGCGGTCTTGCCGACGCCGGGTTCACCGATCAGCACCGGATTGTTCTTGGTCCGGCGCGCGAGGATCTGGATCGTGCGGCGGATCTCCTCGTCGCGGCCGATGACCGGGTCGAGCTTGCCGTCGCGCGCCGCCGCCGTCAGGTCGCGGGCGAATTTCTTAAGCGCATCATAGCGGTCCTCCGCCCCCGCCGTATCGGCGGTGCGCCCGCCGCGCAGCTTGTCGATCGCGGCGTTAAGATTCTGCGCCGTGATCCCTGCACCGGTCAGCGCCTTGCCCGCCGGCCCCTGCGACATCGCCAGCGCCAGCAACATGCGTTCGACGGTGACGAAGCTGTCGCCCGCCTTGGTCGCGATCTGCTCCGCCTGGTCGAGCAGCCGGACGCTGTCATTGTCGAGCCCCGGATTCTGTTGCGCGCCCGACCCCGAAACCGACGGCATCTTGGCAAGCGCGGCATCGGTTTCGGCGATCGCCCGCCGCGCATCGCCGCCCGCCGTGGTGATCAGCCCGGCGGCCATGCCCTGTTCGTCGTCGAGCAACGCCTTCAATATATGTTCCGGCGTAATCCGCTGGTGCGAATTGCGGATCGCCACGGTCTGCGCTGCTTGCAAAAAGCCCCGTGCCCGGTCGGTGAATTTTTCGAGGTTCATCGTGTTCCCCTGTGATGTTGCCGGCGATATGGTGTGGTAAAAGGGCAACACAAGGGGCGTGCATCGTTTGGCACGGCACGGCGTTGGAGGCGCGATGGCAAGTGGCGTCCGCATCCTCGGCTGGGCATTGATATGGATCGTCGCGATCCTGTGCCTTGCCGTGACGATCGTGCCGCGCTTCCTCGACCGCATCTATTATCGCGGCGTCGCCGGTGACCATTTCGACGGCGCACGCTTCTTCAATCCCGACGGCGACGACACCTCGACCCCGCCGGGCGGCAGCCGCAGCGGCTTTCTGTGGCGACAGGCGACCGGCAGCGACGGCCGCCCGCCATGGCCGGCGCAGGTGTCGGTCCAGCCGGCGCAACCCGCCGAACTGTTGCCCGCCGCAACGCCGCCGGCACTCGATCCGGCACAGACGCCGATGCGCGTGACATGGGTCGGCCATGCATCGGTCTTGATCCAGACGCCAGGCCTGAACATCCTGACCGACCCAGTGTGGAGAGAGCGCGCCGGTCCGTTCGGCTTCGGTCCGAAACGCGTCGTGGCACCGGGCATCGCGCTCGCCGGCCTGCCGAAGATCGACCTGATCGTCATCAGTCACAATCATTACGACCATCTCGACCTCGCTACCCTGAGGAAGCTCTACGACCGCGACCGGCCGGCGATCGTCACTGCCCTTGGCAACGACGCGATCCTGCGTAGCGCCGGCATCCCCGCATCCGCACTCGACTGGCGACAGATGCAGCGGGTGGCCGGCGCCAACGTCCATGTCGTGCGCAACCATCACTGGTCGAGCCGCTGGTTCGTCGACCGCAACCGCGCCTTGTGGTCGGCCTTCGTCGTCGAACTGCCCGGCGGCAATTTGTTCTTCGCGGGCGATACCGGCATGGGCGACGGCGCATGGGTGGAGGAGGCGAGGGCGCTCGGCCCGATCCGCCTTGCTTTGATCCCGATCGGCGCGTTCCGGTTCCAGCCGGGACAGATGGCGAGCGGCGCGCATATCGGACCGGTCGACGCGCTGGATGTGTTCCGTCGGCTAGAGGCGTCGCGCGGCATCGCCATCCATTGGGGCACGTTCCGCCTCTCCTATGAAGGCTATGCGACCCCGCCCAAATTGCTGAGCGCGGCGAAGGGCTGTGCCGGGGTGACCGATCGCCGCTTCGGCGCGGTAGTGATCGGCCGCCCGGTCGACATCGCGCCCATGACCGCCGCTGCCGCACCGCCGTTCGATCGGGACGCCGTGCTTCGCTGTCTCGATGGTCCGGCGGGCAACGCCTTGCGCTAAGTGTCGAAACGGTGAGACTGCCCGGATGACCCACACCGCAAACCGGTCCGTTCGCGCCAGATGGATGGCGCAAGTCATGCTGACTATGTTGTCGAGCGCGCTATTGACCTACGCCATCATCGTTTTGAACCTTCCCCCAAGTCCGTGGCATGCGCTCTGGATGATTATCCCGCCGTTGCTCGTTGGTCTCACGCTCAATCAAGGTGCCAGACAGCTTGTTATGGCGTTTGCGTTGCCCTTCGCTTCCATCGTCGCAGGTGCCATCGTCGGCAATGCCATGGGCGGGGTGTGAGCGTTCAAACCGGTTAAGAGTTCACAACCGATCACAATCGCCCTATTGGTAACGCCAGATACGATCCGGCAAAGACCGGACCATAGGAGAGAGACATGCTCGATTTCGCGCTCGGCGAGATGGCCGATGCCATTCGCGAGACCACGCAGCGCTTCGCCGCCGATCGCATCGCGCCGATCGCCGCCGCCGTCGATGCCGAAGATCGCTTTCCACAGGAACTCTGGCCCGAAATGGGTGCGCTCGGCCTGCACGGCATCACCGTACGCGAAGAAGATGGCGGCCTAGGCCTCGGCTATCTCGAACACGTCGTCGCCTGTGAAGAAGTCGCCCGCGCCTCCGCCTCGGTCGGCCTATCCTATGGCGCGCATTCCAACCTGTGCGTCAACCAGATCGCGCGCTGGGGATCGCCTGAGCAAAAGGCGAAATATCTCCCCAAACTCATCAGCGGCGAACATGTCGGGTCGCTCGCCATGTCCGAAGCCGGTGCCGGCTCCGACGTCGTCTCGATGAAGCTGCGCGCCGACAAGGTCGATGGCGGCTATCGGCTGAACGGCACGAAATTCTGGATCACCAACGCCCCCTATGCCGCGACACTGGTCGTCTATGCCAAGAGCGCACCGGACGCGGGATCGAAGGGGATTACCGCCTTCCTGATCGAGAAGGACTTTGCCGGTTTTTCGATCGGGCAAAAGATCGACAAGATGGGGATGCGCGGATCGCCGACCGCCGAACTGGTCTTCAACGACTGCTTCGTGCCGGACGACAACGTCATGGGGCCGCTCAACGGTGGCGTCGGCGTGCTGATGAGCGGCCTCGACTATGAACGCGTCGTGCTGTCGGGCATCCAGTTGGGGCTGATGCAGGCGTGCCTCGACACCGTCCTGCCGTACGTCGCCGAGCGCAAGCAGTTCGGCAAACCGATCGGCGCGTTCCAACTGATGCAGGGCAAGATCGCCGACATGTCGGTCGCGCTCAATTCCGCCCGCGCCTATGTCTATGCGGTGGCGAAGGCGTGTGACGCCGGCCGCACCACCCGCCACGACGCGGCGGGCGCGATCCTGCTGGCGTCGGAAAATGCGGTGAAGGTCGCCAATGACGCGATCCAGGCGCTGGGCGGTGCGGGCTATACGAAGGACTGGCCGGTCGAACGCTATTATCGCGATGCGAAGCTGCTCGACATCGGTGCCGGAACCAACGAAGTTCGCCGGATGCTGATCGGTCGCGAATTGCTGGGCGAGGGGACGCGCGCACAATGACGGTGCTGCCGACGCTGGTCGATCGCGGATCGGACGGTTTCGCCGCCAATACCGCGCACAATGAAGCGCTCGCCGACGAACTGCGGACGCGAACCGCCCGCACGGCGCTCGGCGGTCCCGAGCGCAGCCGCGAACGCCATGTCGCGCGGGGCAAGTTGTTGCCGCGCGACCGCATCCATCGCCTGCTCGACGCCGGGTCGCCGTTCCTCGAAATCGGCGCGCTGGCGGCGGGCGGCATGTATGACGACGAGGCCCCGGCGGCGGGGGTCGTCGCCGGCATCGGCCGCGTCCATGGCCGACAGGTAATGATCGTCGCCAACGACCCGACGGTGAAGGGCGGCGCCTACTTCCCGATGACGGTCAAGAAGCATCTCCGCGCGCAGGAGATTGCTTCGGAAAACCATCTGCCCTGCATCTATCTGGTCGACAGCGGCGGCGCGAACCTGCCGCATCAGGCCGAAGTCTTCCCCGACCGCGACCATTTCGGCCGCATCTTCTTCAATCAGGCGCAGATGTCTGCAAAGGGCATTCCCCAGATCGCCTGCGTGCTGGGCAGTTGCACGGCGGGCGGCGCCTATGTCCCCGCCATGTCGGACGAAACGGTGATCGTGCGCGGACAGGGGACGATTTTCCTAGCCGGCCCGCCACTGGTCAAGGCCGCGACCGGCGAGGTCATCAGCGCCGAGGAACTGGGCGGCGCCGACACCCATGGCCGCAAATCAGGCGTGGTCGATCATGTCGCGGAGGATGATGAGCAGGCGCTGCTGATCGTCCGCGACATCGTCGCGACCTTGCCCCCGCCGCGCCGTGCCGAACTGGCGCTCACCGACCCGCGACCGCCGCTCCACGACGCGGCCGACCTTGCCGGCATCGTGCCGACCGACGTCCGCGCCCCCTATGACGTGCGCGAAGTGATCGGCCGCATCGTCGACGGATCGGAATTGCATGAATTCAAGCCGCTCTACGGCACGACGCTGGTCTGCGGCTTCGCGCGCATCTGGGGGATGCCGGTCGCGATCCTCGCGAACAATGGCGTGCTCTTCTCCGAGAGCGCGCAAAAGGGCGCGCATTTCATCGAACTCGCCTGTCAGCGCCGCACGCCGTTGCTCTTCCTCCAGAATATCTCGGGCTTCATGGTCGGCGGGAAATATGAGGCGGAAGGCATTGCCAAACATGGCGCGAAGCTGGTCACCGCCGTCGCCACCGCACAGGTGCCCAAGCTGACCGTGCTGATCGGCGGCAGCTTCGGTGCCGGCAATTACGGCATGTGCGGGCGGGCCTACAGCCCGCGTTTCCTGTTCACCTGGCCCAACAGCCGCATCTCGGTAATGGGTGGAGAACAGGCGGCGAGCGTGCTCGCGACCGTCCACCGCGACGCCGACAGTTGGACGCCGGACGAGGCGGAGGCGTTCAAGGCGCCGATCCGCGATCGCTACGAAGCGGAGGGCAGCCCCTATTACGCCACCGCCCGGCTGTGGGACGATGGTGTGATCCTCCCCGAACAGACCCGCGACGTGCTCGGCCTCGCTCTGTCGGCGACGCTCAACGCGCCGATCGCCGACCGCGCGCAGTTCGGCATCTTCCGGATGTGATGCCGGTGCGATCCGCCCCCCACCCACTGCACGTACCCCGGCGAAGGCCGGGGTCCAGTTGGGGAACCTTACCGAATGACCGCAACCGGCCCGTAACTGGACCCCGGCCTTCGCCGGGGTACGGCCCGCGTGGGGAAAGGGGAGGCGCATGACCGCCATCTCTAACCTTCCCCCGATCCGCCCGGTGAAACTCACCGAACCCGCCTTCACCCCGGCGAAAACCCCGACCGGCCCGGCACCCGGCTTCACCCCCGGCCCGAACACCGGCATCGACAGCGTCGCCTATGACGCGATCCTCGCCATGGTCACCCGCGCCATCGCCAGCCTGCCGCCGGGCACCGCGTTGTCGAGCTTTCTTCACACCGTCGCCCGCGTCACTGCCGAAGTTGAGGCGCAGCTTGCCGCCGCCCCGAACCCCCGCGACGGCGGCACGCTGACGGCCGAGGCGAAGGCGACCACTGTCCAGGCCGAGGCGATCGCCCAGCGTCTCGCCGCAGCCTTCGCGCCCGATCCGGTCACCGCGCGCGCCGCGATCGTCGATGCGTTTCAGCCAAATCCGCCTTCCGCGCCGGAGGTTAGCGCCCGCGACCTCGCGCTCGCCGCAGCCGCGATGCTGGGCCCGCGCGTCGACTTCACGCCACAGCCGCCCGCTTCGTCCCCGACCAGCGTCGATCCTGACGCCGACCCCATTCCCACGGAACAACCCATGCGCGACCGCCTCTACCTGCTCGACCCGCAATTCGAAGACCCGGCCTTGCCCGGCCGCAGCTTCTATTGCCGCGACTGTGTCACCATCGACGGCCTGCTTGCCCGTTTCCCCGACAAGGCGTCCGAGCTGCAGGTCATCCGCATCCCCTATTCGAGTCCCCGCGACGCAGTGATCGCGGTAGTGGGCGAGGCGCATCAGAACCTGCCGCTGCTGGTCCTTGGCGCCGGTGCCGATGCCGCCCTTGCGGACGGCCGTCACGGCGACACCCGCTTCGTCAGCGACTTCAAGGGGCTGCTCCACGCGCTCCATCTCCGCCATGGTTTCCCGGAGGCGCATCCATGACGCTTTCCTACACGATCCGCGCGACCTATCCTGTCCCGCCCGCCGGGCGCGTCGCCGCGACCGCTCGCGAAGGCCTTCTACGTGGCACCTTCGTCACCTTCGGGGACGTCCGGTGATCGAATCGCTCCTGATCGCGAATCGCGGCGAAATCGCCCGCCGCATCCTCCGCACCGCCCGCCGCCTCGGCATCCGCACCATCGCCGTCCATAGCGACGTCGACGCCGGCCTGCCCTTCGTGACCGAGGCGGACCAGGCGGTCTGCATCGGCTCCGCCCCGGCCCGCGAAAGCTATCTCGACGGCGCCAAAATCCTCGCCGCCGCCCGCGAAACCGGCGCGGCGGCGATACATCCCGGCTATGGCTTCCTGTCCGAAAATGCCGAGTTCGCGGAAGCCGTTACCGCCGCCGGCCTGATCTGGGTCGGCGCCCCCGCATCCGCCATTCGGGCAATGGGCCTGAAGGACGCGGCCAAGGCGCGGATGATCGCCGCCGGCGTTCCCGTTACCCCCGGTTATCTGGGCGAGGACCAGTCGCCCGACCGGCTGCGGGCGGAGGCCGACGCGATCGGCTATCCCGTGCTCATCAAGGCCGTGGCCGGCGGCGGCGGCAAGGGCATGCGCCGCGTCGACGCCCCCGCCGCCTTTCTCGAAGCGCTCGACAGTTGCCGCCGCGAGGCAGCGGCGGCGTTCGGCGACGACCGGGTGCTGATCGAGAAATACATTCTTTCTCCGCGCCATATCGAGGTGCAGGTCTTTGGCGACACCCATGGCAACGCCGTCCACCTGTTCGAACGCGACTGCTCGCTGCAACGCCGCCACCAGAAGGTGATCGAAGAAGCGCCGGCCCCCGGCATGGACGCGGCGACCCGTGCCGCCGTCTGCGACGCCGCCGTCCGTGCCGCCCGCGCGGTCGACTATGTCGGTGCGGGGACGATCGAATTCATCGCCGACGGATCGCAGGGACTTAGCGCCGACCGCATCTGGTTCATGGAAATGAACACTCGGCTGCAGGTCGAACATCCGGTGACCGAGGCGATTACCGGCACCGACCTGGTCGAATGGCAGCTCCGCGTCGCATCGGGCGAGCCGCTGCCGCTGCGACAGGACCAGCTGTCCATCAACGGCTGGGCGATGGAGGCGCGGCTCTATGCCGAAAACCCGACGACCGGCTTCCTGCCCTCGACCGGTCCCCTCACGCACCTGAAGCTCCCCGACGATATCCGCGTCGATGCGGGGGTGCGGCAGGGGGATGCGGTGACGCCGCATTACGACCCGATGATCGCCAAGCTGATCGTCCACCGCCCGACCCGCACCGCCGCCGCCGCCGCGCTGGCAAAGGCCGCTGCGGAGGTACAGGTCTGGCCGGTCCGCACCAACGCCGCCTTCCTCGCCCGCTGCGCCGGACACGCCGATTTTGTCGCGGGCCGGATCGATACCGGCTTCATCGAACGCCATCTGGAGACGCTGGTCCCGACCGGCACCCCGCCCGAAACCGTGATGGGCAGCGCGGCGGCGGCGCTGGTCGCGACCGATCCGACCGATCCGTGGCAGGCGCTGACCGGCTTCCGCCTCAACGCCGAACCCGACACCCGCGTCGCGGTCTCGATCGGCGGCACGACCCATATCGCCCCCGCAGGCGCAGCGGGGCAAATCGCGCAGGTCGCCCATGAACGCGTCGTCTTCGCTGCCGGCGAAGCCTTTCCCTTCGCCGCACCGGTCGCGGGGCAGGGCGGGGCGGGGAGTGCCGGCGACGGCGCGATCCTCTCGCCCATGCCCGGCCGTATCGTCGCGGTCGCGGTGGCACCGGGCGACCGTGTAACCGCCGGTCAGCGGCTGGTGGTGCTGGAGGCGATGAAGATGGAACAGGCGCTGCTCAGCCCGTTCGACGGCGTCGTCGCCGACCTGTCCGCCCGCGAAGGCGCGCAGGTCGCCGAAGGCGTGCTGCTGGCCCGCATCGCGAAGGACGAAGCATGACCGGCCGTTTCTACGACGAATGGCAGATCGGCGACCGGATCGACCACCCGATCCGCCGCACCGTGACCGAGACCGACAACCTGCTGTTCTCGGCGATGACCCACAACCCGCAACCGCTGCACATCGATGCGGAGGCGGCAAAGGCGTCGGAGTTCGGGCAGATCCTCGTCAACGGCACCTTCACCTTTGCGTTGATGGTCGGCCTCTCGGTCGGCGAGACGACGCTTGGCACGCTGGTCGCCAATCTCGGCTATGATCAACTGGTGATGCCGAAGCCGGTATTCATAGGCGACACGCTGCGCGCCACGACGGAGGTTACGGCGTTGAAGAACAGCCGGTCGCGCCCCGACGCCGGAATCGTGACCTTCACCCACGAGTTGCTCAATCAGCGCGACGAGACGGTCTGCCGCTGCCTGCGCAGCGCCCTGCTGAAGCGTCGGCCATGAGGTTGCGTTCGCTGCTGTTCGTGCCTGGCGACCGGCCCGATCGCTTCGCCAAGGCAGCGGCGAGCGGCGCCGATGCGCTGATCCTCGATCTCGAGGATGCGGTCGCCGCCTCTGCCAAGGAGAGTGCCCGCGCCGCGGTCGCCGAATGGCTGTGCGAGCCGGCTGCGGTCCCGCGCTTCGTCCGCGTCAATCCGGTCGACGGGGCGCTAGCGGTCGGCGACCTCGATGCGCTGCTCGGCACCCGACCTGACGGCATCGTGGTGCCCAAGGCCGAGGGCGCGGCGACGATCGCCCGCATCGATACGCTGCTGGCCGAGCGCGGCCTTGCCGATCTCCTGATGCTGCCGATCGCGACCGAAACGCCGGCAGCGATGTTTCAGATCGGCAGCTATGCGGCGGTTGCGCACCGTCTCGCCGGGCTAACCTGGGGCGCCGAGGACCTGCCCGCCGCGATCGGTGCGACGACTGCGCGCGAGGACGATGGTCGCTATACCGCGCCCTATGAACTCGCCCGCTCGCTGACCCTGTTTGGCGCGCACGCGGCCGGCGTGGCGGCGATCGACACCGTCTATCCGGCGATCCGTGACGAAGCGGGGTTGGCTGCCTACGCCGCCCGAGCGGCCCGGGACGGTTTCACCGGGATGATGGCGATCCACCCCACACAGGTCGCCGCAATCAATGCCGCCTTCACGCCGACTCCCGAAGCCATCGCGCAGGCGCAGGCGATCGTCGATGCCTTCACCGCGCAGCCCGATGCCGGCACATTGCAGGTCGACGGCCGCATGGTCGATGCACCGCATCTGAAACAGGCCCGCCGGGTGCTGGGGTCCGCCTAACGAAGGCCGTCCTACTCGACCGGGATCGACGGCGGCGGCGCGGCGAGCTTGCGCAGCGCAGCGCGGCGTTCGCGCTCGACCAGTGCCCGGTCGGCGGTCAGCCGCTTGCGGACGGCCAGATAATGGAGCGCCGCGCGGCGGTCGTCATCGGACAGCGGCGTCGCGGGCAAGTCGGCGGCGGCTTCCTCCAGCGCGGTCGCGCTGGGCGTGGGTGTGGCGTGCGGCAGACCGGCATGGCCCTGCGACGCGATGTCGTACCAATAGGCCGCCGAGCGTGAGAAGCCGGGCAGCGCTTCGGCCACGGCCTTGAATTGCTCGACCGCCATGGCATGCCGCACCAGTTCGGCCTCGATCGGGATCAGCGCCCGCTCGGCCAGCAACATGCGCAGCATCGTCGCATCGCGATCGAACCGGCCCCATGCCGCCTGGTTGAAATTCTGCTGCGCATTCTGCAGCGTCAGCGCCTGCAGGATTTCGCGCCGGTCGGGGCGCCGCCACAGCCAGCCAATGCCCTGGATCGCGAACCAGCCCCATCCGACCAGCGCGAACCCGGCCATCGCCAGAAGTAGCACCCGCCACAACGGTTCGGCGGTCGATCCGGCGGCGATGCCCACCACGATCGCGGCGACCGTTGCCACTGCCAGTCCCAATCGCGGGTCGCGATACCATGTCTCGCGCACACCGCGCCTCCTCTGCTCTTCCAAGGTCGTCGACCCTATCACCAATTGCGCCGCCATCGCCACCGCGCCGTCATGCGGCGAGGCGCAGCCGGTCGCGCCCCTCCGCCTTTGCAACGTAGAGCGCGCGGTCGGCGGCGCGCAGCACCGTGGCGGCGCTGGCTCCGCCGTCGATGGTCGCGATCCCGGCGCTGACCGTCAGTTCGACCAATATGTCGCCGTGGGTCAGCCGACTTGCCGCCAGCGTCGCGCGCAGCCTTTCGCTGAGATGCTGGGCACGGGTGATGTCGGCATCGGGGAACAGGATGCCGAATTCCTCGCCGCCCAATCGCGCAACGACGTCATCCTCACCCACGACGCCTCGCGCGATGCGGGCGAAGGATTGCAGGACATGATCGCCGGCATCATGGCCGAACCGGTCGTTGACCGCCTTGAAATGGTCGAGGTCGAACACCGCGACGCAGCCGCCGCGACCGCCTCTTGCCGCAACGTCCAGCCGTGCTGCCAACGCCGAATCGAACACGCGCCGATTGACGAGGCCGGTCAACGGATCGGTCGACGCCGCGCGCGACAATTCGGCTTCCAGCGATTTGCGATGCGACACGTCGCGGATCATCGAGACCGTGCCGGTCACAGCGCCATGCTCATCGGTGACCGCCCGGGTATGCGCTTCGAACCAGCACAGCGCATCTCCGGCCACCTGCGCCCGATATTCGACGATTTGCGTGCCTGTCGGGGCATGGATCGCATCGCGGTGCGCCACCAATACCAGGTCGCGGTCGAGGGGATGCACCAGCTCGAGCGCCCGCGTGCCGATCAGCTGACCCGGCGACTTGCCCACGACCGGTTCGATCGAGCGCGAAACATAGGCGATACGCCCGCGTCGATCGAGGCTCAGGACGATGTCGCTCGAATGGTCGGCCAGCAGGCGATAGCGCGCCTCGCTTTCGCGCAACCGGCGGTACAGCGATTGCCGCCGGCTGAGATCGGCCGCGACCGGGAAGGCGGTCAGTACCGTGCTGGCGATGTAAAGTTGTAGGAATTCGAGCCGAAGATGGAGGTCGCTGCCGAGGAAATTCGTCGGACCCATGTCGTGCAGCGTCGCATAGCCGCCAATCGCCGCCAGTATCGTCGTCGAAGTCGCAGCACCGATCAGCCCTAATCGAAAGGTCGTGAGCATCACCGGCAGGATCGGTAGAAACAGCAACGGCAAGCGGTCCTGCCCGAAAACACCCATTGCGACGATCGCCGTCGCGGCGAGAAGGATCATGCCCTCGCCGCGAACCGGCAGCGCGGCGCCACGCCACCAGCGCCGGATCGCACCCGAGAACAGCATCGCGAACAGCGGCGTCAGGGCGATCATCCCCAGCCCATGGCCGACGAACCACGTCCGCCACTGCTGCGCGAAGGACGGATCATGTTGCAGGGCGGCGACGGCGGCAGCGATCGTCGCGCCCAGCGCCGGCGCGACGATCCCGATCGCCAGAACATAACGCCCTATCCGGGCGAGCGTGCCGAGGAAGCCGCGGCGCATCTTCATCCGGTGGAACAGCGAGATGGCGACCACGACCTCGCCGATCCTGGCGACGGCCATCGGCACGGCAGCGACCAGTCCGTATCCCAGCACGACCGATGCCGTAAGGCTGGCGATCGTCGCAGCGATCAGGATCGCGCGCCATTCGCGGCGCGATCGCACGATCAGCAGCGCGAGGAGCGCTGGGGCGGCCAGCCACATCGTCGCCACGCCCTGATCGGGAGCGGCGTCGATCGGCAGCAATGACAACAGGAAATAGATCAGCCCCGAAAAGAGCGCGATCCCGATCCTGTGTTTCTCCGTCGACATGCCGTGAACGGTGGCGCAGAGCGGTTAATGCGGCGTATAAATTGTCGTCAGTTCAAATCATTACGGTCGAATTTGTCGCGCTTATGCTGGCCGAACAGCAATTTCCGTTCGAGATGGCGGCGCAGGTCGCCATAATAGGTTTCGAGAAAGGCTAAGTCGGCGCCGTCGTCGGCCCGGCCCAGCTTGCGCCGGATCGCCCCGGCGACCGCGAACAGATCGGCGCGGTCGTTCCGGCGCAGCACATCCTCCAGACGCTGCAACTCAAACGCGCCATAGGCGTCGAGATCGGCGGCGGTGAAGGGCGCAATCCGGGCACGGTCCTTTTCGTGCGCGGTCTGGATCAACAGATCCTCGCCCAGCTTGCGCACCTCACGTTCGACCACCCATGTCCCGGCGATCAGGTCGCCCGCCCGCAGCCGGTCGCGATTGAAAAGCGGCAGGAACAACAGGATCAGCGCCCAGCCAAGCGCCAGCACGGCCGTCCAGCGCGATGCCATCCCCTCGGCGAAGGCAAAACCAAGGAAGGTGAGCGGAAGAAACACCTCGATCTCGCGCATCAGGTTGCGGGCGAGGACCGCAGCACCGGTTAGCCGTGCGCCGTCGCGCGACACGACGCGCAGCTTCATCAGCCGCTTGCCTGGGGTCGCTGCACGCCGGCCGGCTTCGTGCAGGACGAAGTAGAAGTTGCGGAGTACGAAGAAGCCGAGCAGCCAGACAATCGCGTAGAGTGACTGCGCCCCTTTGGGACCGCCGATCGCCAGCGCGGCGATCAGCAGCGTCGTCCCGATCAGGATGGCCAGCATGATGATCGCATCGATCGTGAACGCCCCCGCGCGCGCGCCCGCCGAGCCGAGCCGGAGGTTGAGCGGCACCCCTTCGGGCGTCACCAGTTGCCGGTCGAGCGTGCGGGGCGCACGCGGCTTGCGCGGTCGTTTAGCCACGCCGGCCGCCGAAGCTGAAATACACGATCCACAGCGCCAGCATCCCGCCGCCGATCGCTAGGCGCGCGCTGTCGTCATTGACCAGCTGCCGACCGAACCCTTCCAGCAGCCCGGCGACCAGCAGCATCAGGATGACGCCGATCATCACGATCGCACCGCGCCGCCCGGCCTCCGCCGCCGCCGTCATGCGCGAGCGGTCGCCGGGAAAGGCGACGGCAAGGCCGATATGGATGCCGGCGGCACTGGCGATGGCGATCGCGGCGATCTCGGTCGTGCCGTGGATCATCAGCCATGCGAACAGCCCCCAGCCGAGGCCGTGCGGCACGAAGGCGGCGAACATCGCGCCGCCCATCGCGCCATTTTGTACGGCCAGGATGATCGTCGGGACGGCGAACAGGAAGCCGAGGGCGAAGGCGAGGATCGCAACCTGCGAATTATGGGTGAACAGCGACGTCGCGAAGATTTCGAGCGGCGCTTCGCCGGGCTTGCCGTAGAGCGATTCCCGCAGGGTCGCAGGCGTCGCGTTCATGTCGCGGCCGCTGGCGAGTTCGGGGGAGATCATCGCCGAATACCATGCCGGATCGCTGCGGACGAGGTGGTACGCGGCGAAGGCGCTGAGCAGCAGCAGCGCGGTCGACAGCAGCAATTCCCACGCGATGGCGCGGATGGCACGCGGCCAATGCGTCGTGAAGAAAGCCTTTACCTGCCGACCCCAGGGTTCGCGGGCGGAGTAGAGCGCGAAATAGGCGCGGGTCGACAGCGCCTCCAGATAGCCGACCAGCGAGGCGTCGAGCGAGGTGGCGCGGGCGATCGAAAGTGACGAAAGTGTCGCGCGGTAGAGGCGCGGGAGGTCGATCAGGTCGGTGTCGGACAGGCGGCGGGGCGATTTTGCCTCCAGCTTGTCGAGGAGTTCCTCCAGCCGCGCCCAGTCGGCCTCGCGTTCGGTGCGGAAATGATGGGCGCCGAAGTTGACACTCATCGTCCGCGCTCCCGGTGGTTCACATAGCGTTCGACCAAAGCGAGCGGCATCGCGTCCGCCGAAGCCTCGATCACGTCGATGCCCATGCGCCGCAGCCGTTCGACGACGATCGCGCGGTCGCGCAGCAACATATGGGCGACATTGGCGCGGACCAGATCGTCGGCGCTATCGGGCACGGCATCGCGAACCCCCTCCAGTTCAAGGTCGCGGAAGAGCACGAACAGCACACGGTGCCGCTTCAACATCCGCTGCGCCGCCGCCAGCAGCAGTTCGGCGCTGGTCGTGTCGGTGAATTCGGTGAACAGCACCACCAGCGCGCGCCGGTCGAGCTTCTGGTCGAGGGTGACGAGGCCGAGCGTGTAATTGCTCTCCTCGACGCCGTAATCGATATCGGCGGCGGCGTGATGCAACCGGGCGAAGCCGCGCGTGCCGCCAGTGATACTGCCGCTGTCGACCTGTGGCCGGGCGGCGAAGGAATAGAGCCGCACCCGATCGCCCGATTTGAGGGCGACGAAGGCCGCGAGCAGCGCCGACGACACCGCTCGATCGATGCGCGGCACGTCGCCGACCGGATCGGTCATCGCACGGCCGGCATCGACCGCAAACACGATCATATTGTCGCGTTCGGTATGGAATTCGCGCGCCAGCAGCGATGCATGGCGGGCCGAAGCCTTCCAGTCGATCGCGCGGCGCTCCATGCCCGCCTGAAAATCGGTCAGGACCTGAAAATCCTGCCCGTCGCCATGGTCGCGGCGCAGGCGATTACCGGCCGACACGCTGTTCAAATACTGGCGCATTCCCTGATCGCGGACCGGACGAATGTCGGGCAGAATGGCGATGGTGCGATCGGTCTTGCGGCTGGCCTGTCGCCACGCCAGCCCGAGCGGACCGGCCTGCCGTGTCCACAGGCGGTGCAGCCGTGCCCGGCCGCGCCGGACCGCGCGATATTCGCCGGGGCGGCTGCGTTCGACCGGACCGTCGATCGCGGCGGCGAGGTCGGCGCTGCCCAGCCGGAAGGTCTCGCCGATGTTGAGCGTCGCCGGGAGGTCGGGCAGCGCTGCCGCCGGCCGCTTCGCCAATACCGCGTCGGCAACGATCAGCGCCAGCACGCCGACGATCCACACCGGCGCGGCGATCCATGCCGCCGGGGCCATCACACCCAGCGCGAGGCCGACCGGCGCGGCGAGCGCGGTCAGCTGGATCGCACGGGGCGTGGGAACGATCATCGCGGTGCTTCGACCGATGCGATCAGACTGGCGACGACATCGTCGATCCGGCGGCCGTCGATCTCCGCGCTGGGCGACAAGATCAGGCGGTGGCGCAGCAGCGCGGGGGCGAGCGCCTTCACATCGTCGGGCAGGACGTAGTCGCGCCCGTCGAGCGCCGCCCCGGCCCGCGCCGCCGCCGCCAGCGCCGATGCGGCGCGCGGCGATGCGCCCGAGGACAGGTCGCCATGTTCGCGGGTCGCGCGGATCAGGCGGACGATATAGTCGATGACTTCGTCGACCAACCGCACCTGTCCGACCGCGTCGATCGCGGCGGCGATTGCGCCCGCATCGGCGACCCGTTCGACGCCCGAATCCTGCGGGGCGGGGGTGCCGGTGCGGGTGCCATATTGGGCGACGATGGCGCGTTCGGCCTCCAGATCGGGCCAGCCGATCGCGATCTTGAACAGGAAGCGGTCGAGCTGTGCCTCGGGCAGCGGATAGACGCCCTGTTGCTCGATCGGGTTCTGCGTCGCGACGACGGTGAAGCGGTCCGAGAGTTGTTCGGTGCGGCCGTCGATGGTGATGCGGCGTTCCTGCATCGCCTCCAGCAACGCCGCCTGCGTCTTGGGCGGGGTGCGGTTGATTTCGTCGGCCAGCAGCAATTCGCAGAATACCGGCCCGCGGGTCAGCGCGAATTGCGACGTCTGGAAATTGAACAGGTTGGAGCCGATGATGTCGCCCGGCATCAGGTCGGGCGTGAACTGAATTCGCCCGAAATCAAGACCGAGCGTACGCGCGAAGCTCTGCGCGAGCAGCGTCTTGGCGGTGCCCGGTGGTCCTTCGAGCAGGACGTGACCGGCCGAGAACAAGGCGATGGTGAGGAGCCGGACCGCGTCCGCCTGTCCCACCACTGCCTTGCCGATCTCCCGGTCGATCGCCGATCCCAGCGACCGTACCTCGTCGAGCGTCATGCGCCTGTTTCCTTCTTCCATGCGTGCAGGTCTTTCGCCGCGGCCAATGCGTCGCTTTCGGTGCTGGCATCGCGCAGGCGGCGGTCGAGTTCGGAATAGCCGGGATGGATGCGGTCGAGCCGTTCGGGCGAGGGTATTTCGCCCGCCAGCAGCCGCCGCGACGTCACCTCCAGCATCGTGTCCGCATAGCGTTCGCCGGCGCGGGCGGTGCGCCGCGCCAGCCGGGTGAGCGCGACGATATTGTCGATCAGCGCCCGCTTGCCGAGCGCCACTCCGCGCGCATCGGCGACCGGCGGACCGAAGCGTCCGGCAGCGGCGATGCCGGCCAGGATCGCGGCGGCGATGAGCGCGAGGGTCACGCCGAGGAACGGTGGCAGGAACAGCAGCTTGACCAGATTGCGGTCGCCGCGCGTGTAATGGAGCGAGCGGTCGAACACTGCGCGCCCGTCATGTTCGGGATCGATCGCGCGCAGCATGGCGAGTGCCGCCCGCGCATTGCGTTCGTCGGCCATGGCGCGGTTGTTGACCAGATCGGGATCGACCAGCACGAAGGTGTCGCTGCTGCCGATCTGTCCCAGCACCGCCGCACCGTCGCGCGCGACGATCAGCGGTTCGATCGCGTCGCCCTTCACCGCATAGAGTTGGCGGTCGGGCACGGCGAAGGGGCGGATTTCGGGATAGTCGGCACTGACCCCGACATCGCCCGGCTCCTCTTGATGCCATTCGATCTCGGCAGGGACCAGTTTCTCGACACGGTTGAGGTTCACGACGCCCGTACGGCGGACTTTCCCCCCGCCCAGTGGAATTGCCTCGGTCTGCCATTTGGGCAGGATGATGAGGGTGGGAAAGCGCATCAGCGGATGGCCTTTGCGCTCGACGAAGTCGTCGCCGCCGGTCGTTGCACTGGCTAGGGCGATCCGCCGGTCGACGATCGTCTTGATATCTTCCGGCCGGGTCGTTTCCGTTGGGGTCAGGATCAGGATCGCCGGATTGCCGAGCGTATTCTTGTCGTTGCGCTCGGGCGGCTGCACCGCATCGACCAGTCGGCGCAAGGCGTGATAGCCCGCACCGTCCTTGCGATCAGCAGCGGGCGCATCGCCGACGGCGCGCGACAATTCATCGCCGAACCCGGACATCAGGATCGAGGCGAGCAGCAGCAGCGCGCCGGCGATCACGAGGATGATGACGGTGCGGACGGCGAAGGGCGAGGACTGGTTCACCGGGCGCCCTTCAGCGCGAAACCGGCATAGTCGGCGCGCGCGCGTTGCCAGTCGCCGTCGTCAAGGGCACGCCCGCCGAACAGGCTGCGTTCGACCGCCGCGACGATGCCGGCGAAGACGCCGCGCGCCGCCGGGGGCAGGGCGTCGGCGCGGGCGATATCGCGGCTGGTATCGGCCGGGCGGACCACGTCGCCGCGCCATGCGACGATGTCGTCGATGCTGCGGAAGAGGAGCAGATGGACCGCTTCGTCGAACCGTCCGGCGGCGGCGAGCGCGTCGGCATCCTCCAGCAGTGCGCGGGCGCGGGTCTCGGTCGGTGCCCATTGCGGTTCTTCGGACTGGGTCTTGCCGGCGAAGCGCTCGCGCAGCCAGTCGCGCAGGCCCGGCACCAGCGCGAACAGGAGTGCTGCGGCGATGGCGATGCCGATGATCCACAGGATCACCTGCCATCCGCCGCCGACCCACTGGATGAAATCGCCGATCGCGCGCAGCACCGGTTCGAGCCAGCCGGGCGGCGGTTCGCGCGGCTCAATCGGTTTGGGCGGCAGGTTGAACTGGATCGACGGGTCGGCGCGGATCGCCTTCCATGCCGCCGTCACGCGGTCGGAATCGATCGCGGGCGGTGCCGACGCGGCATTGTTCACGCTATTCGCGATCTGCCCCCGCGCCACCTAGGTCCCTTCGGTACGCCCCCGCGGCGTGTGCCCTGCTTGGAGCAAATCGCCGATTTACATGCAACGCTTTTCCACCCAGACTTTCGGCCGATGCCGGGGCAGGCGTCGGGGGGACGAAGTAGATGCTAGCGTTCGGAATGCTGGTTTTGACGCTGCCGTTGGTCGCGCTGGCGATCATTCTGGTCGGGGCATGGATGGAGGGGCGGCGATCGCCCTATGCCTTCGGTATCGGCCGGGTCATCTCCAACAGCTTCGGTGCGGTCGGCGGGGCGCCGCTGATCTTCCTCGCGGCGAGTTTTTTCATCAACGCGCCGTCTTCGCTGTTGCGGCCGCTGCTCGGGACCGATGTGAGCGGACTGTGGGCGGTGTTTGCCGGGGGTGGAATCATTGGTGCGGTAGTCTGGGTGGTGTTGCAACTGGCACTGACGCGGCTGGCGCTCGACACGCTGGCGGGGCGCGAGGCGGATGTGGGCGTCGCGTTCGCATTGGCCGGGCGGCGCTTGTTGCCGGGACTGGGTTTGGTGCTGTTGAGCGCGATCGGCATCGGGCTTGGCTTTCTGTTCCTGTTCGTGCCGGGCATCATCTTGTTGCTGACATGGTTCGTCATCCTGCCGGTGCTGGTCGGCGAGGGGCGCGGGGTGTTCGACAGTTTTGCGCGCAGCAGTGAACTGATGCGCGGGATGCGCTGGCGATTGCTGCTGTTGCTGCTGGTTGTGCTGGTCGGGTGGTCGCTGTTCGCCGGCCTGGGGCAGGCGGTCGCCTTAGCGATCGGTGGCACGAACGGCGGGTGGCCGCAGGCAATCACTGGCGCGATCACCGGCACGCTGGTCGGCATGGTGCAGGCGGCAGGTGCCGCCGCCGTCTATCACGAGGCGCGAACCGCGAAGGAAGGCATGGGCAGTCATGACCTCGAAGCGGTGTTCGCCTGAACGACATAACCAAGGGGAGTAAGGCGTGATCCGAACATTGACGATGGTGGCGCTCGCCGCCGGGCTGGTCGCCTGTACCGGCGACAAGGGCGAGGTGCGGTCGGCTTCGGGCGATGCGCCGGCCGGCACGGGCAAGGGGCCGGGGGCGGGGAAGGGTTATGACCATGACCCCTATCCTTCGACCTATCGTGCCTATCCGGGGCGGGCCACGCTGGTGACCAACGTCACCATCTATGACGGCGAGGGCGGGCGGATCGACAAGGGGTCGGTGCTGTTCCGCGACGGCAAGATCGTCGAGGTCGGCCAGTCGATCGCGCCGGCCGATGGCGTGACGGTGATCGACGGGCAGGGCAAATGGGTCACCCCCGGCATCATCGACGTCCACAGTCATCTTGGCGATTATCCCAGCCCCGGCGTCGAGGCGCATAGCGACGGCAACGAAGCGACCGGACCCGTCACCGCCGACGTCTGGGCCGAACACAGCGTCTGGCCGCAGGATCCCGGTTTCTCGCGGGCGCTGACCAATGGCGGGGTGACGACGCTGCAGATCCTGCCCGGTTCGGCGAACCTGATGGGCGGGCGGTCGGTGACGCTGAAGAACGTCTATGGCCGGACGATGCAGGCGATGAAGTTCCCCGGCGCACCGTACGGCTTGAAGATGGCGTGCGGCGAGAATCCCAAGCGCGTCTATGGGTCGAAGGGGCGGATGCCCTCGACGCGGATGGGCAATCTGGCGGTCGATCGCGCGACGTGGCTGCGCGCGAAGGACTATGACCGCAAATGGGACAAATATGAGGCCGATGGCGGGGAGGCGCCGGCGCGCGACCTCGCCATGGATACACTGCGCGGGGTGCTCGACGGCGAGATCCTCGTCCACAACCACTGCTACCGCGCCGACGAAATGGCCATCGTCATGGATATGGCCAAGGAGATGGGGTACAAGGTCACTGCCTTCCACCACGCCGTCGAAAGCTACAAGATCGCCGATCTGCTGAAGGCGCAGGGCGTGTGTTCGGCGGTGTGGGCCGACTGGTATGGCTTCAAGATGGAAAGCTATGACGGGATCGGCGAGAACCTGCCGATCCTCGACAAGCAGGGCGCGTGTGCGATGATCCATTCGGACGACGCGAACGGCATCCAGCGACTCAATCAGGAAGTGGCGAAGGTCATGGCCTCGGCCAAGCGCGCCGGCATGCCGGTGACGCCCGAACATGCCTGGACGTGGCTGGGCATCAATCCGGCGCGGGCGCTGGGCATCGACAAGGTCACCGGCTCGCTCCAGGCCGGCAAAATGGCCGATGTCGTGCTGTGGAACGGCGATCCGTTCAGCGTCTATACCCGCCCGCAAATGGTGTGGGTCGATGGCGCGCTGCTTTACGACGCCAATAATCCGCGGCTGCGGCCGGTATCCGATTTCGAACTTGGCCAGCCCGGCGAAGGGGATGTGAAGTGAAGCGCCTGATCTTCGCGCTGCTGCTCGGCAGCACCATTGCCGCGCCTGCCGCCGCGCAGGATGTGACCATCACCAATGCCCGGCTGGTGCTGGGCGACGGATCGGCGCCGATCGAGGGCGGCACCGTCGTCATTCGCGGCGGGCGGGTCGTGTCGGCCGGACGCGGCGGTGCCGCCGGCGGAGGCAAGACGATCGATGCGGGCGGGCGCTATGTGACGCCGGGGATCGTCGCGGGCTTCACCCGCCTCGGCATCGTCGAGGTCGATGGCGTCGGTCCGACCAACGACGCCTCGGCGCGCGACAGTGTGTTCAATGCGGGCCTCGACGTGACCGCCGGCCTGAACCCGCGGGCGACGCCGATCGCGATCAACCGCACCGACGGCGTCACCCGCGCGGTGGTCGCGCCCGACAATGGCGGGTCGATTTTTGCCGGACAGGGCGCGGTCATCGATCTCGGCAACGACATGGACGCGGTCACCCGTCCGCGCGCCTTCCAGTTCATGGAATGGGGCGAGGCCGGCGCGCGTGCGGCGGGCGGCAGCCGGCCGGCGGCAATGGCGATGTTCCGCAACGCGTTGTTCGAGGCGCAGGCGTACGGCCGTAACCCGGCGAGCTTTGCCGATCGCGGCAAGGAAGCGCTGCTGACCCGCGCCGATGCGCAGGCGTTGCAGGGCGTGCTGTCGGGGCAGGTCCCGCTGCTGATCCATGTCGAACGCGCGTCGGACATTCTCGGCGTGCTGGCGCTGAAGCGCGACTTTCCGGGGTTGAAGCCGGTGCTGGTCGGTGCGGCCGAAGGCTGGACGGTCGCACAGCAGATCGCGGCGGCGGGGGTGCCGGTGCTCGCCAGCGCGCTGGCCGACCTGCCGGCCAGCTTCGAGCAGCTGGCGGCGACCCAGTCCAATATCGGGCGGATGAAGGCGGCGGGCGTGACCGTCGGCATCGGCATGATCGGCGACGACGAAGCGCGGCAGGCACGGCTGGTGCGGCAATATGCCGGCAATCTGGTCGCGCTGTCGAAGATTCCGGGGGCGGCCGGGCTGGACTGGGGTGCGGCGTTCGCGACGATCACCTCGCTGCCGGCGCGCGCGATCGGCATGGACGGTGAGATCGGTATGCTGGTTCCCGGACGACGCGGCGACGTGGTGATCTGGGACGGCGATCCGCTGGAGATCGGGTCGGTGCCGACGCAGCTGTTCATCGATGGAGTGGACCAACCGCTGACCAACCGCCAGACACGCCTGCGCGACCGCTATCTCGTCCCCGAGGAACAGGGACTGCCCAAGGCGTATCAGCGCTGACCCGGGGAACCGTCGGCGCGGTCGTTGATTGTCCGAAACGGACATTGGCCGCGTCGGCGGTGCCTTTGGGAGATGGAAAGATGCGTGGGTTGCTGGTGATGCTGGGTGGATCGCTGATGCTGGCGGCCTGTGGCCCAAGCGCCGAGCAGCAGGCGGCCGCCAATCAGGCGGCGATGGCAAATGCGCAGCAAGCGTCGGAGATGGCGGCGAAGGTCGACGCGCTGGCCCCCGGACAGCGCGAGGCGGTGTTCATCCGCGCGATCCGCGACGCCGGGCTGCCGTGTCAGGGCGTGACCTCTGCCGAGCGCGGTGAGCAGCCGGGAAGCTGGGTCGCGACCTGTCGCGAGGGATCGCGGCATGTCATTACGTTCGGGGCGAACGGGATGGCGAACGTGACGAGCTTCACCCCGCAGCCGGCGGCGCAGCGGTAAGATTGCGCGGTAGTCGGATTGCGTCACTCCGGACCTGATCCGGGGTGACGCAACTTCCGTTTCCTTCGGTGGAACGGCACCCGATCTGTTGAGAGCCGACGCGCCCTGGGTCTGGGGCCTTGCGCAACGTCGTCTGACCTACTCATTGGCTTTCGCAACGGTGACACATCCGGATCGGAGGAAACGCCGCTCCGAAGCGGACTCGCTTCTCCTGTTCGTTCGCTAAACGCTGCGGCATCAGCGTCGCATCGCGGCTTTGGCGGGAATGGGCATGACGGGGTTGGTGGATTCGGCGACGGCGGTGATGCGCATGGCGCAGGCACGGCTGGATGTCGCGGCACATAATATCGCGAACGTGGCGACGCCCGGCTATAAGCGGCGGATCGGCTTTGCCGACACGGTCGCGGCGCGAAGCGAAGTCGCGCTGGCGACGCGGATCGATGCGGCACAGGCATCGCTGACCGAAACCGGCAACGTGTTAGACATGGCGATCAGCGGCGACGGCTATTTCCGCGTTCGTGACGGCGAACGCACCCTTTATACCCGACAGGGGCAGTTCCGCCGCGACGCCGATGGCGCGTTGGTCACGCCGCAGGGCTATGTCCTGCAACAGTCGGGCGGCGGCGACCTGGTGATCGACGGTGCGAAGATCGACCTTGCCCGCATCGCCGTCGAACGCTGCGACGATCCGGCGGGGATGACCGCGGTCGGCGAAAGCTTCTTTGCCGGACAGGCGATGGTCGACACTGACGGGGCCCAAATCCGAACCGGGATGCTCGAAGCGTCGAACGTGACGCTGGGCGACGAGATGACCCAGACGATGGTCGCAATGCGGCAGGCGGAAAGCGGGGCGCGGCTGATTCAGCTCTATGACGAGTTGATGGGCCGTGCCGCCGCCACTTTCGGAGGCAAGGGATGAGCGACGCCTATCAGATCGGCGCGATCGGACTGCGCACCCAGCAACTGGCGCTCGACGCGATCGCCAACAATATTTCGAACATCAACACGGCGGGGTTCAAGCGGTCGGAAATACGCTTTGCTGATGTGGTGGCCAGCCGACCCGATGCGACGCTGCTGCCGGCCGACCTGCAGTCGGCGGCGCCGACACTGGCGGGAGTGGCGCTCGATTTGCAATTCATGCTGAACGATCCGGGCGAGTTGCAGCGGACCGGTGCGGCGATGGACGTCGCGATCGACGGCGCGGGCTTCATCGAATTGATGGGGCCGGACGGGCAAAGCGTGTTGTGGCGCGGCGGTCGACTGAAGGTGGGCGACGACGGCCTGCTGACCGGTGCGGGCGGCTTTGCGCTGAAGGCCATTATCACCGTGCCCGAAGACGTGACCGCGCTTTCGATTGCCGCCGATGGCACGGTCCGGGCGCAGGGAGCCGATGGCACCGCGCCGGTCGAACTGGGGCAGATTCGGCTGGTCCGGCTGAGCGACGCGGCGGAGGTGACGCGGATGGACGGCGGGCTGTACCGGGTGGCGGACGCCACGCGGCTGGAGGAACTGGTGCCCGGCGAGGACGGGGCGGGGCAGGTGATCCAGGGCGCGGTCGAGCGGTCGAACGTGCAACTGACCGAGGAAATGGTGCGGATGATGCTGGTCCAGCGCGCCTATGCAGCGAATGCGCAGATATTGCAGGCGGCCGATCAGATGATGGGGATTGCGAACACGCTGCGGCGCTGACGCGGACACGGGGAAACGGACAATGCTGATGACGGTGGCGGCCGGGCTGATGCTCGTTGCCGAAGCGAAGGTGCGCGTGCGCGAGGTGACGCTCGCCGATCTGGTGCAAGGTGCCGGCGACGCCGGGCGGCAGGTGGTGTTGCGCCTGCCGGCCGGACGGCGGCAGATGACGCTGCATGCGGCGACGGTCGCGGCGATGGTGCGGCGGGCGACCGGCGTGCAGGTTGGCGGGACCGGCACCGTTGCGATCACCTTTCTGGTACCCGCGCCGGCGCGCCGCGACTGGTCGCCTGCACCGGTTTTGCCGGGCGGTAGCGAGTTGACGCTGCGCTCGGTCGCGGGGCCGGTCATGATCGAGCGGCCGGTGACGACGTTGCAACCCGGCCGGTCGGGGCGGTCGGTGTTCGTGCGCGATGGGCAGGGGCAGGTGTTCGCCGCGCCGCTTGCCGTTGGCGACGACCTGTACCGGCCGGGCGGCTGGGGCGCGCTCGCCACCGATCAGCGCGCGGCACAGGTCGGCGATACGCTGACCATCGTCGTCTTTCAGAGCGCCGATGCCAGCAATTCGGCGCAGAATGCGACGCGCAAGGCCACCGACTTGTCGGCGTCGATCGATGCCGGGTCGGTCGGCGAAGGCGGCCGCGCGACGCTAGGCGGCGGGTTCAGCGGGCGGGGCGAGGCCCGGCGCAGCGAGCGGCTGGTCACGCGACTGAGTGCGACGGTCAGCGCGGTGCTGCCCAATGGCGATCTGATCGTGACCGGGCGGCAACGCATGGCGATCAACGGCGAGCGGACCGAGGTCGGGGTGCGCGGGCGCATCCGCGTCGCCGATATCGGGCCGGACAACAGCGTGTTGTCGTCGCGCATCGCCGACGCCGAAATCGATTATGGCGGCCGCGGCTTCGTGTCGCGCGGCAGCCGGCCGGGGCTGCTCAACCGCCTGTTCGGCGCGCTGGGGCTCGGCTGATGCGGTTCGGGTTCGCCCTTGCGCCGCTGTTGCTGCTGAGCGTTCCAGCGGCTGCGCAGTCGGTGCCGATCAAGGCGCTGGGCCGGTTCGACGGTTGGCGGCAGAATGCGTTGGTTGGGTACGGGCTGGTCGTCGGCCTGTCGGGATCGGGCGATACGCGGCGCAGCGTCGTCACGCGACAGGCGCTGCGCAACGTGCTCAATCGCCTCGGCACCAATGTCGCCGGGGCGGAGATCAGCAGCCGCAACGTCGCGGTGGTAATGGTGACCGGCATGTTGCCGCCCTCCGCCAATGTCGGCGACCGGATCGACGCCACCATCGCCTCGATCGGCGATGCGCGCAGTCTGGCGGGCGGTACGCTGGTGATGACGCCGCTGCTGGGGCCGGATGGCAAGCCTTATGCGCTGGCGCAGGGGCCGTTGCTGGTCGGCGGGCATCGCTTCGACAGCGATCTGAACCGCGAACAGCGCAATTATCCGACCTCGGCGATTTTGGAAGGCGGGGCGACGATCGAGACGGCGGTCGACAGCAACATCCTGAAGCCCGGCGGTGAATTGTCGTTCCTGTTGTCCGACCCGAGTTTCGAGATGGCCGAGCGGGTCGCGGCCGGGATCGTGCGCCGTTTCGGGGCGGGCGTTGCGTGGGCGCGCAATGCCGATGAGGTGCGGGTGCGTTACGGCGGCGGCGCGGCCGGACTGACCGGGTTTCTGGCGGCGCTGGAGAATGTCGGGGTCGAGCCGGCGGCGACGCGGCGGGTGGTCATCAACGAACGCACCGGCACGGTGGTCGCGGGGGGCGACGTAACGCTGTCGTCGGTCGTGATCGCGCAGGGCGATATCAAGGTGTCGGTCGTCGCCGAGAATTTCGCCTCGCAGCCCGATTTCTATGCCGGCTTCGCCAGCGACGTCGAGGCGGGCGCCGGGGTACGCAGCCTGGTCGTCACCAATACCAAGTTGGCCGTTCGGCAGGGCAGCGGCGACGCGACCATTCGCTTCGGCAACACCACCATCGCCGATCTGGTGCAGGGGCTGTCGCGCGCCCGCGTCGATACCCAACGGATGATCGGCATTTTGCAGGCCATCAAGGCCGCCGGCGCGCTGCACGCCGAATTGATCGTCAAATGAGGAAACTCGAATGGATGCGCTGACTTCGGTCGTCATCTCCAAGGCGCTCGACGGGCTGACTGCCCGGGCCGAGGCGACCGCGGCGAATATCGCCAATGCCAATTCGCCCGGTTATCGCCCGATGCGGGTCGATTTCGAGGAAGCGCTGCGTAGTGCGGCCGGGCGAAGTGTCGATGCGGTCGCGGCAGTGCGGCCGACCACGTCATGGGGCGTGACGCCCGCGTTCGGAACCGAGGCGCGGCTCGACCTCGAACTCGCGACCGCATCGGAAACCTCGCTGCGTTTCGCCGCGCTGATCGACGTGCTGGGGCGCGAAATGGGGCTGATGCGCGCCGCGATCGCGGGAGGGCGCTGATGGACGCCGCCCGGATCAGCCGTACCGGCCTCGACGTCGAATGGCAGCGGTTGCAGGTGATCGCCGCCAACATCGCCAACGCCAACACCACCGGGTACCGGGCGCAGCGGCTGCTGACCGGACCGATGGCGGGCTTCGGGTCGCTGGTGCGATCGGGGGTCGGCGTCACGGGGCTGCAACCCGTCGCGAACGGGGTGCGCCGCGTCCACGAACCGGGCCACCCGCAGGCCGATGCCGAGGGCTTCGTTGAATATCCCGATCTCGATCAGGCAGGCGAAATGGCGCTGATGATCCGTACCGCGCGCGCCTATGAGGCGGATTTGACCGCGATGGGGATCGCGCACCAGCTGTACGCACGTGCGCTCGATCTGGGGAAGCAGTCGTGAGCGGGGTGATCCCGCCGCTGGCCGGTGTGACCGCCGCGCCGCTGGCGCTGCAACTGGGGCCGGTCGCCCCGACGCCGCCGGCGCAGGGGTTCGGGGCGTTGCTGCTGTCGGGGCTGCACGCGCTGGATGCCAAGCTCGACGCGGCCGACGCGCTGGTGCGGCGCTTCGCGGTCGATGACAGCATCCCCGTCCATCAGGTGACGGTGGCGCTGGAGGAAGCGCGGCTGTCGGTCGAACTGGCGATGCAGGTCCGCGCCCGGCTGGTCGAGGGGTATCGCGACCTGATGAACATGCAGCTATGAGCGACGCTGCTCCTTCGCCGCGCCGGCAATGGTTGTTGATCGGTGGCGTGTTCGTGGTCGTGCTGGGGTTGCTTGGCGGGGCGTATTGGGCGTTTTTGCGCGACGGATATTCAACCTTGGCCGATCATGTCCGGCCGGGGGAGGCGGCGGCGATCGTCGCCGAACTCGACAAGCGCGGTACGCCCTATGAACTGCGCGATGGGGGCACCACGGTGCTGGTGCCGCGCGGCGAGGCGGATGCGACGCGGCTGGCGATGGTCCGGGCCGATGTGGGTGAGGTCGGGTTCGAGTTGTTCAACAAGTCGGACATGGGCCTCACCAATTTCGCCCAGAAGATCAATTACCAGCGGGCGTTGCAGGGGGAGCTGGTCCGCACCATCGCGCTACTGGACGGCGTGGAAGGCGCGCGCGTCCACCTCGCGCTGCCCGAACGCACGCTGTTCCGCGACGACCGGATCGAACCGAGCGCGGCGGTGACGGTGCAGATGCGCGGGGGCGCCGTGCCCGATACGGCGAAGGTCGCCGGGATCCAGCGCCTGGTCGCGGCCGCCGTGCCCGACCTGCCCGCCGAACGGGTGGTGGTGCTCGACGCCGATGGTCGGGTCGTCAGCGCCAATGCCGTGCCGCAGCCGGTCGAGGGCGATGCGACGACGGCAGTGGAGAATTATTACAAGGCCCGTGCCCGCGCCGCGATCGAAGGCGTCCGGCCCGGCCTGCGCCACGAACTGCGCGTCGAGGTGCTGGCGCAGGGCGATGAAACCGTCGATCCGGCGAACTGGACGCCGGGCGAGACGGAGGGCGCACGCAATTTTCGGCTGCGCATGACGCTGGTGACGCCGCAGCCGCTGGATGCGGGCGATCAGGCGGCACTGGCGGCGGCGATCCGGCCGGCAGTCGGGCTGGACGATGCGCAGGGCGACATGCTGTCGTTCGAGACCGGTACGTCCGCGGCACAGGTCGCGCCGACGATGCCGACCTATGTGCCGCCGATCGTGACGAGCGAGCCGGTGGCCGCTCCGGCATGGTGGCCATGGGCGCTGGCGGGTTTGGGTTTGGTGGCCTTGATTCTGGTCGCGCTACGCCGGGCGCGGGCGACGCGGCTGTCGGCGGCGGAACAGGACGCGTTCGCGGCGCTGTTGCGGCGGCGGATCGGGCAGGAGGGGGGCGAGCATGTCGCCGGCTGATGATCCGATCGCACGGTTGCGCGCATTGTCGCCTGCCGATCGACGCGCGGTGCTGGCGCGGCTAACCCCGGCGGAGCGGCTACGGGTCGAGGCGGTGCCGGTGGCTACGCCCTTCGCAGCGGATATCGCGGCTCGGCTGGCCGATCCGGGCGAGGCGATGACGCCGGCCGGGCGGGCGGCGCTGGCAAAGGCGGCGGAAGCGTTCGCCGCGCCGGTCCTGTCGGGGCCGGGGCCGTCGTTGCTCGGTCGGCTGCGCGGCGCGATCGGGGGGCGTTGAAGTGGCGGTGCTCAAACAGACGGCCGCGACAACCGTTCGCACGTTGATGGCGCCACCTGTTCCGGCAGCGGTCGACGGAGCTGAGTTGTTGCGCGCCGAAATCGTGGCGTTGCGTGCGGATGCGACGCGCGCGGCGGAGGCGGCCAAGATCGCCATCGCCAAGGCGCGCGAGGAGGGGCTGGCGGAAGGGCGCAAGGCCGGGATCGCGTCGGTCGAACGTAGCGAACGGGAGCGGGTCGACCTGCTGGCCAAGGGATTGGCGGCAGAAGCGAAGCGCCTGTCCGAGCGGTTGGAGGCGCTCGATGGCCTCGCGGCGGCACTGGCACGCGCCTGTCTCGACCGCGTGTTCGCCCGGCCCGAGGCGATGGCTGTGATGGTCTTAGATGCGCTCGACCACCGGCTGGCCATGTTGCGCGACCGGACCGGGCTGACGGTGCGGGTGAGCGGCAATGATTTTACCGACGCGGCGGCGCTGGCGGGGCACGGCGAAGTCATGATCGATCCCGACCTGCCATCGGGCGCGTGCCGGATCGGCGTGCGGTTGAGCCAGATCGACCTTGACGTGCCCCAGCTATGGGCGGCGATCGCGCAGGCGCTGGACGAGATGGCCGGGGCATGACCGAACATCGCTTCCTCACCCGTATCGCGGAGTTCGATCTCGCTCTGCCCTATGGCGAGGTGCGGCGGGTGATGCCCGGGCGAATCGAGGCGACCGGGCCGATGGCGACGGTCGGCGACCTGTGCCGGATCGGCGGGCAGCTGGTCGAGGTGGCGGCGGTCGATGCCGATACGTTGGTGTTGGTCCCCGTCGAGGACGGCGCGGCGGTGTCAATCGGTGCGCGGGTCGAGCCGGTTACGCATAGCGGCGTCGGGGTCGGCGACGGCTATGGCGGACGCGCGATCGATGCGCTGGGGCGGCCAATCGATGGGGGCTACGCGATCCGGCCGGATCAGCGAGTCAGCCTGCGTGGGGTGACGCCGGGGCCTCTCGACCGTATCGCGCCGACCACGCTGCTGGAAACCGGCGTACGTACGATCGACGGGTTGCTGACGCTGGGGCGGGGACAGCGCATCGGCGTCTTCGCGGCGAGCGGCGTGGGGAAGACCAGCCTGATCGAACAGATCGTCGCGCAGACCGAAGCGACACGCCGCATCGTCTGTCTGGTCGGCGAGCGCGGGCGCGAGGTATCGGGTTTCTGGCAGGCGCTGTCGTCGCGGGGAAAGGCGGCGACGCTGATCGCCGCGACGTCGGACGAGAGTGCGGCGATGCGGGCGCGGGCGGTGTCGACCGCGTTGTGCTTGGCCGAATATTGGCGCGACCGGGGAGAGCATGTCCTGCTGGTCGTCGATTCGATCACCCGGCTGGCAATGGCGCTGCGCGAAACCGGGCTGGCGGCCGGCGAGCCGCCGACGGTGCGCGCCTATACGCCCAACGTCTTTGCCGCCCTGCCGCGCATCGTCGAACGGTGCGGCGCGGTGCGCGGCGGTGGCGCGATCACTGCGATCCTGACCGTGCTTAGCGAAACCGACGAGATCGACGACCCGATCGTCGAGACGATGAAGGCATTGCTCGACGGACATATCCTGTTGTCGCGGACGCTGGCGGATCGTGGGCATTTCCCGGCGATCGATCCGATCCGCAGCATTAGCCGACAGGCTGCGCGGTTGATGACGCCCGCTCATGCGCAGGCGGCACGCGCGGTGACCGCGCACCTTGCCACTTATGACGAAGCGCGGGTGATGATCGACAGCGGGCTGTATCAGGCAGGGGCGAACCCGGCGATCGATGCGGCGATCGCCGCGCGCGAGGGGATCAACGCGTTTTTGCGGCAGGAGCAGGGGGTGGCCGTGCCCTTTGCCGAGACGCTGCGGCACCTGACCATGCTGGCGCAAGGGAAGCGGCATGGCTGATCGGATGGCGCGCGCGTGGCAGGCGCTGCGGACGATCGCGGCGTTGCGGGTCGATCGGGCACAGGCCGAGCATCACCGGACGATGCTGGCGGAGCGTGATGCCGCGCGCGGATTGGCGGAGGCCGATACCGCGTTGGTCGAGGCGGCGGATGCGTGGCAGCGGCAGGTCATCGAGCGTTTCGATCCGGCACTGCGCGATGCCTATGCGCAGGTTTTGACCGAGCGTGCCGGAGCGCACATGGCGGCGACCGACGCGCAGCGGGCGGCTGCGCAGGCGACCGGAGATGCGGCGGAGACGGCCCGCCGGGAACAGGCGCGGTGCGAAGCGGTCGCGACACAGGCCGCCGCCGCCGCGCGCGATGCACGTCGTCATGCCGACGAACGCGCGCTGATGGCGATCGCGGATCGCGCTGCGTTGAACTGGATGCAGCGATGATCCGACCGCTGACTGACCTTCCGACCGGATCCCGAGGTGAGGAGCCGATGGTGGCGGGCGTGCCGGTCGTCGCGGTGCCGACGCTGCGCTTTGCCGACTTGCTTGCCGTGGAGCCGGTATCGGCGACGAAGGTCGAGGTGCAGGCCGAGCGGTTCAATCAGGACGGGTTCTTCGGTCAGTCGGTCGCGATGCCGGTGGCGGCGGTTGCAGCGGTACTGCCGGTGGCGTCGGTGGAGCCGGCCACCGAGGTTTCGGTGGTGTCTTCGGTCGAGGGACCCGCCGCTTCCGTCGCCACGCCGGTCGTCGCCACGAGAACACCAGCACCCGTCGTGGCACCGGTTCTGCCGGCCGTTACCAAGTCGACTGCGCCGCAGTTCATCGCACCTTTGCCGGCGACGGCAGCCGTCACCGCGTCGCGCGCGCTATCGTCCCGCGCGACCCCAACCGCGCCGGTCCAGCCGCGGCCACCGGTCCGTCAGCGTCCGCTTCCGACCGGATCGTTCGTGGCGGTCGCGGTGCAGGCGGTCGCGCACGGGATCGAGGTCGTGGCGCAGGTCGCCGGCCTCGACGAACGCGACCGTGCCGCGCTGGCCGACGAGGTCGCCGCGCTGCTCGCCGCGCATGGCTATGCGCCCGCGCACATCACCATCGCCGGCATGTCCGGCACCCGACAGGAAGCCCGCTGATGCAGACCGCCCCCGTTTCGTCCGTCACGCAAGGGAGTGAGACGAGCGCCGCCCAGACCGCGACCAGTGCTTTCGGCCTGGGCTTCGATGCGCTGCTGAAGATCATCCTGACGCAGCTGACCTATCAGGACCCGTTGAAGCCGATGGACAATTTCCAGTTCGTCTCGCAGCTCGCACAATTCTCGCAGGTGCAACAGGGGCAGACCGCGAACGAGCGGTTGCAGGCGATGACCGCGATGCAGGCGACCAATCAGGCGACCGGGTTGCTCGGCAAGCGGGTCGATATCGCCGCCGGTGCGGCGACGCTGTCGGGCATGGTCACCGCCATCGCATTGTCGAGCGGCACGCCCAGCATCACCATCGAAACCGACGACAAACGCACCATCGCCGGGCTCGCCATCGGCAATATCGTCCAGATCCGGGAGAAGAATTGATGTTCGGCGCGATCTATATCGGCCTGAGCGGCCTCAACGCCTATTCGAAGGGGTTGCAGCAGGTCAGCAACAACGTGTCGAACCTGAACACCACCGGGTTCAAGGGTTCGACGGTCAGCTTCCACAATCTGTACGCGACGCCTGACCGCGGCGGCATGTCGCTGACCGGGCAGGGCGGTAGTGCCGGGTACGGCGTCGAGGTCGATGACGGCACGCTAAATTTCAAACAGGGCGAGTTACGCAGCACCGATCGCGATCTCGATCTGTCGGTCGATGGCAGCGGCTTCCTCGTGCTGCTCGACGGCGACCGGACGCTGTACGCGCGGACCGGCAGTTTCGAAGTCGATCCGGCCGGGTTCATCGTGATGAGTGGGACCAGTTACCGGCTGGCGACGCTGGACGCGACCGGACGCGCGGTCAGCCTGTCGGTCGATGCGCGCCGGACCAGCGCGCCCAAGGCGACGACGGCCGTGACCTTCGCCGACAATTTGTCGTCGACCGCGACCAGCTACGCCGTCAGCGACATTCGCGTGTTCGACGCAAGTGGTGCTGCGCATGTGTGGAAAGCGGATTTCGTCAACGGCAGCGACGGGTGGACGGTGACCGTCACCGACGACAAGGGCGTGACGGTCGGGACGCAGACGTTGAAGTTCAACGCCGGGATCGTCGATCCGGCGACGGCAAAGCTCGACTTCGCCGATGCCGCTTCCGGCCTGACGGTACAGTTCGATTTCTCAAGTGGCGTAACGTCGTTTTCGGGGGGCGAGGTGTCGACGCTGCGCGCGGCGAAGGTCGATGGCTATGCAGCGGGCACGATCACCGGCATCGCCGCTGATAGCGCCGGCAAGCTGCAACTGACCTATTCGAACGGGCAGAAGGTCGACGGCGGCGCGATCGCCCTAGCCGATTTCCGCGATCCGACACGGCTGGAGCAACGTGACGGGCTGTTCGTCGAGCGTGAGCCGGGGCAGTCGATGCTGCTCGCCAGCGACGATCCGCGCGTGGGGCAGGTGCGGTCGAAACGGCTGGAGGCGTCGAACGTCGACCTGTCGCAACAGTTTGGCGACCTGATCCTGATCCAGCGCGGATTCCAAGCATCGTCGCAGATCGTCAGCGTGTCGAACGATATGATCCAGCAACTCTTCGGCATCCGGGGGCAGGGATGAGCGCGGTCGCTTGGCTGCCGGCCGATACGCAGCCGCCAGTTGCGCTGGATGCGCTCTTCGCGGGCGTGGTCGCGGCGTGGGAGGCAGAGTGGTTCGTTGGCGGGGCGGGGCAGGCGCCACGCTTGCGGCGCGGCGGTGGAGCGGGCTGGCGGCGCAATGCGGCCGGGCTGGCGATCGGTACCGCGCCCGATACGGCGCTGTGCATCGGGGCGCGGATCGTCGGGGTATCGGCGGAGGGTCGCGCGGGGTCGGACCGGGCGGTGCTGGAAGCGGTTGCCGAGCCGTGCCTGACCGACCTGCGGACCCGGTTGATCGCGGTCGCGGGTTGCGATGATGGGTTCGTGCTTGCGGAGGGTTCCGCGTGGGTGGCGACGCTCGGCGACGGGCTGGCGTTCGGATTGTCCGACGCGCTGTTTGCCGCGCTGGTGCGACGGGTATTGCCACCGGTCGGGTTGCCGCGATTGGGGCCGGGGGCAGCGGCGTTGACGGCGATTTCGATCGCGGTCGGGGCGGCTGTAGGGCGTGCGGCGATGCGACTGGCCGACCTGCGTGCGCTGGAGGTCGGCGACGTCGTCGTGCTCGACCGCGCGCTGGCCGACCCGGTGCCGATCGAACTCGACGGGCGGCCCTTGCCGCGCGGGCGCGTGCGGATCGTGCCGGCCGAACCGGTCCCGTCGCTGCAAATCGTCGATGTCGCTGCGTGAGTATCTCCATGTCCGAAACCAGGATTTCCCCGCGCGTCAGCACGACGCTGATCGACAGCGTCGCGGTCGAACTCGACGCCCATCTGGGGCAAGCCAAGATGACCGTCGGCGCGCTGACCGCGCTCAAACCCGGCGCGGTCGTGCCGCTGGAGGCGGCGCTCAACCACCCGATCGAATTGCGGCTGGGCGAGGCGATCGTCGCGCGCGGCGAACTGGTCGCGGTCGACGACCGGTTCGGCGTGCGGCTGACGGAGATCGCGGCGTGGCCGGAATGATCCTCGCCGCCGCGCCCGCGCGGCTGGGCGGCGGCGCGGCGCTCGATGTGTCGTTGACGCGGATCGTCGTCGCGCTGCTGGTCTGCGTGACGCTGGCCGGGCTGGCGGCGGTGCTGCTGAAGCGTGGCGGCGGGCGGCTGACGCTACCCAGCCGGGCCGAGCGGCGGATCGCGGTGATCGAAAGCCGGCGGATCAGCCCGCATGCCGATCTGTGCCTGCTGCGCTGCGACGGGCAGGAATATGTGATCCTGTCGTCCGCCACCGGGCAGCAGGTGCTGCGTCAGGGACCGGCGGCATGAACGCGATGCTGGCCGGCGGTGCGATCGACAACGATGTCGTGCGCACCGCGCTGATCCTGACACTGCTCGCGGTCCTTCCGGCGGTGGTCATCAGCATGACCAGTTTCGTGCGGACCGTCATCGTGCTGTCGATGGTCCGTCACGCCTTCGGCATGCCTGAAACGCCGCCGACGCCGGTGTTGGTTGCGCTGTCGATGTTCCTGACCGCGTTCACGATGGCGCCGACCATGACCCGCATCAACGCCGATGCGCTGCAACCGCTGCTCGCCGGGCGGATCGGGGTGGAGGCGGCGATGACCGCGGGTGCCGCGCCGCTCAGGCGGTTCATGCTGGCGCAGACGCGCGATGCCGATCTCGAATCGATCTACGCGATCAGCCGTACGCCGTTGCCGCGCCGGGCCGAAGACGTGGAGACGCTGAAGCTCGCCCCCGCCTTCATCCTCAACGAACTGCGCGTGTCGTTCACGATCGGCTTTGTCATCCTGCTGCCGTTCCTGCTGATCGACCTGGTGGTCGCCAGCATCCTGCTGGCGCTGGGCATGATGATGGTGCCGCCCGCGACGATCGCGCTGCCGATCAAGATATTGATGTTCGTGCTGATCGACGGCTGGGGGCTGGTGCTGCAAGGGGTGCTCGGCAGTTTCCGATGATGCGGCGCGTCGGCTTCGACCTCTTGCTGGTGCCGCCACGCGTCGAGGCGTCGCTGTGGCGGCGGCTGCGCTTCGAGAACGAGAAGCGCTGTCGCGAGCAGATCTTCACCCGCTACCGCCTGCTCGCCCGCGCCATTGCCCGGCGTCAGCATGGCCGGCGGCCAAAACATGGCGCGGATCTGGGCGATATGGAGCATTTCGCCTACGAAGGGCTGTTGCAGGCGATCGACCGCTACGACCCGCTGCGCGGCATTCCGTTCGGCGCCTATGCCCGGCGGCGGATCGTCGGCAGCATCGCCGATGGCGCGGCGCGGATGAGCGAAAGCGACGCGACGTGGTCGCAGCGCCGCCGCGCTGAAACCGACCGCGCGCGATCGCTGCGGCGCGACGAGGAGGAGGATCCGGTCGCGGCGCTCGCGACACTGGTGTCGGGCCTTGCCATCGGTCTGATGCTGGAGGGGAGCGCGCTGGTGGTCGGCGCCGACGGCATCGATCCGCGTCCCAATGCGTATCAGAGGCTCGAATGGCGCGAACTCCATGCGGTGCTGGCGAGCGGCATCGCCGCATTGCCCGAGCGTGAGGCGGTGATTATCCGCCAACATTATGAAGCGGGCGTCAGTTTCGCCCAGATCGCGGACCTGCTCAACCTGTCGAAAGGGCGGGTGTCGCAATTGCATGCCGCAGCGCTCGGCCGGTTGCGGCAACGGCTGCACGGATATCGGAGATAGGATCATGTGCGACGACGATGACATCCGCGAGTTGCTGGCCGTGGCGGAAGCTTCCCTGGGCGACGCGCTGCCGATGGTCGAGCGGTTGATCGCGGCGCATCCCGACGATGCGCGGCTGCACTTCTTTCGCGGGTCGATGCTGGCCGGCAGCAGTCGCCCGATCGAGGCGCATGCGTCGCTGTCACGCGCAGTGGCGCTGGCCCCGGACTTTGCGCTGGCGCGGTTCCAGCTGGGCTTTTTCGAGCTGACCTCGGGCGAACCCGTGCGTGCGCAGACGACATGGGAGCCGTTGTCGACGCTGCCCGACGACCATTATCTGCGGCAGTTCGTGACCGGGCTGACGCACCTGATCCACGACCGGTTCGCAGAGACGATCGCGGCGCTGGAAAGCGGGATCGGCGCCAATGTCGAAACGCCGCCGCTCAACCACGACATGCGGCTCATCATCGACCAGTGCCGGCCGTTGCTCGACCCGGTAGCCGAAACGGAAGAAGCGTCGCCAACCTCGTTCCTGCTGGGGCAGTTAGGACGGGGCAGCCTGCATTGAAGGTCGCCGGCACCGACCATATCCTGCTTTTGCTGCGTGCCAAGCTGTCGAATTTGTCGCGTGACCGGGCGGGGCGGGCAGCAGGCAAGGGCGATCCGCGTCCGCTCGAACGGTTGCGGGCGATGGCGGGGTTCGACGCGCTCGGCGAAGACGAACGCCGCCGCGCGGTGGTACATGGCCTGCTGACCGAAGAACTGGGCGAGGCGGTAGCCAATGACGCGGCGTTCGCCGCGGTGCTCGACGAGGTGCTACGGATCGTGGGCGAAATGCCGGGCGGGCTTGCTCTGATCGACCGGGCTGCGGCGGCAATGCGCGGGCGTTAGACCGTTTCGAGGGACCGCCGCTACCTCCGCGTCCCCATCCGCGCCAGTGCCTGTGCGATCGTCGTCCCTTGGTCGTCGAGCGGAGTGGACAGCGCCAGGGTCACGATCCGCTCGACCTTCGCCGCGTCGCCCCCGCCGGCGGCCAGCATCGCTGCGGCGAGGGCACCGGCGAAGCCCTTTCGGTCGAGCCGCTGCGCCACGGCCGTGCGCTGCCGCGCATTGTGGAGGTCACCGGCGAGCAGGTCGAGCACCGCCAGCGAGCCATGCCCCTCCGCGAAATTGTCGTCGACCGCCAGTGCCCGGTCGAAGCGCAGCCGTGCCGTTGCCGCGTCACCAGCGAGCAGATGCGCCCAGCCGGCGGCGATCCACGACCCCAGATGCGATCCGAAGCTTTCCGCGCCGCGATCTAGATCGACCGTTGCTGCCGCGGCATCCTGTCCCGACAGCGCCAGCAACCCGCGCCCGACGCGTGCTCGCGGATTGTCCGGCTGCACCGCCAGCACCCGGTCGAACAGCGCTGCCGCGGCCGGATCGGCGGCTTCCATCGCCAGCGTCGCTTGGGTCACCAGCCCCTCCGGGTGATCACCGGCGCGCTCGGCGGCAGCGCGGGCGAGGTCGGGATCTTCTAGATCGATCGCCAGCGTCGATATCGCGGCATTGACGCCGTCATGCTCGGGAAAGCGATCGAACGCCGCGCGCGCGACCACCTCGGCGCGGTCCATGTCGCCGCGATCGTGAAGCAGCAAGATCAGCAGCTGCGCCGCCTGCGGCAATGCGTCGGCAAGGTCGTCGTCGAGCAGCGCCAGCGCATCGTCATGGTCACCCTGCATCGCCAGCGACCGTGCGAGATTGTAGCGCACGCCGGGCGCATCGACGCCGGCCTCGGTCAGCGCGCGGAAGGAGGCGATGGCGGCGGTCCAATCCCCTGCCGCCATCGCCACCAGCCCGGTCAGATGGTCGATTGCAGGCGATGGTCCCTCGATCGCGCGCAGCCGCTCGATCAACGCTTGCGCGTCGGCCGGACGGCCGGCGGCGATGGCGGCGTGCGCGGTGTCGGTCAGCAGCGCGACATTGGCGGGATCGACGGCGAGGAAGCTGGCAAGCTGGTCGTAATCGGTCATCATGTCCCCTGGTCCAACCGGACGATATCGAAGGATTTGAGCGTGATCCGCATCGGAATTTCGGCGACCGACAGGACCGACAGCGTCGGCAGGCTGCGCCGGGTCAACGTCTTGAGGTGACGGCGCAGTTCGGCGCCGCACAGCAGCACCGGTGCGCGCCCCTGCTGGAACATCGCTTCGGTCAGCGGCATCAGCCGGCGGATAAGCTGTTCGGCGATGCGCGGTTCGACCGCCATCGATCCGCCGCCACTCGCTGCGCCGATGCTGGCGGCAAGCTGGTTTTCGAGACGCGGATCGAGACTGAGCACTGCGAGGTCGGCATGGCGCCCGCGCAACTGATGACAGATCGCATGGCTCATTCGCTGGCGGATCAGCTCGGTCAATTCGATCGGGTCCTTTTGCGTGCGGGCGAGGTCGGTCAGATGCTCGACGATCAGGTCGAGATTGGCGATCGACACGCCTTCAGCCAGCAGCGCCTGTAGCACGCGCTGCACGTCGGACACCGACAGCGTCTGAGGCACCAGTTCCTCGACCAGCCCCGGTTGCCGCCGCCGCACGCCGTCGAGCAGCCCGACGACGGTGGCGCGGGTCAGCAGCGTGCCGACCTCGCTACGTACGATCTCGCCGAAATGGGTGGCGAGTACGGTCAGCGGGTCGATGATCGTGCAGCCGGCGACCTTGGCCGCATCGGCCTGTTCGGGGTCGATCCACCATGCCGGCAGGCCGAAGGCCGGGTCGGTGGTGGGAATGCCGTCGATCGCCGGTTTCTGGCCCTGGCCCGCGACGGCCAGCACCTGGTCGGGGTGGATGTCGCCTGCGCCATAGCGCGCGCCGAACAGGCGGATTTCATAGCCATGGCTGCCCAGACCCGCGCCGTCCTCCAGCCGCACGGCGGGGAAGGGCAGGCCGAATTGTTCCTCATGCACCCGACGCAGTCCCGCGATCCGGTCCATCACCAGCGCGCCTTCGCCGGCCCATGCGCCTGACAGCGCCTCGCCCAACCGGATTTCGAGCGGCGGCGACGCGGTCGATTCCGCCGCGACTTCTTCGTCGACCGGTTCCGCCGCAGCTTCCGCCGCCGCTTTGCGGATGCGTCGCCATGCGACGAAGGCGATGGTGCCGATCACGACGATCGGCCATTTGGGCATGCCGGGCAGCAGCAGCAGCGCAGCCAGCACGGCGGCGACGATCAGCGGGATGCGCGGCACCGATCCCAGTTGCCGGAACACCTCGGTCGACAATTCGCGGTCGGAGGCGGAGCGGGTGACGATGATGCCGGTTGCGATCGAGATGATGAGCGCGGGCAGCTGGGTGGCGATTCCGTCGCCGATGGTCAGCAGGGTGAAGTGGCCGAGCGCTTCGCTCCATTCCATTCCCATCTGCGTCACGCCGACGATCCAGCCGGCGATGATGTTGATGAGCAGAATGATGATCCCGGCGATCGCGTCGCCCTTCACGAATTTCGACGCGCCATCCATCGCGCCGTAGAAGGAGGCTTCCTTTTCCAGCCCCTTGCGGCGGGCCACGGCTTCGTCGCGGTCGATCAGACCCATGTTCAGGTCGGCGTCGATGCTCATCTGCTGACCCGGCATCGAATCCAGCGTGAAGCGCGCGGCGACTTCGGACACGCGCTGCGCACCGCTGGTGATGACGACATATTGCACGACGACGAGGATCGCGAACACGACCAGCCCGACGACGAAATTGCCGCGCACCGCGAACGCGCCGATCGATCCGATCACCGCCCCGGCATCGCCACCGGTCAGGATCAGGCGGGTGGCGGCAACGTTGAGCGACAGGCGGTACAGCGTCGCGACCAGCAACAGCGAGGGAAAGGTCGAGAACTCGACCGGCTTGCCGACATAGAAGGTCAGCAGCATGATTGTCAGCGCGAGGCCGAAATTGGCGATGATCGCGAGATCGAGCAGCGCCGGGGGGATCGGCGCGAACAGGATGACGAGGATGCCGATCGTCGCGGCGACGAGCGCCAGGTCGCGATTCGCGGCGGGAAGCGCGGAGAGGCGCGGCAAGATGCCGGTCGTCATGAATGTCCGTCCTGAAGTCCCGCGCGAGCGCGGCGAAGGTCGATATAGAGGTCGGCGACCGCCGCATAGCGGTCGGGCGGAATGGCGCTGCCCACGGTGCAGGCGCGGAACAGCGCGCGGGCGAGCGGCGGGTCGGCGATGATCGGCACGCTGTGGCGGATCGCTTCCTCGCGCAGTCGCAGTGCGTGGAGGTTGCGGCCTTTCGCGGCGACCTCCGGTGCGATCATCGCCGCTTCGTCATAGCGCAGCGCCACCGCGAAATGTTCGGGGTTGACCACCAACAGGTCCGCCCCGTCGAGATTGCCTTTCCCCTGTGCCGCCATTTCGCGGTGCAGTTCCTTGCGGCGTCGTTTCTGGCGCAGTTCGCCTTCGCGTTCGCGCGCCTCGCGCGTCACTTCGCGGCGGCTCATCCGCATCTGGCGGGTAAATTCGCCGCGCGTGAGGATCTGGTCGAGGATCGCGATAGCGACCGCGACGATCAGGAACGCGAATACCAGCCGCAGTCCGGCCGCCTCCATCGTCGCGACCAGTCGTTCGCCATCGGTTGCATTCTCCGCAAGATGCGTCATCGCCCAGCGCGCGACCATCCATGTCGCAGCCGCATACAGCGCGAACTTCAGGATGCTCTTCAGCGTCTGCTTGAGCATGAGCAGCGAAAAGAGCCGCTTGATCCCCTTGGCGGGATTGAGCCGGCTCCAGTCGGGTTTGAGCGGGTGGAAGGTCAGCAGGAACCCGCGCAACTGGATCAGTTCGAGCAGGATGACGATCCCAGCCATCGTGCCTCCCAGCAATGCGACCGGCGCAGTCGCGCGACGACCGAGCATGCCCAGCAGCTCCGCCGCGCCGCCCGGCTCGCTCGCCCCCGCAAAGCCGCCCGCCAGCGCCATGCGCATCGCCTGCGCCAGCGTCGCCATCAGCGCGGGTCCGGCGATCAGCGTGTAGGCGGCGAGGGTCAGCAGGCTGGCGAGGAAGCCCAGTTCCATGCTGCGCGCGACATTGCCCTTCTCGCGCGCCCTTTGCAGCTTGAACGGGGTCGGAGCCTCGCCGCGATTCTGGTCCTGTTCGGCCATCAGCCGATCCGCGCCATGGTATCGAACGCCGCCGACAGGATGGCGACGAACAGTGATCCCGACAGCGCCAGCGCGATCGGCAGCACGATCATCGTCGCTAGCGTCTTCACCTGAAAGCCGAGCAGCAGTACGTTCATCTGCGGCAGGGTGCGCGACATGAACGCGATGGCGAGGTCCAGCACCAGCAGCACGACCAGCAACAGCCCGGCCAGCCCAAGCGCGATCAGGAACACGCCCGACACATAGCCGATCAGGATTTGCGGATCGGTCGCGGTCAGCGCGCTGCCCATCGGCGCGCGTTCGAGCGACGCGGCCCAGATCGCCAGCAACCGTGCCGGCCCTTCGGTCGCGAAGAAGATCGCCCCGGCCGCATAAGCGAGGATCGTGCCGACCAACGGCAACTGCGCGCGCGTCGCCGGATCGACCAGCACGGCAAGGCCGTACCCCGCCTGAATATCGATCGTCCGCCCGGCGACCAGCAACGCCGCGAACGACAGCTGTAATGCCAGCGCAAGCGCGGCGCCGAGCAGCAACTCCCCCGCCGCCAGCGCAACCCATCCGCCGGCCGGCGGCGGTGCCCGCCACGTCGCCGCCGGATTGCCTGCGACCAGCCATGCGGACAGGGCGATGGCGAGGCCGACCTGGACGATCGCGGGAATGCGGATCAGCGTGAACGGCTGCGCAAAGGCCAGCGTCGGCACGATGCGCAGCGACAGCAGCAACGTCGCCACCGCCTGCGGAACCAGCGGCTGCATCAGTTCACCAGTGCCGGGATGGCAAGGTACAGGCCGCGTGCGAAATCGGTCATCCGCGTCATCATCCACGGGCCGAGCAGGATCAGCAGCCCGGCCGCGACCAATAGCTTGGGGACGTAGCTCAGCGTCGCTTCCTGGATCTGCGTCGCGACCTGAAACACGCTGATGACGACGCCGATCGCCAGCGTCGCGATCAGGATCGGCGCGGCCACCATCAGCGACTGCCACAGCATGTCGTCGAGCAGATTGAGCGCCCGGTCGGCTTCCATCGATCATCCCGCAAGTCCGCGAAGCCCCCGGCTCCGCCCCCGCCGTCCATCTACCGCGACGTGATCGATCGCGCCCGTCGAACTTAGTCCTAAACGAACGAAAAACCTCCCCGACAAGGATCAGGACAGCGGGACGGCGGAGCGCCGACCGCGCGATTTCTTGGGGGGTTTTGGACCATGGTGGCCATCTTCACGGGCGCGGGAACGGGGTTCGAGCGCGGGTCGGGCAATGTGCTGGGCGGGGCGGGAACGCTGGGGCAGGCGGCGCTCGGCCGCTCGGGCGAACAGCTTCTGCTCAACGCTGCCAACGGCAATCTGATGCTGATGCAGCAGGATGAATTGCTGCTCGGGCGCGGCCCCGATGCGGCGATCAGCCGGACCTATAACAGCCAGGGCGATCTTTCCGACGAAAATGGAGACAATTGGCGCCAAAGCACCGATCGGCGGCTGTTTTCGCTGGTTGGTACCGCGAACACCTTTGGTTCGACCATCAAGCGCGTGTCGTCCGACGGATCGGTCATCACCTATGCCTATAACGGCACCAACTACCGCACCACCGATGGCGCGGGTGCGCATGACAGCATCGCCTATGCCGACGGAACCGGCTGGACGTGGACCGACGGCGATAGTCAGTTCGTCGAACGCTATGGCTATCAGTTCGGCGGGCAATCCTACATCACCGAACAGCGCGACCCGAGTGGCAATGCGCTGACCTTCGCCTATGCCGATGGCAAGCTGACCGAGCTGCGCACCGCCAACGGGGAACGCATCCAATATGGATGGAGTGGCAATGCGATCACCGACATCCGCACCTTCACGACGCAGGGTGGCGTCGAGCGGATGCAGACGCGGACCCGCTACACCTATGACAGTCTCGGCCGGCTAAGCAGCGCGACCGTTGACCTGACCCCGGCCGACAACAGCATCGCCGATGGCAAGAGCTATGGCAGCGCCTACACCTATGTCGGCGACACCCGGCTGATCGCGTCGGTCGCGCAGACCGACGGCACCCGGGTCGATTTCGAATATGACGCGTACAACCGGGTGACGGCGGTCACGCAAATGGTCGACGGGGCGACAACACGTGTCACCCGGCTGAGCTATGGCACCGATTTCACGTCAATCACTGATCCGGCGGGACAGGTGACAAGGCTCGATTTCGCGCCCGGCGATTTCGCGGTCGACGAGAAGGTATGGAGCAGCGCCAATCTCGCCCGACAGGCTGCGACGATCAATGGCGCGGCGGCGGTCCGCTATACTGTGCAGACCGGGGGAAGCTGGGCAGGCTCCTCGCAAAACTTCGCGGTGACGGCGGGTGAGACGATCAACTTTGGCATCGATCTGCAAGCGGTCGGCGACGTTACCACGCAGGACTTGGGACTGTATTCCGAACAGAACGGATGGGGTGGCCCGGGCGTCTCGACGGCACGCATCGTGTCGGGTCCGGGGACCATCGAATCGTTGGGCGGCGGCTTCTGGCGCGTCGTAGGTTTATCGACGACGCAGGGTACCCGTGTCGAAATTGCGCGCACCTACGACAAGACCGGATCGGGCGGCGCGTATTTCTACGTCGATCAGGGCAGTAATTTCCGCGCCGGTACGTCACTGATCGCGGGCGGGCAGACGCTGGTGCGCAGCACCACCGCGTCGTCGCTCGACCGGATGAACGCGACCAAATGGACCGCCAGCAATCTGAGCCGCGCGAACGATAGCGCGATCGGCGGCGCGCCAGCCTATAAATTCACCGTCAAGACCGAGAATACCGCCGCGAACCTGCAACGCAGCTTCACCGCCAAGGCGGGCGAGACCTACAGCTTCCTCATCACGTTGAAGGCGACCGGATCGGTGCAGGGCCACCATCTGGGGCTGGGCGGCTCGGTCAGTGCATGGGGCGCGGACGATTTGTCCGATGCGCGAATCCTGTCGGGGCCGGGTTCGCTTGGTCGGCAAACGGGCGGATTCTATGCGGTCGGTGGATTGTCATCGACCGAAGCGACGACGATCCTGATCACTCGCACCTATACCCAAGACGAAACCGGCTACGCTCGCCTGTTCGTCGCGCTGGCGAACGACGAACCAGCCGGGGCGGGCGTAATCGTCGCCGGCCTGAACCTGATCGGACCGGTCGACGAACCCGAGACGGCGCGGCACCTGACCCGGATCACCGCACCCGCAAGCGAAGCGGGCGGCGTGCAGCAGGTGACGCAGTTCAGCTATACCAGCACCGGCAACGTGGCATCGGTCACCGACCCGAGCGGCAGCGTCACGAAGATGACCTATGACGCGGCCGGCAATCTGCTGACCACGACCGACCGGCTCGGCAACGTCGTCACCCGCACCTATGATGCGAAGAACCAGTTGCTGCGCACCTCCGCCAGTGCGGTATCGGCGGGGGCGGCCGAAACCATCGCCAGCAACAATATCTACGATAGCGCCAGCCGCCTGCGGTACACGGTGTCGGCCGACCGGCGCGTGACGCGCTACACCTACAACGCCAACGGGCTGCTGGTCCGCACCGACAGCTTCACCGCCGATACGCTCGGCACTTCGGTATCGCTGACCGAAACGGCCCTGAACAACTGGGTCGGGGGGCTCAGTGACAAATCGGCGCGGATGATCGTCCGCTACGAATATGATGCGCGCGGCGAAGTCTCGCGCATCGTGCGTGACGGTGCAGCCAATAGCAGTGGCGATCCGACAACGGCGCAGAGCTATGCCGAAACGGTGTTCGTCCGCGACGCGGCGGGCCGTCTGCTCGAACGCGTCACCGGCGGGCAGCGCGAGCTGTTCGTCTATGACGGCATGGGGCGTATGATCGGATCGACCGACGTGCACGGCGGCCAGACCACAATCGCCTTCGATGATGCCGGCGCGCGGACGGTCGTGACGCTGGCCAGCGGCGCGGTGCAGACCTCGACCTACAACCGTGCCGGCGACCTGGTGTCGAGCAGCGAGGCGGGCAGCTATAGCGGGACGGGCAGCGCCAGCTATCGCTACGACCGGGTGGGCCGCGTCCGCATCGCCACCGATAGTTTCGGCAACAGCCGCTATGCCATCTACGACCTGACCGGGCGCAAGACCGGCGAGGTCGATCCGCTGGGCCGGCTGACCGAATATCGCTACGACCGCAACGATCGGCTGGTGGCGACGATCGGCTGGAGCACCGCGCTGTCGACCGAACAGATGGCGCGCCTCGGCGATCCGGCGGTCGATATCGATATCGCCACGCTACGGCCCGCGGCTTCGGCGGCCGACAGCTGGAACTGGATCGTGTATGACCGCGAAGGCCGCGTGGTCCAGCGGATCGACGCGACCGGGGCCAGCGTCGTCTATGACTATGACGCATCCGGCCGGCTGCTCAGGGAAACCGCCTATGCCAACCGGCTGGCGGTCGACGGACTGAAGACGACGCTGCCGACCGCCGTCACCCGTCCGACGACCGACAGCGCCCGCGACAGTGTCAGCCGCACCTTCTACGACCGCGACGGCAATGTCGTCGGCACGCTCGACGGGGAGGGGTATCTCAGCCGGTCGGTCTATGACGCGGCAGGCAATCGCGTGTCCGCGACCAGCTTCGCCAAGCGCACGACCGATTCGCTGCGCACCTCGGCCAGCTTCACCGCGCTGCTGTCCGACGTCGGCAGCACCGCGAACGACCGCATCGTCCGTTCGGTCTATGACGGGCAGGGGCTGCTGCGCTTCACCATCGATACCGTCAACCGCGTCACCGAATATGTCTATGCCGGCCCGCGTGCCGGCGACGCGACCGGCACGGTGCGCCAGACGATCGCCTATGCCCGCCCGATCGCGGCGCTGGGCAGCTACAATGTCGCCACGGTCACGCAGGGGCTGGCCAACGCCGGCGCGACGAACGACGCGGCCAACCGGCGCAGCTTCGCGGTCCATGACGGCAAGGGCAATCTGACCTTCGCGATCGACGCTGCCGGATCGGTCACCGGCTATGCATATGACACAGCCGGCAATGTCGTGAAGACGACGCGCTTCGCCACCGCCTACGCGACCGCCAGTTTGCCGACGGACGAGACGATGGCGGCATGGGGCAGCGCGAATGGCGGCCATGGCGACAACCGCATCACCCGCAGCTATTATGCGGCGCGCGGCGAACTGCGCTTCACCATCGATCCGATGGGCTATGTCAGCCGCTATGATTACGACGCCGCCGGGCGGGTGGTCGCGGTAGTCCGCTACGATACGGCCATGGCCGGCGCCGACGACGGCACGACCATTGCCGGTGTCGCCGCGTGGCAGACCGGCAGCTACACCGTCACCTCGACCAGCTACGACGCCGCCGGGCAGGTGTTCGAAACGACCGACGCCGCAGGCACCGTCACCCGCTACGCCTACAACGTCAACGGCACCGTCCAGTCGACGACGGCGGCCTATGGCACCGTCGACCAGGTCCGCACCCAGCTCGGCTATGACGCCGCCGGACGCGTCGTCACCCGGATCGAGGATGCCGACGGCCTTCAGTCGACCACTCGCTACAGCTATGACGGCCTCGGCAACCTGCTCGCCCAGGTCGCGCCCGACGGCACCAGCACGACCCGGTTCTCCTATGACCGCGAAGGACGGATGCTGACCCGCACCGATGCGCTGGGGCAGGTCCAGTCCTACGATTATGACTCGTTCGGGCAGCGGGTGCGGATCGTCGATGAAGCCGGCCGCGCGACCTACAGCCATTACGACGCCGCCGGTCGCGTCATCGCCGTCCGCGATGCCGAGGACTATGTTACCGAGACCAGCTATACCGCGTTCGACCAGATTGCGACCGTCACCCGCCGCAAACAGCGCGCGACGAACGCCGCCGCGATCGGAACGGTGCCCATCGTCGCGACCGATCCGAAGGACGCGGTTACCCAATTCTTCTACGACAAGCTCGGCCGCGTCGTGCGCACCGTCGATGCGGAAGGATATAGCGAAAACAGCCGCTACAACAGCTTCGGCGAAGTGGTGCAGGCGACCAACAAGCTCGGTGGGGTGACCTTTCGCTTCTACGACCGCCGCGGACAAGTCTTCGCAGAAAATGTAGCGAAGACGGCTTGGGACGCAACGGGATCGGCGCGGACAAGCACCTCGAAGATCGTCGATTTCGATCCGGTGTATTATGCCAATACCTATGAGGATCTGGCAAATATCGCCAATAATCCGGCGGCATTGTATGCGCACTGGCAGAATTCCGGTTGGCGCGCCGGTCGCAATCCGAATGCCGATTTCGATACCCGTTACTATCTCGCGAACAATCCGGACGTTGCCGCTGCCGGCATCGACCCGCTGGATCACTACGCCCGCTATGGTGCGGCGGAGGGGCGTGCCGCCAATGCACAGATCGTCGCCGGTGCGCAGGAGGCGGGCGGCGTTCGGACAGAATATCGCTACGATGCGCGCGGCAACCGGATCCGCATGGTCGAAGCCTGGGGCCTTACCGAACAGCGCGTCACCGAATACAGCTATGACGCGCTGAACCGCCTCATCGAGAAGCGCGGCGAGGCGGTCGATTACGGCCTGCCCGGATCCAGCGTGAATGCCGGCACCGCCCAGCCGACCGAGAAATATCTCTATGACCGTCATGGCAACCTGACGCGGCGCACCGATGCCAATGGCCGCCACACCTGGTTCTATTACGACGCGCTCGACCGCAAGAATGGCGAGGTCGACGCGACCGGTGCCTATGTCACCTATGCTTATGACCAGAACGGTGGCCTGATCCGCCGTCGCGCCTATGCGACCGCCGTCACCACGTCGCAACTGACGACCGACAGCCGCCCGGCCGAGACCGGCGACTATCGCGAAACGACCTATGCCAATGACGCGCTCGGCCGCCGCGTGTCGACCAGCATCGCCGGCATCCGTACCGGGGCATGGGACGTCGCCAGCGGCAGCTATGTCTATGGCACCGGCACGCTGACCGAAAGCGTCGCCTATGATGCGGTGGGCAATGTCGTGCGCACCACCGACGCCACCGGCGCGTCGATCCTGTCCTATTACGACAGGCTGGACCGCAAGGTCGCGCAGGTCGACCAGGCAGGCTATCTCACCGAATGGGCCCTCGATGCGGAGGGCAATACTGTCTCCGAGCGCCGCTATGCGGTGGCGGTCGCCAATGCATCGGCGAGCGAGCGTCCGGTCGGGACTGCCCACACCGACGACCGGGTGACCGACTTCACCTACGACCGCAACGGCCGCCGCCTGACCGAAACGCGCAAGGACGTGGTGGCGTGGAGCGTCGATCCGACCAGCGGCGTGCTGACCGACGTCACCGGCGATGCCCAAATCACCTACACCTATAACGGCCTCGGCCTCATCACGTCGAAGCGCGAGGCGACCGGCGATACCACGCTCTACGCCTATGACCGAGCCGGGCGGCTGATCGGCGAACAGCGCCCGAATCTGATCAACAGCGCCGATGACGAAGCGATCCCGCAGCTCGCTTACTATTACGACGGCATCGACAATCTGGTCCGCACCGTCGAGGGCACCGACCGCGTCACGACCCATCGCTACGACGAACTGGGCCGAAAGGTCGCGATGACCGACGCGATGGGGTCGACCCGCTATTATTTCTACGACCGCGTCGGCAACATGTTGGCGGAGGCCTATTCGCGCCGCAACAGCGCCGACGCGGTCCTGCGCGAAGGGGTCATCTATCGCTATGACGGCGTCGGGCGGCTGCGCGGACAGTCCTTTGCCACCAAATGGACGCGCTCGAGCACCGAGTTCACCAGCCTCACCACCTCCGGTTCCCCGCCCGAAGTCCTCTTCACCTACAACGTCTTCGGCGAACTCGTCTCGCGCTCGGTCGGCGGACTGGTGCAGGAACAGCATGAATATGACGACGCCGGCCGCATGTGGCGCAGCACCGGCGGCGACGGGACGTGGCGCTATTTCATGTACGACGGCGCGGGCCGGCAGACGCTGACGCTCGAAAGCGACGGGGCGACCAAGGTCCAGAACGCGTCGCTGGGCAACGTCCTGCGCATGGCGACGCTGGAGGGACGGGTGATGGGGGATCCCGCCAACGGCATCGTCGCGACGGCCACCCAATATGACGCCCGCGGACAGGTGACGCGCGTCCACAGCCTGCAACGCGAACTGGCCAGCGGCGTGACCGGCGGGACCGACCTGCGCACGTCGCGCAGCTACACCGCCTTTGGCGAGGTCGCGAGCGATACCGACGCGCGCGACGCCACCACCTATTACGCCTATAACCGGATGGGCCGGGTAACGTCGATCCGGCGGCCGGTGGTGCTGGGCGCCGATATCGACGAAACCGGCATTGCCGAAACCCGCTATTACGACATTTCGGGGCGGCTGGCCGGGACCAGGGACGGCAACGGCAATCTGACGACGCGGCGGCTGGCCGGCGGCACCGGCTATGGCGGGGCGGCCGAACTGGTGACGGCCGAATATCATGCCGATGGTGGTCGGGTGTTCCAGCGTTATGATGACGCCGGCAATCTGGCGAAGCGCACCGACGAACTGGGCCGCGCGACCTATTCGACCTATGACAAGCTCGGCCGGCTGCTCACCACCAGCAATGTCAACAGCCGCGACGTCGCCCACAGCTACACCTACGACTCGCTCGGCCGGCGGCTGACGCACAGCCAGACCGGGCGCGAGGCGTCGGACCGCGAGACGACCGATTACGACGTCGCCGGGCGGATCACCACCAACCGTGCCTTTGGCGGCGATGTCACGACCAACAGCTATGCGTGGGACGCCACCGTCGACAGCGGCCTCGGCGTCGCGGGCGGCTGGCGGCAGACCACGACCTACGCCAATGGCAAGCAGACGATCGAGGTCAAGGACACGTTCGGCCGCCTGACCACCCGTACCGACATGGGCGGCAACGTCGCGACGACCAGCTATGACCAGGCGGGGCGGATCGCGACGATCTCGGGCCTTGAGAGCCAGAGCTTCACGTGGCTGAATACGGGGCTGCTCGCCACCCAGACCAGCGATCTGGGTTCGGGCAGCGTGCGCTCGGTCGCGACCTTCGGCTACGACCAGGTCGGCAACCGCGCGACCGAGACCTTCACCCGGGACGGCGTCGTCTATCGCCGGAGCGAGGCGATCTTCGACATGCAGAACCGGATGCGGTCCTGGGCCGATACCGGCGACGCGGTACCGACCGCGTTGATGAGCTGGCTGTACGACAAGAACGGCAACATCATGCGCACGTACGCGACCTATGCCACGCTGAAACAGGATGGTTCCGTCCGCGACACCCCCCCTGAGGAACGCTGGTTCCGCTTCGATTCGATGAACCGAATGACGCTCGACGGCGGCAGGATGGGCGCCAACGGCATCGAACGCGGCGACGGTACCGAAATCACCTACCGCGTCGATGGCAGCCGGGCGACGGCACTGACCAGCGTCCTTACCTATGCCTCGGTGTTCGATCCCGACCGTGAACAGGGCGGTCGTGGCGAGAAGACGGTGGAGTATCGTGCTTCTCGCCGGGAATCCTATGAATGGCGTGATGACGGGCAACTCCTCGCCGTAACGTCTGAGGATACTGGCTACATCGACAATGGCGACGGCACGGCTTCGGAAGACGGCGTTTACCGTCTGACCGGGTCGGCCGGCTACGAATATGACGTACTTGGCCGGCTCACGCGTCAGACCGACCGGGGGGGAAGCAACGAAGCGATTTACGACCGGGTCCTCACCTATGACGGCGACGGCCGTGGCCAGATCGTCGCCGAGACGACCGTGACCAAACAGGGCACGGACACGGTCAATACGACGACCAGTTCCGAATACGGCACCGGCACCGACTATGCGCTGGGCGCGGTTCTGAAGGTAACGTCGACCACTACCGTCAACGGTGGTAACAGTACCACGACGACGAGTAGCAACAACTACGAATGGCGCGACGGCGCGCAGTTGACCGGTACGGTCACCACCAAGACGAACGCGAACACCGCCTACACCAGTTATACTTACAGCGGCGTTGGCCAGTTGGAGACCGTGTCGATTGGCGGCGATCGCTCGCGCACGGTAACCTTCATCAACGACCTCGCCGGCCAAGCCATTCGCCGCGACGAAGACGACTACCGCGACACCGGCGACCCGCACGAAATCTGGTACCGACATGGCGGTCGCGAGATCGGTTATGTCGGCAATAACGGCAGCGCATCGGACAGCTATCAGGAATCGATCAATCGGCGTGGTTTGAAGCCCGACGACAAATCGACCTTCGCGCCGTTGGGCGGCCAGCCGCGGGGGTCGCATTTCGCCGAGACGATCGATCGCATCAACAGCTTCGAAACCGGCAGCGCCGGGCGCAGCTATACGGTGCAGGCCGGCGACACGCTGAGCGGCGTTGCCGACCAGGTCTGGGGCGACGCGTCGCTGTGGTACAAGCTCGCGACCGCCAACGGCCTCGGTGCCGACAGCGTATTGGTCGCCGGGCAGGTGCTGACGATCCCGGCGGGCGTAGTCCGCTCGACCTACAATGCCGACACGTACAAGCCCTATGACCCGACCGATGTCCTGGGCGACATCAACCCGAACCCCAAGGCAAAGCGCGGGAACAAGTGCGGCGGGTTTGGGAAGATATTGCTGGCAGCCGTTGCGATTGCCGTAACCGCAATTGCGACGGCCGGTATCGGAGCGCTCGCGACGGGGGCGTCGTTTGCTGGTTCGTTGACCGCAGTTGGGACCGGAAGTCTGGCTACGTTCGCTGCGTCGAGTGGCGCTACGCTAGGCGTGACCGGCACCATCGCCGCCGGCGTAGCGGGAGCGATGGTCGGTTCGGCGGCGAGCCAGGGCCTCGCCATCGGTATGGGAATGCAGGACAAGTTCAGCTGGGGCGGGGTCGCCATGGCCGGCTTGAGTGCGGCGGTTGGCGGTACGCTGGGTACGCTTCCGCTTGGAAGCGGAGTTCAGGGGGCAGTCGTTCGCGGCGTTTTGGGCAACGTCGTAACGCAGGGCGTTGCCATCGCGACGAAGCAGCAAAGCCGGTTCGACTGGGCCGGGCTTGCTGCTTCCGCAGTAACCGCCGGGGTGGGGCAGGTGGTCGCCGGTAACGGTACGTCTGCGTGGCGACAGCAAGCTGCAGGCTATGCGTCCGGGATTGCCGGCGCTGCAACGCGTAGCATCCTTACCCGCACAAGCTTCGGCGATAACGTCCTGGCGGTGTTGCCTGACGTAATTGGTGCGACCATCGGCAGACTGGCGGCAAGGGGTGTTGCGAGCCTTAGCCGGCCTGGCGGCGGTGGGTCGACGGGTGGGTCGGCTTCGGACGAATATTCGGACAGTCAGGGTATTTCCGACGCCTTGAGCGCTTCCGACGGTGGGAGCAATAGTGATCTGAGCGCTCCACGGGCGAGCGGTGTCGACGCTGATACTCGTCAATACACGCCGCGCATCGTCAAAGACGCGGTGCCGATCTACGAACCTCGCCAACCCGGTGTCGTGTATGCCGTCGATAACGGCGACGAACTGGTCGTAACCGGCGATCTAAGTAAACGTACGGTCACATCCAATTTCGACTACAGTCAGCTTCACTGGCTGCGCCAGCTTGACAACTACCAACCGACCTTCTCACTGAACAGCTCGCTAGGGTCGTATGTTAGTTCGTTTTCGGGAGCCTTGTGGTTATACCAACCCGGGTATCATTTCGCTGGACGAGATTATAGTTCCCGGCAAGCCGCTATTTCCGCGGGAATGCCAATCCTAACGAACCCACCCAGCGACGCATCCATGAAGGAAATGCGACGCAATGTCGCTTTCGTGAACGCATTGAGTGTTGCCGATCAGGTTTCAATTAATGCTGGAATAGTTGCTTATGATCTCGGTGCCGACGCTAACACGATAAACGCCAGCACGAACGCCGATATCATAGCGGGTGGATTGCTTTTGGGTGCCTCAATGAGGCCAACCGGCAGGATATCCCCTATGGGTGTGCCCCGTCCGGGGTTGGAACCCATCTCGGGACGCCTGTCGGCAGCCCCAGAGCCCGCAGGGGGAGCGGCGACCGCCGGAAGGACATATAGTGGTGGCGCGTATGGTCGGCTTTCTGCTCAGAAGGGTGTCATTGAGCGGCACCACGCTCCAGCAGATAGTGTCAGCCCCTATACAACATATAGCGGCCCGGCCATTCAGATGGACTATGCTGACCACCTTCTGACATCGAGCCATGGTAGCCAAGGTCTGGCTGGGGCGCTATATCGTTCTGAAGTTAAGCAGTTGATAGATGCAGGCAACATGCGAGGCGCAATGGCGAAGGAGATTTGGGATATTCGCCGCGTCTCGGTTCAAAGCTCCGGCTCGACAACAAAGTATAATACTGCAACGCGCGAGATGCTCGACTACGCATACGGTAAGGGTTATCTGAAAAAGGTTCCATGAAATGAATGTGATAGAGCCTTACGTATCGGCAGGAGGCTTCGAGTTTGGAGCTTCTTACGATGAAGTTGTTGCGGCGCTGGGGGAACCTCATTCCACGGGAAAAAGCCGTTTGGGTGAAACGGTTGTCCGATATGACGGATGTGGCGCTACGATCTCATCGCGCGGAGTGGTTGAGGCATACTTTCTGCCTGAGGCGGACGTGTCACTGTCCGGCATTGACGTGTTCGGTGATGCCGCTGCCTTCAGAAGCCTATGCGCCTTGGATGGCGATCCTAAGGAGTTCATGGGCTTTATTATCTTGCTCAAACTCGGTGTTACCATGACGGGCTTTCATAATGGTGATGCGGCTCAGCAGGCGATAACCGCCTTTGAGAAAGGGCGCTGGGATCAACTGCTTGGTGAAATGCAAGCATATCGGGTTGCCTGATTTGGAGCTGGCGTCTGAGCTGATCGGTGCCCGGCTCGACGCTATGCGGACGCGTTGCGGGTGCTAGCCTAGGGAGACTAGCCTAGTCCGATCCCCGCATTGTGTCCGTCGAGTACGCCGACCGGTGCGCCATCGCGGATGCCGAGGTCGTGAGGGGCGCGGTTGTGGGTAGAGACAGCCGCGCCGTGTCGTGCGCGACTGATCGCGAAATAGAAAGTCTCCGCCAGCTATAATTCAAACCAACCCCTTTAACCGATACAGCGCCTCCATCGCCTCCCGCGGCGACATCGCATCGACATCCATCCCCCCCAGCGCCTCGCGCAGCGTATCGACCGGCGCTTCCTCAACCGCCGCGACGGCAGCGAACAGCGGCAGGTCGTCCAAGCCCGCCGCAATCCCGCCGGTCTTGGCCTTGCCGTCCTCCAGCTTCGCCAGCACCGCCTTGGCGCGTTGCAGCGTGGCGGGGGGCAGGCCCGCCAACCGCGCGACGGCGATGCCGTAGCTGCGGTCGGCCGGCCCTTCGGCCAGTTCATGGAGCAGGACCAGATCGCCCTTCCACTCGCGCGCGCGGACATGGTGGAGCGACAGCGCATCGCAGCGTTCGGCCAGCCGGGTCAGCTCGTGATAATGCGTCGCGAACAGGCAGCGGCAGCGATTGTCTTCGTGGATCGCCTCGACCACCGCCCACGCGATCGCGAGGCCGTCATAGGTCGAGGTGCCGCGCCCGACCTCGTCGAGGATCACGAACGACCGCGGCGTCGCCTGCGCGAGGATCGCGGCGGTCTCGACCATCTCGACCATGAAGGTCGACCGGCCCCGCGCGAGATTGTCCGACGCGCCGACCCGGCTGAACAGCCGGTCGACCAGCCCCAGCGTCGCCGAGGTCGCCGGCACGAAACTGCCGGCCTGCGCCAGCACGACGATCAGCGCATTCTGCCGCAGGAAGGTCGACTTGCCGCCCATGTTCGGCCCGGTCACCAGCCAGAGCCGCGACGTTTCCGACAGGCGGCAGTCGTTGGCGACGAACCGCCCGCCACTCTTCGCGACCGCGCTTTCGACCACCGGATGCCGCCCGCCGACGATCTCCAGACAGGCATGACCGACCAGGGTCGGCCGTGCCCAGCCGCCCTCCGCCGCGCGTTCGGCGAGCGCCGCCGTCACGTCGATCCGGGCGAGCGCGTCGGCGGTCGCGGCGATGTCCTCGCGGTTGGCCAGCGCGGCCTCGGTGAATGCTTCCAGATGCGCGGCCTCCGCCGCCAGCGCATGGGTGCCCGCCTGCGTCACCTTCAGCGCCGCTTCGTGCAGGTCGGGGGCGTTGAAGCGCACCACGCCCGCCAGCGTCTGGCGATGGGTAAAGCCGCTGTCGGCCGCCATCAGCTTGTCGGCGGCGCGCGCCGGTACCTCGACATGATAGCCTAGCACGCCGTTATGCCGAATCTTCAGTGCGGCGATGCCGGTGCGTTCGCGATATTCCGCTTCCAGCGCGGCGATCGCCCGCCGTCCGCCCGCGCCCGTATCGCGCAGCGCGTCGAGCGCCGCGTCGAAACCGCTGGCGACATAGCCGCCCGCACTCGCATCGATCGGCGGCATTGGTACGAGGCCGCGGGTCAGCAGGTCGATCAGCTCGCCATGCCCGCGCAGCCGCGGCGCGAGGTCGCCGATCAGCGGCGGCACCACCGCCAGCTTGTCGAGCCGCTGCCCCAGCGACCATGCCGCGCTCAATCCGTCGCGCAACTGGCCGAGATCGCGCGGGGATCCACGCCCCGCCGCGATCCGCCCGAGTGCCCGGCCGATATCGGGCAACGCGCGCAGCGTGGTGCGCAGTTCGTCGCGCAAACCCGGATCGTCATGCGCCCAGCCGACCGCCGCCAGCCGACCCTCGATCGCGAAACGGTCCATCAGCGGCGCGGCGATATCATTCGACAGCAGGCGCGCACCGGCGCCAGTCACCGTCCGGTCGACCTCCGCCAGCAGCGACCCCGCCCGCGCTCCGGCCGCCGTCCGCGTCAATTCCAGGCTTTCGCGCGTCGCGGCATCGATCGCCATGCACTGGCCATCGGCGGCGCAGACCGGTGGGCGCAGGAACGGCAACTGTCCGCGCGCGGTGTGGTCGAGATAGGCGATCAGCCCCCCCGCCGCCGCTAGCGCCGCGCGCGAAAACTGCCCGAACCCGTCGAGCGTCGCGACCCCGTGCAGCGTCTTCAGTCGCGCCTCGCCCGCCGCACTGTCAAAATCGGCCCGCCCGCGCACGCAGGTCGCGGTCTCCGCGAACGCCGACGTCTCGGCCGCCACCACCTCAACGGGCTGCAACCGGGCGAGCGCGGCGGTTAGCCCGGCAGCGTCGGTCTCGATCACTTCGAACCGGCCGGTCGACACATCGGCTGCGGCGATCGCCACGCCCCCGGCCGCCTCGCCGATGGCGACGCACCAGTTGGCGGCGCGCGCGTCGAGCAGTGCCTCCTCGGTCAGCGTCCCCGCCGTCACCACCCGGACGATCGCGCGTGCCACCAAAGCCTTGGATCCGCGTGCGCGTTTCGCCTCTTCGGGGCTTTCGACCTGTTCGGCGATGGCAACGCGGTGCCCGGCCTTGATCAGCCGCGCCAGATACCCCTCCGCCGCATGGACCGGCACGCCGCACATCGGGATCTTCGTGCCCTCATGCTCCCCGCGCGCGGTCAGCGCGATATCGAGGCAGGCGGCGGCGATCTTCGCATCGTCATGAAACAGCTCGAAGAAATCGCCCATCCGGTAAAAGAGCAGGCAATCGTCGGCCTCCGCCTTCAACGCCAGATATTGCTGCATCATCGGGGTGGGGGCGGGGGAATCGTCCGCCCTAGCCTTGGTCGCCATGGGCCGTGCGATACCGGTGCGGGCAGGGGAGGGCAACGCCATGCTGCTTCCCAACTTCCGGGATAACATACTTGCCCGATCCGCCTTCCCCTGCGTAAAGCCCATCCAAACGGGAGAAGCGCCAGTGTCCGAAGCCACCGACCAGTTTTCCGAGCGCGAGGCGCTGCTGTTCCATTCGGAAGGGCGCCCGGGCAAGATCGAAATTATCGCATCCAAGCCGATGGCGACGCAGCGCGACCTCGCGCTCGCCTATTCGCCCGGCGTCGCGGTGCCGGTTCGCGCCATCCATGAAGATCCCGCCACCGCGTACGACTATACCGCCAAGGGCAATCTGGTCGCGGTCATCTCCAACGGCACCGCCATTCTCGGCCTCGGCAATCTCGGTGCGCTCGCGTCGAAGCCGGTGATGGAGGGCAAGGCGGTCCTGTTCAAGCGCTTCGCCGACGTCGACTCGATCGATATCGAGCTGAAGACCGAGGATGTCGACCGCTTCATCGATGCGGTCGAACTGATGGAGCCGAGCTTCGGCGGCATCAATCTCGAAGACATCAAGTCGCCTGAATGCTTCATCATCGAACAGACGCTGCGCGAACGCATGAACATCCCGGTGTTCCATGACGACCAGCACGGCACCGCGATCATCTGCGCAGCCGGCCTGATCAACGCCTGTCTGTTGACCAAGCGCAAGCTGTCCGAGGTTAAGGTCGTGGTCAACGGCGCGGGCGCCGCCGCGATCGCCTGTACCGAATTGATGAAGGCGATGGGCGTCGCCCATGAAAACGTCATCATGTGCGACCGCACCGGTGTGATCTATCAGGGGCGCGACGATGTGAACCAGTGGCAGTCGGCGCACGCCGCCGCCACCGATCGCCGGACGCTCACCGAAGCACTGCATGGTGCCGACGTGTTCCTCGGCCTCTCCGCTGCCGGCGCATTGAAGCCCGAAATGGTCAAGGACATGGCCCCGTCGCCGATCATCTTCGCGATGGCCAATCCCGAGCCCGAAATCCGCCCCGAACTGGCCAAGGCCGCGCGCCCCGACGCGATTGTCGCGACCGGGCGTTCGGACTATCCGAACCAGGTCAACAACGTCATCGGCTTCCCCTTCATCTTCCGCGGCGCTCTCGACGTGCGCGCGACCGGCATCAACGACGAGATGAAGATCGCCGCCGCCACCGCCATCGCCGAACTGGCGCGCCAGCGCGTGCCCGAGGAAGTGGCGCTGGCCTATGGCACGCAGCACAGCTTCGGCCCCGAATATATCATCCCGGCGCCGTTCGACCCGCGGCTGATGGAACTGGTGCCGTCGGCGGTTGCCAAGGCGGCGATGGATTCGGGCGTCGCCACGCGCCCGATCCTCGACATGGACGCCTATCGCCAGCAGTTGCGCGCCCGGTTGAACCCGACCACCTCGGTCCTGACCATGGCCTATGAGGGCGCCCGCGCGCATCCCAAGCGCGTCCTGTTCGCTGAGGGCGAAGAGGAAGTCGTGCTGCGCGCGGCGATCGCGTTCAAGGAAGGCGGCTATGGCATCCCGGTGCTGGTCGGCCGCGATGACGTCTATGACCGTCTGCGCGCGATGGGTGTCGCGAATCCCGAGGAATATGAAGTCCATAACAGCCGCACCAGCGAGATGGTGCCGCAGATGGTCGACTTCCTGTACCAGCGCCTGCAGCGTCGCGGCTTCCTGAAGCGCGACTGCGAGCGGATGATCAATCAGGATCGCAACACCTTCGGCGCGGTGCTGCTGCAACTGGGCGTCGCCGACGCGATGATCACCGGCATCACCCGCACCTATGCGCAGGCCTATCGCGGCGTGCGGCGGGTGATCGATCCGGTTGGTGGCAAGGTGCCGTTCGGCATCCATCTGCTGGTCGGACAGAGCCATACCGTGTTCATGGCCGACACCACGATCAACGAACGGCCGAGCGCCGAGGAACTGGCCGACATCGCCGAACGCACCGCCGCCGTCGCCCGCCGCATGGGCCACGAACCGCGCGTCGCCTTCCTGAGCTATTCGACCTTCGGCAATCCCGAAGGCCAGTGGATCGACAATGTCCGCGACGGCGTGGCCGCGCTCGACAAGCGGCAGGTCGGCTTCGAATATGAGGGCGAAATGGCCCCCGACGTCGCGCTCAATCCGCGTCAGATGGCGAACTTCCCCTTCGCCCGCCTGTCGGGTCCGGCCAATGTGCTGGTGATGCCGGGGCTGCAATCGGCCAATATCTCGGCCAAGCTGCTCCGCGAACTGGGCGGCGACGACGTTATCGGTCCGATGCTGATCGGCATGGAAAAGCCGGTACAGATCGCGCCGATGACGTCGACCGCCAACGAACTGGTGACGCTGGCGGTGCTGGCGGCCGGCGGCATGGTGGGGTGATGGGAGGGGGCGCTTGGTTTACGCGCCCCCGTATTCCGCTTCGTCATTGCCACGCAGGAATTTTGCGAAGGTAGTATGGTCTTGACCCGTTTCACGGTGCCGTTGCTCGTCCTGTCGTTGGCGTTCGGTTTCGCCCCATCACCCGTTTAATCGCAGGCGTGGTTGCTAGGGAAGCGGGCCGACGGCGGTGGCGCGCCGGTCAAGGTCAAGGCCAAGCAGCTTGCCGATGGCCGTATTCGGGTGAGCGCTCGCGCGGCACCTCGACAGACCCGCGAGGTGGCACAGGCAATACTGACACGGTTGGCCGAAATGTCGCGTGCGGAAGGGAAGTCCCGTTTCGTACTTCTTGAGGAGAAGTGTTCGATGCAAACCATGTATGGATCACCTATCGCGTACGATTGCTCGATAGAGGCAGTCCCGTTGAAGGATGGCGAAGCAACGCCGCCGTCCAAAGAGAATTTCCAACCGATTAACGTCGCTGACATTCTCGATCGCTGACGTTTCATAGGAAACCCCTGCTTGCCGCAAGCACGGATGCCCGTCAAAACTCCTTGATCAGCCGGACCCCGCCGACCGGCCGCGCCGGTTCACCGCGCTGGCGATCCGCGCCGGCACCCAGTTGTACATTCACCTTGTCCGCCAACGGCGCATGGAATTGCGGGATCAGCGCGATGCCGCCGTCGCGATGCGATTTGTAATTGACCTCCAGTCCAACTACCCGAGCGCGGGCAAGGTCGTAAAAGGTCGAATGATTAACCAGCAGCCCGGCGTCGCTTTCCGACTGGCCCAGCCGGACATCGCCGACCCCGACCATCGTCATCGTGCTCAGTCGTTCATTGTGCCGCCGCCCCAACATATACAGTAGCGCCTGCGACGTGCGCTTGCTCTCGCGTTCATAGATGCCGAGAAACTGCACGCCGTGGACGATCCGCCCCCGGTCCATCGTCCCGAACGTCGCCTGCGCGCCCATTTTCAGTTCCGCCAGCCGCGTCCCCTCGAACGGCAATTCGATCTCCAGCGCAAAGCCATCGGCAACGGCATATTCGACTTCCGGCGCCCATTCCAGCGCGCGCTCCTGTCCCGACAGCGGCGACAGCGCGAGCACATTGGTTTCCAGCTCCCCGCGCCGTGCGCTCATCGGGCGGACCATGTCGAACACCATCGGTTCGGGAATGTCGGGATAGGCGTTGGCCTCGGCAGCGAATGCCGGTGCGGCGGTAGTGATGGCGAGCGTAAGCGCAGCAAGACGGCGACTAAACATCGATAGATCAAGTCCTTTTCGTGAACAGGCGGTGTAGCGCAGCTTCGCCGGTCGGCAAACCGCAGCGGTCCCGAACGCCGGTCGCCCGGCCGCAGGGACATTGCCGGCGCCATCGAACGTTTGTGCAATCGATCGACACGGGAGAGGCGAATGACGACCGCAATGGTGATCGGCGCGAATGGCGGGATCGGCGCGGCATTGGTCGCGGCGCTCGCGGCATCCGGGCGCTATGATCATGTCATTGCCGCCGCGCGACGCGAACCGGTGACGCTGCCCGCCGGGGTCACCTACGCCCCGATCGACATCGCCGATCCGGCGTCGATCGAAGCAGCCGCCACTGCCATCGACGCGCCCCTGACCCGCGTCATCGTCGCCACCGGCATCCTGCACGACGAAGGCGGCGGGCCGGAGCGTTCGTTACGGGATCTCGACGCCGACCGTCTGGCGCATCTGTTCGCCATCAACACCATCGGCCCGGCGCTGGTCCTGAAGCATTTCGCCCCGCTGCTGGCCCGCGACACGCCTGCCGCCATCGCCTGTATCTCGGCGCGGGTCGGCAGCATTTCCGACAATCGTCTCGGCGGCTGGTACGGCTATCGCGCATCGAAGGCGGCGCTGAACCAGATCGTCCGGACCGCCGCGATCGAACTGGCGCGAAGCCGGCCGCAGGCGGTGTGCGTCGCGCTGCACCCCGGCACCGTCGACACAGGCTTGAGCAAACCGTTCCAGCGCGGCGTACCGGCGGGAAAGCTGTTCACCCCCGAGCATAGCGCGGAGCGGTTGCTCGCTGTCCTAGACGCCCTCACCCCCGTGCAGAACGGCCGCATCTTCGCATGGGACGGGGCAGAGATCGCGCCGTGACGTAATCGAACCGTCGTGAAGATCATCAACTTGCGCGCGACCCGGGGGGGGGCTGCTTCCTCCTTGGCCTGCGGCAAAAGCGGTCCCCCGGATCAGGTCGGGGACAATTGTCCGTTCCGACGTCCTCCGAATGCGCCGGGTACGAGGCGGCACTTTTGCAGCAGTCTCGCCGGTGCGAGGGCATGCTCAAGCGCGAACCTTCCACACGGCCATCGTCTGCCGGAAAGGAAGTGGTCGGCCGAGAGGCCGACTCTATATCGATCCGCCCGATTCCGCCGCATGATCGGCAGCCGTTTCGCCGCCTGCCGCGTTCGGTCGGGCATGGTCAATCCGTTGCGTCCCGAACCCCGCCCCTCGCGCCGCATGCCATGGAGCATCGTCGGCATCGCGACCGCCGGGGGCGTGCTGTTGCTGCTGTTCTTCCTTGGCACGCGGGTGATGCAGGGCGACGTTTTCGCGCTCGACCGGCGGCTGTTGCTGGCGTTGCGCGGCAGCGACGGAGTTCCGCTCGGTTCGATGCGTTTTGCGTCGATGGTGCGCGATGTGACCGCACTGGGCAGTACGACGGTGCTGACGATCGTCGTCGCGTTCGTCGCGGTGTTGCTCGGCAGCATGGGGCGATGGCGGACCGGGGCGCTGGTTGCGGTCGCCTGTGCGAGCGGAAGCTGGGCGAATGTGCTGGTCAAGCATGCGGTCGCGCGAGCGCGGCCCGATCTGGTCCCGCATCTGATGGCGGAGACATCGAACAGCTTCCCGAGCGGCCACGCAGCCAATTCGGCGATCGTGTATCTGACGCTGGCGACGCTGGCATGGCCGCTGCTGCGGCGCCCAGCGGCGCGGGTCTTTGCGATGACGGCGGCGGTGCTGCTGGTGATCGCGATCGGGGCGAGCCGAATCTATCTGGGGGTGCATTGGCCGAGCGATGTGCTCGCCGGGTGGCTGTTCGGCGCGCTGTGGGCGATCGGGTGGTGGCGGATCGAATTGCGCATGCTTGGCGGGCGGTAACGACGGAAACCTTTGCCAGCCGGTCCGCGCAGGCGTAGCGTTAGCGCAAACAATCCCGCGGAATGCGAGTGTTACAGGAGGTAGGGATGAAGGTGAGGTTCGCTTTGGTTGCCACGATGATGGCGTTCGCAGCCGGTTCGGCGCCGGCGCAGGTGCCGAGCGGCGGTGCGCCGTCGACCGATGCCCGACTGGGCAACGACACGTCGCGTAGCGCGGGCAGCGAGCGCGACCAGCAATTCGCGCTCGACAATCTGCGCGACGAGGCGGGGACGACGACCAACGCCCGGCCGACGCGACGCAACACCAACCGCATCGTACCGGCGGTCGCCGCGGACCTGCTGGTCGGGGCGAACGTCTACGACTCGACCGGCGCGGCACTCGGCACGATCGAGGCGGTGAAGCCCGATGGCGTGCAACTGCTGTCTGGCAGTTCGCGGGCGATGATCCCGTCGGAGGTGTTCGCGGTCAAGGGCAACCGGCTGATGCTGAACGTGACCAAGGCCGATTTCGACAAGCAGACCGGCGCGGCCAAGTAAGGCCACGCCCCGCCGGACGGGCAACGGCCATCGCAGCGGCGCCGCACCGGGGGCATTCCCCCCCCCCGGTGCGGACGTTCGTCCTATAGCGCGACGACTTCGGTCGCGGACACCTTGGCGAAGAAGTCGGTGCCCGTTGTCGAATTGACCCGGCTGTAGACATAATAGGTCACGCCGCCGTCGACGAAGCTGCCGTCGAATTCGAGGGCGCGGACCGCCTTCCCGGCGCTGTCGCTGATCGTCACCTGACCGCCGCCGACCAGGTCCAGCACCCGGTTGCGGCCGAAGTCGATGACGCCGTCCTCGTTGCTGTCGAAGATGCGGGCCGTTGTGACCAGCACGTCGTCCGCGCCGAAGTCGGTGATGCGGTCGCGGCCGGTCGCTTCGGTGGCGTTGTGGAACACGAAGACGTCAGCACCCTCACCGCCGGTCAGCACGTCGTTGCCGGTGCCCCCGTCGAGCCAGTCGTCGCCTGAACCACCCAGCAACTGGTCGTTGCCTGCCCCGCCCGACAGCGCATCGGCACCACCCAGCCCGCCAAGTACGTCATTGCCCCCTTGTCCCGACAGGAAATCGAGCCCGTCAGTGCCGTCGATGCTGTCAGCGCCGTCCGTCGTAGCGGCGAGCAGGGCGAGGGTCACGGACGTGCCCTCGCCGCCGGATGCGATCACGACGGTCGCGTTCGGTACCGGATCCTCGAGCTTGATGGTCGTGTCGACCAGGCCGTCACCATCGGTATCGAACCGCAGGTCGAGCGATCCGACGGTCAGTTTTGCGCCGCTCGATTCGAAGAAGCTGCCGGTAATCAGCAACTGGTCATTCTCGTCAAAACCATTGAAGCTGGTCTGGTCGAAGTCCGACGCGGTTCCGGTGAAGATCGTGTTGTTCTCGCTGGCATCGTACTGCTTGCCGTTTTCGACCGCGATCTGCTGGAAAGTGCCGCCGGTATCGGACCCCGAACCGGTGATGTCGAAGATGAACAGTCCGGAATCGAGGATCGTATCGCCGGTATCTGCAACGCCGATGTAAATGGTGTTGACGCCCATCGTTACCGGCACGAGGATCGTCTGCGCATTGACCAGTCCGTCATACTGGATGGCCAATTGGCCGTTCTGGTTGTTGATGAAGTTTCCGAGGTTGATATTCTCGTTGATGACGGCGAGCGGGGTGGCGACGTTGCCGTCGATCAATGCATAGTTTTTGGCCTCTGCCCCGGTTCCCGTCCAGATCGCGCCGATATCGACAAAGCTACTGCTCGAATACTCCGGATATTCTTCCGATCCGAACGCGACCTTGAACGACAGCGAGTTGATCGACGGGTCGGTCACCGTGAAGGTCAGGGTCAGGACGGTAGCGTCCCGCGTTATGCCCGACCCCGAAAAGGCGGCCGACGCGAAGGCGCTCAGATCGGCATTTCCCGGCAGCCCGTTGGATTGCGAGAAGCCGGTGGCGGTGTTGCTCCGGGCCGGCGTACCCAACCCCGACGTGATCAACACGCCGCGCGAGAAGTTGATTCCGTCGGAAAGCGTAAGCGAGTCGAACACGCCGACGGCGTTCAACGTGCCGGTCAGCGCAATGTCCGACAGCGCGAAGCCGTCCGTCATACCCGGTTTGAGGTAATTCTCGATTTCGGAAACACTGCTCGGCGTCGTAATGACATTATCGACCATGATTATTTACCCCGACAGAGCATTGGCGTGCAGGTCGCAAATAACAAGGTTGATTTTAAGTGTAAATACAGGACGTGTATATCTTTTTTTTACTTTTTACTACGTTTGAGGTATGGAAATTTCCTATTATTTTCGAGCCGTGTTGGAAGTGGGAAGTGCTTCGTCTACCGGCATTTAGCTGAATTACTGGAGTAGTCAGGTAATGGCGGTGAGGGTCGCAAGTGACGACGCGCACGAAACGAAGCCGATGGCAATCGTCGCGACCTTCGCTTTGGACCGGCAAAGCGGAATCGATTAGTCGAGCGACGCGCTTCGTCTCCGCAACCGGCCCGCAGCATGTGATCGCCGAGGGGTGCGGATAAGCCCGCTCTATCCGCCCAGTTGCGCGAGCATCGCCTTGGCGGCTGCCGTCTCGGCCTCTTGCTTCGACGTGCCGGTCGCCTCGATCGCGGCGAGCTTGCCGATGGTCACGCGGACGGTGAAGCGTGGCGCGTGGCCGGGGCCGCTCTTGTCGACGATCGCATATTCGGGCGGGCGGCGGTTATGCGCGGCGGCCCATTCCTGCAGCGCCGATTTGGGGTGGCGGGGGACGCGAAGCTGCGCGTCGATCCGCGACCCCCAGAGGCGGCGGACCAGCGCGCGGGCGGCGTCATGGCCATGGTCGAGGTAGAAGGCGCCGATCAGCGCCTCCATCACGTCGCCTAGCACATTGTCGCTGTCGCCGGCTCCATCGTCGCGCGCCTGCTTGCCGAGCCTCAGATGCGGAACGACGCCGATCGACCGCGCGATTTCGGCACAAACCGCGCCGGTGACCAGTGCGTTGAACCGCTTCGACAGCGCGCCCTCGCTCTCCGCCGGAAAGCGCTCGTAGAGCCATTCGGCAACCGCGAGGCCAAGCACCCGGTCGCCGAGAAATTCCAGCCGTTCATAGGTCGCCTTCGCGGTGCTGCCATGGGTCAGCGCACGTGCGTAATCGTCGATGCGGGTCGGGGCGCGGCCCAGCGCCTGTTCGACCCAGCCGGGCAGGGCGTCGCTCAGAAGCCTTCCCCGATGCGGTTCCACCGCGCCGCCGATACCCAGGTCCATGGCAGCAGCCATTGTGCCGATCCGTCGGTCGAGAAGAAGTTCACGACCGCCTTGCCCTCGATATTCTGCAGCGGGACGATGCCAATGCCACCGCCTTCGCGCGCCGGGAAGCGGCTATCGGCGCTGTCGTCGCGATTGTCACCCATCAGGAACGCGTGGCCGGTGGGCACGGTGAACACCCCGGTATCGTCGGCTTCAGTCGTGCCGAGGTCGAGGACGTTGTAGCTCTTTCCACCCGGCAGCGTCTCACGATATTGCGGATAGGCGCAGACCGGCTTCTCGGCGACGATCCGCTGGAATTCATAGGCGCAGTCGGTGTTGGGCGACACCGGCACGACGAAATCGGGCATGCGCTGCTTCGGGATCGCCTTGCCGTTCAGGAACAGCTGGCCGCCGCGCATCTGCATCGTGTCGCCCGGAATGCCGATCACGCGCTTGATATAGTCCTGCTTGGCGGTCGGCGGCGCCTTGAACACCACCACGTCGCCGCGTGCCGGGGTGCGCGGCAGGATGCGGCCGGGGATCAGCGGCAGGTTCCACGGCAGCGAGTAGCGCGAATAGCCGTAGTTCCACTTCGTGATGAACAGATAGTCGCCGATCAGCAGCCGCGGCTGCATCGACCCCGACGGGATGGAGAAGGGCGAGAACAGGAACGAGCGGATGATGAACACCACGATCGCCAGCTTCAGCAGGAAGACCAGCAGGTCCGCCCCCTCCGAACGCTTCGGCTTGGGGGCGGCGGGAGTCGTGGGGGTCGGGTCGAGAGCCATGGTTCCGCCATGCGTGGGGCGGGGCGGGGCGTCAAGCGACTTGGGGACGTTAGAAGGGAGTGGACCTCCCCCCGTCATCCGCCCTAGGGCATCGGGCAAGGCAACCGACGGCAGATGAGGGACGATATGGCGATGCAGGACTGGTCCGCGATCGAAGGGCTGAAGCAAACCAGACTGACCGACCTGTTCGGGCAGGACCCCGACCGGCTGGGCAAGCTGACACTCGACGTCGGCGGCATCCATTTCGACTTTGCCAAGACGCATCTCGACGATGCCGCACTGCAGGCGTTCACCGGCCTCGCCACGACGATGGAGCTGGCCGCCAAGCGCGACGCCCTGTTCAGCGGGCAGGTCGTCAATGTCACCGAAGGCCGCGCCGCGACGCATACCGCGGAGCGCGGCGAAGGTAGTCCCGACGACGTCGCGCGGGCGCGTGGTTTCCAGGCGAGGATGCGGCAACTGATCGATGCGATCGAGGCCGATGCGTTCGGGCCGGTCCGCCACATCCTGCATGTCGGCATCGGCGGGTCGGCGCTCGGTCCCGACCTGATCTTCGACGCGCTCGGTCGCGACGAGGACAAATATGACGTGGCGATCGTGTCGAACGTCGACGGCGTGGCGATGGAGGAGGCACTCAAGGGCTTCGACCCCGCCGCGACACTGCTGGTCGTCGCGTCCAAGACCTTCACCACCACCGAGACGATGCTGAACGCCGCATCGGCGCTGGCGTGGATGAGCGAGGGCGGGGTCGAGGACCCCTATGGCCGGGTGATCGCGCTGACCGCCGCGCCCGACAAGGCGGTCGAATGGGGGGTCGACGAAACCCGCGTGCTGCCCTTTGCCGAGAGTGTCGGCGGACGCTATTCGCTGTGGTCGACACTGGGGTTCCCGTTCGCGCTGGCACTGGGGTTCCAGGCCTATGAGGAATTGCTGGAAGGCGCGGCCGAGATGGACCGGCATTTCCGCCTTGCCGACCTCACCAAGAACGCGCCGGTGCTCGCCGCCTTTGCCGACCTCTATTATTCGCAGGTCATGGGCCTCGAGACGCGGGCGACCTTTGCCTATGACGAGCGGCTGCGGTTGTTGCCTTCCTATCTGCAACAGCTTGAAATGGAATCGAACGGCAAGTCGGTGACGGCGGCCGGCGAGCCGCTGGGGCGCAATTCGGCGGCGATCACCTGGGGTGGCGTCGGCACCGATGCGCAGCATGCGGTGTTCCAGCTGCTGCATCAGGGGACGCGGATCGTCCCCCTCGAATTCGTCGCGGTGATCGAGGCGGGCGATACGCTCGACCCCGCACACCACCGGCAGCTATTGCTCAACGCCTTCGCACAGGGCGCGGCGCTGATGGCGGGCAAGAAGAATGACGATCCGGCGCGTGCCTATGCCGGCGACCGGCCGTCGTCGACGATCCTGCTGAAGGACCTCGACGCCCGCAGTCTCGGCGCGCTGATCGCCTTCTACGAGGCGCGGACGTTCGTGAACGCGGCGCTGCTCGGCATCAATCCGTTCGACCAGTTCGGGGTCGAGCTGGGCAAGGAAATGGCGAAGGCAGCCGATCGCGGTGGTCAGACGTTCGATGCGTCGACCAACGACCTTTTGGCACGGGCAGGACTTGCATGAGCGAATACGACTACGACCTTTTCGTCATCGGCGCGGGATCGGGCGGCACCCGCGCCGCCCGTGTGTCGGCGGCGCATGGCGCGAAAGTGGCGGTGGCGGAGGAATACCGCGTCGGCGGTACCTGCGTCATCCGCGGCTGCGTGCCGAAGAAGCTTCTGGTGTACGGCGCGCATTTCGCCGAGGATCTGCGCGATGCGAACGCGTTCGGCTGGGACGTGCCGCCGCAATGCGACTTTTCGTGGCCCCGGCTGCGCGACAATGTGCTGAGCGAAGTCGACCGGATCAACGGCGCCTATACCAGCACGCTGGAAAATCACGGCGTCGAGATCCTTCACGAACGCGCGACGGTGACCGGACCGCATTCGGTAAAGCTGGCGAGCGGACGCGAGGTGACTGCCGAGCGTATCCTGATCGCGGTCGGTGCCAAGCCGGCGGTGCCGTCCTGTCCGGGGCACGAACATGGCATCACTTCGAACGAGGCGTTTCACCTAGAGGCGATCCCCAAGCGCATCCTGATCGCCGGTGCGGGCTATATCGCCAACGAGTTCGCGGGCGTGTTCCACCAGTTCGGCGCGCACGTCATCCTCATCAACCGCACCGACGTGATCCTGCGCGGCTATGACGAATCGATCCGCGACCGGTTGCTACAGATCTCGATGACGAAGGGGATCGAATTCCGCTTCCACGCCGAGTTCGAGGGGATCGAGAAGGGCGCGGATGGCTGCCTGACGGTCAAGATGTCGAACCATGAGCCGGTGACGGTCGACATGGTGATGTTCGCGACCGGCCGCGTGCCCAATACCGAAGGGCTGGGGCTGGAGTCGGCGGGCGTGGAGCTGGACGACAAGGGCGCGGTCAAGGTGAACGATCAGGCGCAATCGACCTGTCCGTCGATCTATGCGGTCGGCGACGTCACGAACCGGGTGCAGTTGACCCCGGTCGCGATCCGCGAGGGGCAGGCGTTCGCCGACCGGACCTATGGCGGCAAGGACGTGACGGTCGATTACGACTGCATCCCGAGCGCGGTGTTCAGCCATCCGCCGATGGCCGGCGTCGGCATGACCGAGGGCGAGGCCAAGTCGAAGCTGGGATCGGTGAAGGTCTATCTGTCCGATTTCCGCCCGATGAAGAACGTGCTGGCCGGGCGCAACGAACGCGCGCTGTACAAGATGATCTGCGACGATGTGACCGGGCGGATCGTCGGCCTGCACATGATCGGGCCCGATGCGCCGGAGATTTTGCAGGCGGCGGCGATCGCGGTGAAGGCCGGGCTGACCAAGGAGCAGTTCGACCAGACGGTGGCGCTGCACCCGACCATGGCCGAAGAACTGGTGCTGATGAAGTAGGGCAGTGGTGGGGCGTTCCGGCTCGCTGTCGCGAGCGGAACGCCAAATCCTCTCCGCGGAGCGGGGAGGATTTTTAGCCCTCCGCCAATATCACGTCCGCTTCCGTCACCCGTTCCCCGCCGACCCGCTCGCCGATCACCGTCGTGACGGCGACGTTCATCGTCACATTGCCGAGCGTCCTGACGATATCGGGCAGCGTCTCGACCGCGACCAGCAGGGCGAGCGGCTCGACCGGCACGCCCATCGCCACCGCGATCGGCGCGATCGAAGATACGAAGCTGATCTGCCCGGGCAGGCTCGCCGCGCCCATCGTCGTGATCGCGCCCGCCGCGATCCCCGCCGCGATCTGCCCGGCGCCCAGCGGCACGCCGAACACATGCGCGACATACAGTGCGACGCCCAGATTCATCGCTGGCCCGGTCGCGCGGAACAGCGCCACCGCCATCGGCAGCACCACGCCCGAGGTCGCGACCGGCACGCCGAGGTCGCCCGACCCCTTCAGCATCGCCGGCAGCGAGGCAAGCGAACTCTGCGTCGAGATCGCGACTGCCTGTGCCGGCGCCGTCCCTTTCAGGAAGCGCGCGATCGACACGCGCCCGCCGAACCGCGCGAGCGGATAGGCGAGCAGCCAGATGGTCAGGCCGACCGTCATCAGCACCAACACATAATGGACCAGCGCCCCGAACGCAGCGGTCCCGGCGCGCGCGCCGACGACATAGCCGAGTGCGAACACGCCGATCGGCCCCAGCCACAACACCCAGTTGATGACGATCAGCATCGTGTCGGCGATCGCCTGAAACAGCCGCACCAATATGTGGCGATTGTCCTGCGGCAGGCGCGTCATCGCGAAGCCGAACACCAAAGTGAACAGGATCAGCGGCAAAAACTGGTCGTTGGCCGCCGCCGATACCGGATTGGTCGGCACGATCGCGACGAGGAAATCGGTGAAGGGCGGGACTTTAGCGGCCGGGGCGGCGGTGCCGAACGTCAAGCGCAGTGCCTGTGCCGCGGTGTCGCCCAGCGGAAAGAGATCGAGCAGCGACAACGTGACCAGCGCGCCGAGTGCCGAGGACGTCCACAGGATGACGATGAACAGCAACAGCGAACGTGTCGCGATCCTCCCGGCCCGGGCCGCCTCCGCCGTCTGCGCGATGCCGGTGATCAGCAGCGCCACCACCAGCGGTACGATCGTCATGCGCAGCGCGTTCAGCCATGCGGTGCCGATCGGTTCGGCGATGGCGATGCCCGACAATGCGGTGTCGGGTGATTGCGCGGCCAGCCCGATGCCCAGCGCCAGCCCTGCACCCAATCCCGCCAATATTCGTGTCGCTTGCGACATGCTCGCCCTTTTTACAAAGTGGCGGTAATAGCCGCGCCACGCAAAGGCTCAACCTGAAGGCGTATGGCACGATGGCAAGGAAATATTTCGGTACCGATGGTATACGCGGGCTGACCAACAGCAAGCCGATGACCGCCGAGATGGCGATGCGGATCGGCATGGCGGCGGGCGCGCATTTCCGGCGCGGCGATCATCGCCACCGCGTGGTGATCGGCAAGGACACCCGGCTGTCGGGTTACATGCTCGAAAATGCGATGGTCGCGGGGTTCACCTCGGTCGGGATGGACGTGGTATTGGTCGGGCCGATGCCGACGCCGGCAGTGGCGATGCTGACGCATTCGATGCGCGCCGATATGGGCGTGATGATCTCCGCCAGCCATAATCCGTTCCACGACAATGGCATCAAGCTGTTCGGGCCGGACGGGTACAAGCTGTCCGATGCCGACGAACTGGCGATCGAGGCGTTGATCGACAGCGACGAGATCGAGCTGTCGGCACCGGGCGATATCGGCCGCGCCAAGCGGATCGAGGACGCGCGCGGCCGCTATATCCACTTCGCCAAGGCGACCTTCCCCGAAAATCTGCGGCTCGACGGGATGAAGCTGGTGCTCGATTGCGCCAATGGTGCCGCCTATAACGTCGCGCCGGCCGCCCTGTGGGAATTGGGGGCGGAGGTGATCGCGATCGGCGTGACCCCCGATGGCAAGAATATCAACGACCGCGTCGGATCGACCGCGCCGCAACTCCTTTCGGAAACGGTGGTGGCATCGGGCGCGCAGATCGGCATTGCGCTGGACGGGGATGCCGACCGTCTTATCGTTGTCGATGAAGCGGGGCGGGTGATCGATGGCGATCAGTTGATGGCGACCATCGCGGCGAGCTGGGCGCGGGCCGGCCGGTTGAAGGGCGGCGGGCTGGTCGCGACGGTCATGTCGAACCTCGGCCTCGAACGCCATCTGTCGGCGCAGGGGCTGGGGCTGGTGCGCACTGCGGTCGGCGATCGGCACGTCCTCGAAAAGATGCGCTCGTCGGGCTATAATGTCGGCGGCGAGCAGTCGGGGCATATCATCCTGTCCGACTATGCGACGACCGGCGACGGGCTGGTCGCGGCGTTGCAGGTGCTGGCCGAAGTGCAGCGCGCGGGCGCGCCGGCGAGCGAGGTGCTTCACCGCTTCGACCCGTTGCCGCAGTTGCTGAAGAATGTCCGCTTCGCCGGCGGCAAGCCGCTCGACGATCCGCGGGTCAAGGACGTGGTGGCGGGCGTCGAGGCGGAACTTGCGGGACGCGGGCGGCTGGTTCTCCGCGCATCGGGGACCGAGCCGGTGATCCGGGTGATGGCCGAGGGCGACGACCGGGGCCAGGTCGAGCAGGTCGTCGACCGCATCTGCGACGCGGTGCGGCAGGCGGCGGCCTGATGCTGGAAATGAAGCCCAAGTGCGAACGCTGCGATGCATCGCTGCCGGCGGCGGCGCATGGCGCGTTCATCTGTTCGCACGAATGCACCTTTTGCGCGGATTGCGCGGATGAACTCGACGAGGTTTGCCCGAATTGTCGGGGCGAGCTGGTCGATCGACCGACTCGCCGCAAGTAAATCCTCTCCGGTACGGGGAGGGGGACCAGCGAAGCTGGTGGAGGGGGATATCCGCATACGGAGCCGTTGCTTTGCGGGGCGATCCCCCTCCACCATCCGCTGCGCGGACGATCCCCCTCCCCGGAGGCGGGGAGGAGCTTGATCGTAGCGCCTGGGGTGCTAACGCCACCCACATGACCACACCCCGCATCCTGATCGTCGCCGGTTCCGACTCCGGCGGGGGCGCCGGTATCCAGGCGGATATCAAGACCGCGACGATGCTCGGCTGTCACGCCATGACCGCGATCACCGCGATCACCGCGCAGAACACGCTGGGCGTCGATGCCGTCCACCCGGTCCCGACCGACATGGTCATGGCGCAGATCGACGCGGTGGTCCGCGACATCGGCGTCGACGCGGTCAAGATCGGCATGATCGGATCGGCCCGCACCGCGCATGCCCTAGCCGACCGGTTGGGCGAGTTGCGCGGCATTCCGGTCGTGTTCGACCCCGTCATGATCGCGACCAGCGGCGCAAGGCTGGCCGACGAGGCGACGGTCGCCGCGTTCGAACGGCTGATGGCGGTGGCGACGGTCGCCACGCCCAACCTGCCTGAGCTGGCGGCACTGGGCGGGGCCGATGCGGTGCTGGATCATGGCTGCGCGCTGCTCGAAAAGGGCGGGCATGGCGAGGGTGAGGTGGTGATCGACCGCCTGCACCAACGCAAACCCGGCGCCGCGCCGCTGGTCGAATGGTCGGCGCCCCGCGTCGACGGCATGGCGACGCACGGCACCGGCTGCACTTTGTCGACCGCCATCGCCTGCGAACTGGCGAAGGAATGGACGCTGGCCGAGGCGATCGGCCGCGCGCGCAGCTTCGTGCGGATCGCGATGCAGGGCGCCGACGAACTGGGGCGCGGCGCCGGGCCGATGGCGCAGCAGGGCGTGCGGCTCGACCTCAACCAGTCGCGCTGGTCGCCGATGCTCAATCAGGTGACGGTGCCCGCCAACGACGTGCCGGCCAGCGAGCATTTCTATCGCTTGCTCGGCCTGAAACCGATCGTCCGCTCCAGCCGCCGCTATGCCCGGTTCGAGACCGAGGGCGGGGCGACCTTCTCGATCGAGATGACCGAGGAACGCAAGGTGCCGGCGGTCTATTTCGAAGTCGGCGACCTCGACGTGATCGTGCCCTATCTGAAGGGGCAGGGCGTTTCCTTCGCACAGGAACCGATCGACCGCCCCTGGGGCTGGCGCGAGGCGCGGTTGTTCGATCCGGCGGGTAACGAGGTCTGCCTGTATCAGGCGGGCGAGATGCGGCGCTATCCGCCGTGGCGTATCGCCGATGCCTGACTGGAGCCACGAGGCGCGCCATGTCGGGCCGGTGGCGGGGGTGGACGAAGCCGGACGCGGGCCGCTCGCCGGGCCGGTCGTCGCGGCGGCGGTAGTGCTGGACCGCGATTGCATCCCGGATGGCCTCAACGATTCGAAGCAGTTGAGTGCGAAGCGTCGCGCCGAACTGCACGCGCGACTGCTCGATTGCGCGACGGTCGGCGTCGGTATCGCGAGCGTCGAGGAAATCGACCGGTTGAACATCCTGTGGGCGACGATGCTGGCGATGGAACGCGCGGTCGATGCGCTGGGCATGGCGTGCGGCATGGTGCTGGTCGACGGCAATCGCTGCCCCCACTGGGGCCATCCCAGCATCGCAGTGATCGGCGGCGACGCGATCAGCCTGTCGATCGCCGCAGCGTCGATCGTCGCCAAGCAGACGCGCGACGCGATGATGGTCGAAGCCGATGCGCTGCATCCCGGCTATGGCTGGGCGTCGAACAAGGGCTATGGCGCGAAGGTGCATCTGGATGCGCTGCGGACGCTCGGGCCGACCCCGCTGCATCGGCGGAGTTTCGCACCGGTCGCGCAGGTGTGCATGCCTCTCTAAATCCTCCCCGGCACGGGGAGGGGGACCAGCGAAGCTGGTGGAGGGGGCTGTCGGCGCAACGCAACGGCTCCGTATGCCGCGATCCCCCTCCACCACCGCTTCGCGGCGGTCCCCCTCCCCGTGCCGGGGAGGATTTGCGACGAACCGATGGCTACCAGATGTTGAGTCCGGGTGCGTTCGACAGACTCAATATCTGCCCTCGGCGACTCGATTCGTCGCCGGAACGAATCCACCAAACCACGAGAGTCAAGCATTTCCGCTTGACCGCGACTCGCCGATTCCCCGAAATGGAGCCGATTCAAGGGGGACTGGCGACGATGGTAGCGACGAAAATCCGGGCAAAGGCGCCCAAGACGGTGACGCTGCCGCTAGACCGAATCCTGATGGACGATTGCATCGACGCGATGCGCTCGCTGCCGGCCAAGTCGATCGACTGCATCTTCGCCGATCCGCCCTACAACCTGCAACTGGGCGGCGACCTGCTGCGGCCCGATGGCAGTCAGGTCGATGCGGTCGACGACGATTGGGACAAGTTCGACAGCTTCGCCGCGTACGACAAGTTCACGCGCGACTGGCTGGCCGAGGCGCGCCGCATCCTGAAGCCTAATGGCACGATCTGGGTCATCGGCAGCTATCATAATATCTACCGCGTCGGGTCGATCGTGCAGGATCAGGGCTTCTGGATCCTGAACGACATCGTGTGGCGCAAGTCGAACCCGATGCCCAATTTCAAGGGCACGCGCTTTACCAATGCGCATGAGACGATGATCTGGGCATCGATGGGCGAGAAGGCGCGCTACACTTTCAACTATCGCCAGATGAAGACGCTGAACGACGAACTGCAGATGCGGTCGGACTGGGAATTCCCGATCTGCGGCGGGCCGGAGCGGCTGCGCAAGGACGGGACGAAGGTCCATCCGACGCAGAAGCCCGAGGCGCTGCTGTATCGCGTGCTGCTGGCATCGACCAATCCGGGCGACGTCGTGCTCGACCCGTTCTTTGGCACCGGTACGACCGGGGCGGTCGCCAAGCGGCTGGGGCGGCACTTCATCGGTATCGAGCGCGACGCGACCTATGTCGAGGCGGCGACGGCGCGGATCGAGGCGGCGCTGCCGCTCGACGAATCGGCGATCCGGGCGATGCGCGCGCCGACCAAGCCGCCGCGCGTGGCGTTCGGCGTGCTGGTCGAAAACGGGATGCTGCCCGCGGGATCGGTGGTGATGGATGCCAAGCGCCGGTTCCGCGCGACGGTGCTGGCCGATGGATCGTTGCTGTCCGACTGCGGGGCGGCGGGGTCGATCCACAAGCTCGGCTCGACGTTGCAGAATGCGCCGTCGTGCAATGGCTGGACCTTCTGGCATAGCGAGGGGCCGAACGGGCTGACCCCGGTCGATGCGCTGCGCCAGCAATGGCTGCTCGCGACCCAGCCCTGATGTATCTGCGGCCGGTCCGCTTCATCGACACGCCGGTCGGGTTGCCCGATGGCAGCGTGGCGCGACTGGCGGGCGGGATGCTGTGGTTCGCGGCCTATGAGGTACGCGAACGCGGTGGCGCGCGCACGATCGTGCCGGTCGACGGCTTCGATGCGTGGGCGGCGGGCCTGCCAGCGGAGAAGGCCGAGCGCGCGCGGCGGTTGCTTCGGCGGATCACGACGCCGCGCGCGCCGCTGACGCTTGGCGAGCGGGTGGTACGCTTCGATCAGCCGTTGGTGATGGGGATACTCAACGTCACGCCCGACAGTTTCTCGGACGGCGGGCGGCATGTCGACGATCCGGCGGGCGCGGCGGCGGTCGGGGTGGCGATGGCGGCGGCGGGCGCGGCGCTGATCGACCTAGGCGGCGAATCGACCAAGCCCGGCGCGGCGACGGTGTGGGAAGGCGACGAGATCGCCCGTGTCGTGCCGGTCGTCGAGGGGTTGGCGGCGGCGGGCGTCGCGATCTCGGTCGATACGCGCAAGGCGGCGGTGATGGAAGCGACGCTGGCGGCGGGCGCGCATCTAATCAACGACGTCGCCGCGCTGGCTTATGATCCGCGCGCGCTGGACGTCGTGGTCGCAAGCGGCTGCCCGGTGGTACTGATGCACTCGCCCGCCCCGAAGCAGGGGCCGCATGGTGGGAACGGCTATCGCGACCCGTTGCTCGACGTGTTCGACTGGCTGGAGGCACGGGTCGAGGCGGTGGTCGCCGCCGGGGTCGATCGCGCGAAGATCGTGGTCGATCCGGGCATCGGCTTCGGCAAGGCGCTGTCGGACAATCTGGCACTGGTGAACGGGCTGGCGCTGTTCCACGGCCTTGGCTGTCCGGTGCTGTTGGGGGCCAGCCGCAAGCGGATCATCGGCGCGCTGTCGGACGAGGCACCGGCCGACCAGCGGCTAGGCGGATCGGTTGCGCTGGCGCTGGCCGGGGTCGAGCGTGGCGCGCAAATCGTGCGGGTGCACGACGTCGCGGAGACGGTGCAGGCGATCCATGTGTGGCGCGGCCTGCGCGATGCTGCCTTGGTCGCGCCATAAGGCGTCCGCTATAGCGGCGCGCATGGTTCGCGTTCTCCTGTTGCTCGCCGCGCTCTCGGCGCTGTTCGCCAATGCCGCGCAGGCCCAGCAAAACGGCTTCGATCTGGCCGGCCCCGACGTGTCGGTCATGGTGAAGCGCGGCGAGGTCGAACTGCCGGTCGCGGCGGTGCCGGCGTTGCGCGGTGGCGACACGCTGACCGCGAAGGCGCTGCTGCCCGACGATCAGGCGGCGCGCTATCTGTTGGTCGTCGCCTTTCTGCGCGGGGCGACCAATCCGCCGCCCAAGGACTGGTTCTTCTCGGTCGAGACGTGGAACAAGAAAAAGAACGTCCTGAGCGTGAAGGTGCCCGAGGGCGCCGAGCAGGTGCTGCTGTTCCTCGCCCCCGAAGCCGGTGGCGGCTTTTCGGCGGTGCGTGGCGCGGTGCGAGGCCGGCCGGGCGTGTTCGTCCGCGCGGCGCAGGATCTGTATCAGGCATCGCTCGACCGGCAGCGGCTCGATGCGTTCGTCGGCGCTATCGGCCGGATCGGCGAGCGTGCGCCCGAGCGTCTCGCCACCGCCGCGCCGGTGCTGGCCGATGCGCTCAGGATCAAGCTCAACGCCGATTGCCTGTTGCGACAGCGCGCGTTGCAGGCGGCATGCCTGACCCAGCAGCGCGACTCGCTGGTGTTGCAGGCGCAGCGCGGCGCGACGCTGACCGAGACGCTGACCGGTGCCCCGGTCGACCTCGCCTACCGGGTGGCGGCGACGCGCGAGGGCGGGGCGGGCTATTACAGCCCCTATATCGGCCTTGCGCGCGATCTGGCGCGGCTGTTCGGGGCGTTTCGTAGCGCGCAATATCAATATCTTCCGGCGCTCGCCTTGGGGCAGGGGCAGGCGATCCACCTGCAGTTGAACAGCGCGCCGTCGTTTCAGAATCCGCGATCGGTGCTGGTCGCGCCGTTGCCGCCGATCGGCGACGCGCCGCCGCCTTTGTGGCGGTCGGCAGCGCCCGGCGCGTTGTGCCTTGCCAAGCCCGACCTCGTACTGCCGATCGACGATGCGTCGCTGCTGTTCGCGACCGATTATGCGCGCGATCTGGTGCTGCGTGTGACCGGCGCCGATGGGAAGGTGGCGACGCTGCCGCTGACCCCCGATGCCGAGCGCGGCGGGCTGGTGCTGGCGACCGGTGCGGCACAGGCGGCGGGTCCGGTGAGCGAAGCGGTGGTGCAGGGACGCTGGGGCTTCGATGCGTTCAGCGGCCCGCGCGTGCCGGCGCAACTCGACGGGCCGGGTGCATGGACGGCGCAGCCCGATGCGACGGTGATCGTCGGGCGCGACCATCCGCTGACCCTGCGCGGCGGGGCGGCGGCGTGCGTCGCCGGGCTGACGCTGCGCGATTCGGCGGGCCTCAGCCGGTCGCTGACCTGGAAGTCGGCCGCGCCGGATGCGCTCGACGTGACGTTGCCGCTTGCCAAGACGCGGCCCGGCGCGCTGGCGCTGACCGTCGTCCGTTTCGGTGCGGTCGCCCCCGATCAGATCGCGCTGACCGGGCGTGCCGAACCGAGCCGGCTCGATCGTTTCGCCATCCATGCCGGCGACCGGGAGGGCGTGCTGGAGGGCGCCCGGCTCGATCAGGTGGCGGGGCTGACGCTGGGCGCGACGCGCTTCGTGGCGGGTACGCTGATGCGCGTCGGGGAGGGGGATCGCCTGACGCTGACCGCCGAACAGCCACTGACCGAAGTGGGAGACAGCGCGACGGTGCAGCTTCGTGACGGGCGGACGGCGACGGTGGCGGCGACGGTCGCCCCGGCCCGGCCGGTCGCGACGTTGCTCGACCGGCGAGTCGCCTATGAAACGCCGGCCGGTGCGCTACCGATCGAACTGCCCGATGGGCTGGTGCCGACCGGGGCGACGCTGACCTTCTCGACGCGGATCGCCGGGGGCCTGGGCAGCGGTGAGGACGGGATCGAGATCGCGAATGGCGACGCGACCAAGCGGCTGACCATCGCGTCGGGCGCGGTGCAGCGGGTCGGCGGCGATATTGCGGTGACGACCATCGCACCGCAATCGGTGTTCGGAACGGCGGCGGCCGGCGCCTTGCGCTTCCGTCCGTGGCGCGGCGGGGCGGCGGGCGCGTGGCAGTCGCTCGCGTCGCTGGTCCGCCTGCCGCTGCTGAGCGGAGTCGCGTGTCGCGAACGCTGTACGGTCAGCGGTCGCGACCTGTTCGTCGTCGCCGCGATCGGCACGACCCCGGACATGAAGGATGCCACGCCGCTGCCCGCCGGATTCGTCGGCGGATTGGTCGACGTGCCTGCGACGCAGGACATGCTGTACGTGCGGCTGCACGACGCACCCGACGCGGTGCTGCGGGTAAAGGTGCCGGCGAAATAGGGGAAGGGCGAATGATTCGCCTTAACTCTCTGGTCGGGGCGACAGGATTCGAACCTGCGACCCCCACACCCCCAGTGTGATGCGCTACCAGGCTGCGCTACGCCCCGATCAGAGAGGGCGTGCCTTTAGGCCGGGTTTCCGGCCCATGCAAGCCCGAAGCGTGCAAGCGGGCAAATGTTGCGTGCGACCCGTGCAGATGATAGCTGCCCGCAATTGACAGGATGCCGTGTTCGCGGCGTCCGCTATCTCGGACATTCAGGCCAGCAATGCTCGTACCTTCCGCTTTTGCCCAGTCCGCTGCCGCGCCCGCGGCATCGGGTGGTTTCCTCGGCACGCTGATCGGCATCGCGCCGCTGCTGCTGATCTTCGTCGCCTTCTACTTCCTGCTGATCCGTCCGCAGTCGAAGCGGATGAAGACGCTGCAGGCGTCGATCGCTGCAGTGAAGCGCGGCGACCAGGTCGTCACCGCCGGCGGCATCATCGGCAAGGTGACCAAGGTCGAGGAGACCTTCGTCGAGGTCGAGATCGCCGCCAACACCCGCGTCCGCGTGGTCAAGGCGACCATCGCCGAGGTCACGCCGCCCGCCGGCGCCAAGCCCGCGAACGACTGATGCTCGACTTTCCGCGCTGGAAACGGATCGCCATCTGGGCATCCGTGATCCTGTTGTCGCTGTTCGCGGTGCCGAGCCTGCTGCCCGAAGCCATGCGGGCGAAGCTGCCGGCGTGGTATGCGTCGCAGACGATCAATCTCGGCCTCGACCTTGCCGGCGGCAGCTACATTCTGCTCGAAGCCAAGACCGAAGACGTCGCCGCGACCCAGATCGAGGCGATGCGCGAACGGATCGCGACCGAGATGCGCCGTAGCCCACGCGTCGCCATCGGCGATATCTCGACGCGGGGCGGACAGATCAGCTTCATGGTCCGCGACGCGACGCAGGTCGATGCCGCGCGCGAGAAGCTGCTGAGCCTGACCGGCGGCGGTGCTGGCATGACCGGCCAGCGCGAATGGGATATCGAAGTGCGCGATACCACGCGCTTCGTCCTGACCCCGACCCAGGCCGGCCTGCGCCTGACCGTCGAAAATGCGATGAAGGACGCGACCGAGGTCGTGCGCCGCCGCATCGACGAACTGGGTACCCGCGAACCGACGATCATCCAGCAGGGCACCAACCGCATCGTCGTGCAGGTGCCGGGGCTTTCCGATCCGAAGGCGCTGAAGGACCTGCTCGGCAAGACCGCGCGGCTCGAATTCAAGCTGGTCGACCTGACCGCCGATCCCGCCGCCGTCGCGCGCGGACAGGCGCCGGCCGGCAGCCAGATCTTGCCTTATCCGGCGCAGGGCGCACCGATCGCGGTCAAGCGTTCGACGATCATCTCGGGCGATCAGCTCGCCGATGCGCGTCAGACCTATGACCAGAATGGTCAGCCCAACGTTACGATCAACTTCAATTCGGAAGGCGGTCGCCGCTTTGCGAAGGTGACGCAGGAAAATACCGGCAAGCCGTTCGCGATCATCGTCGATAATTCGGTCATTTCCGCGCCTAACATCAACGAACCGATCCTTGGCGGCAGCGCGACGATCAGCGGTGGCTTTACCGTAGACAGCGCCAACCAGCTTTCGATCGCGCTGCGCTCGGGCAAGCTGCCGGTCGACCTGACCGTCGTGCAGGAAAGCACCGTCAGCCCCGAACTGGGCGCCGATTCGATCAAGGCGGGCGTCACCGCCGCGATCATCGCCACGGTGGCGGTCATCGCGTTCATGGTCATGACCTATGGCCGCTTCGGCATCTATTCGACGATCGCCGTGGTGCTGAACATCCTGATGATCCTCGCAGTGATGGCGTTCCTGAAAGCGACGCTGACGCTGCCGGGTATCGCCGGCTTCGTGCTGACCATCGGTACCGCGGTCGACGCGAACGTGCTGATCAACGAGCGCATCCGCGAAGAGCGGCGGCGTGGGCGATCGGTGCTCCAGTCGCTCGAACTGGGCTATAAGGAAGCGAGCCGTACGATCTTCGAGGCGAACGTGACCCACGCGATCGCCGGCGGGATCATGCTGATCCTCGGTTCCGGCCCGATCCGCGGCTTCGCGGTCGTGCTGCTGCTCGGCATCGCCAGCTCGGTGTTCACCGCCGTCACCTTCACGCGGATGCTGGTCGCCGGATGGATGCGCCGCAACCGTCCGACCGACATCCATATCTAAGGCCCGGCCGTCATGCGTCTCATCAAGCTGGTCCCCGACAACACCAATATCCGCTTCGTCGCGCTGCGAAAGGTCGCGTTCACCGTCACGCTGATCCTCAGCATCCTGGCGGTCGGGCTGGTGTTCGTCCGTGGCCTCAATTTCGGCGTCGACTTCATGGGCGGCGTCGCGATCGAAGAGAAGTTCGCTACCCCGCCGGCGATCGACCGCGTCCGCGCGACGATCGAACGGCTGGGTGTGGGCGAACCCGCGATCCAGCAGTTTGGCGACCCGACTCTGGTGTCGATCCGTCTGCCGGTGCCCGAGGGCGATGCCGGCGCCACGGATCGGCTGGTCGAGCGCGTCAAGACCGCGCTGGCCAACGAGTTTCCCGGCGCGACCTTCAGCAATTATTCGACCGTGTCGGGTAAGGTGTCCGAAGAGCTGGTGACCAACGGCGTGCTCGCGGTGTTGCTGGCGATCGTCGGCATCGCGATCTTCTCGTGGTTCCGCTACGAATGGCAATTCGGCGTGTCGACCGCGGTCGCGATCATCCACGACGTGCTGATGACGCTCGGCTTCTTCGCGCTGTTTCGTGAACAGTTCGCATTCGACCTGACCATCGTCGCGGCGGTGCTGACCATCATCGGCTATTCGATCAACGACAAGATGGTGATCGACGACCGTATCCGCGAAAACATGCGCAAGTACCGCAAGATGGAGATGCGTGAGCTGATCGATCTGTCGGTCAACGAAACGCTGCCGCGCACCGTCATGACCTCGCTGACCATCCTGCTGGCGCTGACCGCGCTGATCGTGTTCGGCGGCCATGTGCTGCGCGGCTTCACTGCGGCGATGATCCTCGGCGTGATCGTCGGTACCTATTCGTCGATCTATGTGTCGTCGTCGCTGCTCATCACGCTGGGGCTGAAGCCCGGTGCGCCGGTGGGTGAAGGGACGGTCAAGGAGCCGGTCCCGCAAAAGGGCGCGCGGTGAAGCTCGACCGGACCCGCCGGGGCGACGGCCCGCTCGTATCGGGCATGACGGCCGGCGGGTTCCGGGTCGATGACGGCATCTATCCGGCGCTGCTGATGACGCCGCAGCGCGCCGACGTGTGGGAACCGCCCGCCTTCGAGGCGCTCGATGCCGATGCGCTGGCAGCGGTGCTGGGCATCGACCCGGCCCCGGAGTTCCTGTTGCTCGGCACCGGGGCGACGCTGCGCCAGCCGCCGCGCGCGCTGGTCCGTGCGCTCGATGCGCGGGGGCTGGGAATCGAGGCGATGGACAGCCGCGCGGCGGCACGCGCCTGGGGCGTGCTACGCGACGAAGGGCGACGGATCGTCGCCGCCTTCTACCCCTTCTGAGCGACCAGCGCGGTCAGGTGGTCGCGTAGCTCCAGCGCATTGCGTTCCCAGCTATAGGCATCGACCGTCGCCCGCGTCGCGGCCGGATCGCTTGGCTGCGACAGCACTGCCGCAATCCCCTGCGCGAACGCCGCCGCGTCGCGCGCGACGATCCGGCCGGCGGCGGGGCAGGTTACGACTTCGCGCGCGGCCCCGGCGTCGGGAATGACGATCGGCGTCCCGCTCGCCAATGCCTCGACCCATGCATTGGCCAGCCCCTCCGACGACGATGCCAGCGCCATCACGTCCGCTGCCGCCAGCACATCGGGCAGGCTGTCATGCGGCAGCGCCCCGCATAGCCTGATCCGGTCGCCAACCCCCAGCTCCGCGATCCGCCCCGCCAGCGCCGCCTGATCCGGTCCGCCGCCGACGATCCATAACGTCACGCCGGGCAGGGCGGCGACCGCTTCCAGCACGATGCGGTGTCCCTTCCGCGCGATCAGCGCGCCGAGTGACATGACCAGCGGACCTGCCACGCCCAACCGTGCCTTCGCGTCGGTCCGGTCGACGGTGCCGAACCGGCTGCGGTCGATACCGGTGCGGTGCACCCGGACCGGGCGGTCAATCCCGGCAGCGGCGATATCGGCGGCCATCGACTGCGACACCGCCAGCAGGCCGTCGGCGTCGCGGCCCGCCACACGCACCTGTGCAGCGGTCGCGGGCGCATGGCCCCAATGATGGATATCCGCCCCGCGCGCCTTGATCGACACCGGAACGCCATAGCGCCGCCCCAGCGCCACCGCCGCCGGCCCGTCGGGGAAGAAGAATTCGGCGTCGATGACGTCGAACCGGAATGTTTTGCGCAAGGCATCCAGATGCGGCGTCAGGCAGCGTACCAGCGCGCCGGCATGAAACCGGCCGTGCGTGGCGGGCAGGTTGACGAAGTGCGGGCGACCGACGCTCAGACCCTTCCAGTCTTCGTGGAGCGGCAGGCGCGCCAGCGGACGATAGCTTGGATGGAGTGACAGCGGAAAGGGCGGCAGCCCGATCGGGGCGACGACGCGTACCGCCACGTCGTCCAGCGCCGCCAGACCCAGCGTCTGCCGTTCGACGAACACCCCGAAATTCGGCCGGGTGGTGTCGGGGAACAGCGTGGCAAGGGTCAGGACGCGGAGCATGGGACGGCGTGATAGCCGATAATGGTGAAGGCTTTGCGGCGAAAACGGGCCGGGGCGGCATGCCCCGGCCCGATCCGCATCAGGCGTTCAACGTGTGGTCCAGCGTGATCTCGGCATTCAGCAGCTTCGAAATCGGGCAGCCGGCCTTCGCACCGGCGGCGATTTCCTCGAACTTCGCCTCATCGATGCCGGGGACGTTGGCGGTCAGCGTCAGCGCCGACTTCGTCACCTTGAACCCGTCGCCATCCTTGTCGAGGCTGACCTTCGCGGTGGTTTCCAGCGTGCCGTCACTATAGCCGGCGCCGGCCAGGGCGAAGCTGAGCGCCATGGTGAAGCAGCTGGCATGGGCGGCCGCGATCAGTTCCTCGGGATTGGTGCCCTTGCCGTCCTCGAACCGGGTGTTGAAGCCATATTGCTGATTGTCGAGCACGCCGGACTGGGTCGAGACATGGCCTTTGCCGTCCTTGCCGAGACCTTCGTAGCGAGCGGATGCACTGCGGATCATGCGGAAACCTTTGCGATGGAGAAAGGGCGGGCCCGTTGCCGGACCCGCCCTTCAGAATTCGTCACTCCCGCGAAGGTTCAACGGCAGCGGCCGCGCTGTCCGCTGCGTTCGATCTCGCGACCGGCGAGCGCACCGGCGGCGCCGCCGAGCAGCGTGCCGAGCGTACGGTCGCCCCGCGTATCGACCGTGCGGCCGACCAGCGCGCCGGCGACGCCGCCGACGACCAGCCCGGTCGTGCCATTGGGCTTGCGGCAATAGCGACGGCCATCACGCCCGCGCCATTCGCGATATTTGTAGCGACGCTGCGCTTCCGCCTCGCTCTTGCCGACCGAAATGCCGTGCTTGGTCCAGGTCGCCCCGACCGGGGCCATCAGCGATGCGGCGGCCAGCGCCAGCATGATATTGCGCATGGGGGATTTCCTTTCGTCCATGTCGTTGCTGGCCGGTTTAACGCACCCTCCGCCTGACGGTTTCATGAACGAAACGACAGCTTGCACCTGTCCCCGGACGGGACGTTGCGTCAGGTGCTTGCCGGCGGCGGATCGAACGGATAGCGGGCCACCGATTCGTACCATGCGCCGGCATGGCCGACATGGCTCTCGTACAGAATGAAGTGATCGAATCGTATCGGCGACGAGGTAAGTCCCGCATGGGCAGCCAAAAACATTTCGGTCGGTCCGCTTGATTTGTTCAGCCTTGCCAAGGTGATGTGCGGCAGGAACGCGCGTCCCTCGGGCGGGAGGCCGATCCGGACCAGCGCATGATCGACCTTGCGATGCAGTGCCGCCACCGCATCGTGCGGCGTCACCCCGGCCCAGAGCGCGCGGCCACGGCGGCCGGCATCGAACTGTCCGACGCCCGATAGCGCGAGGTCGAACGCTGGTGCGCGAACCCCCTGCAGAACCACGGCAATATCCTCGGCTACCGGCCGTTCGACCTCGCCGACATAGCGCAGGGTCAGGTGCAGTTGCTCGTCATCCTGCCACCGTGCACCCTCGACGCCGTCCTGCACGTCGAACAGCGCCTCGCGCATCGCGACGGGTGGGCGAAGGGCGATAAACAGACGGTGCATGGCGGATTCTCCCGGCAGCGTAACAAAATGTTGCTCCCCGCGTTTGGCTTGAAATCGCCGATGCGGCGGACGATATTTCCATCATCCGGCATGAGTGCCGGGAAGAGGAGTTTACAATGGCGAACTGGTCCGATCCCCGGACGACGGCCGCACCGATTACCCGTACGCGCGACCGCGACATGGCGCGCGACGAAGGGCTGCGGTCCTACATGCTTTCGGTGTACAACTACATGGCCTCCGGCGTGCTGTTGACCGGCATCGTCGCGCTGTTGTTTTCGTGGGGTGGCGACACCTCCCCGGCGGCGGCCGTCTTCTATCAGCCGGGCATCCTGAAATACGCGATCATCTTCTCGCCGCTAATCTTCGTGATGGTGTTGAGCTTCGGCATCAACCGTCTGTCGACCGGTGCGGCGCAGGGGCTGTTCTGGGCGTTCGCAGCGATCATGGGTCTGTCGATGTCGACGATCTTCCTGCGCTACACCGGATCGTCGATCGCGCTGACCTTCTTCGCGACCACGGCCGCGTTCCTGTCGCTCAGCCTCTACGGCTATACGACGAAGCGTGACCTGACCGGTTTTGGTACCTTCCTGATCATGGGTCTGGTCGGTCTGATCGTGGCGTCGCTGCTCAACCTGTTCTTCCAGTCGGGCATGATGAGCATGGTCATCAGCGCGATCGGCGTGCTGCTGTTTGCGGGCCTGACGGCCTATGATACGCAGCGGATCAAGGGTCTGTATTACCAGGTCGCGGGTACCGATTTTGCGGGCAAGGCAGTCATCATGGGTGCGCTGTCGCTGTACCTCGACTTCGTGAACATGTTCCAGTTCCTGCTGTCGTTCCTCGGCAACCGCGACTGATCGCTGCACGGCCAACGGCATGAAGGGCCCGGCAGGAAACCGTCGGGCCTTTTCATATCCGGGGAACGTCCTTCGCGATCCTTTCGTTTTTGCGCGTGAAGGAGTGAGGGACATGACCAACGACACCACCGGAATCGACGAAAAGGCGCTATCGTCGCTGTCGGTCGCACCGGACGGCAATGAAAGCGAAGCGCACACCCCGCCGGGACGTGGCGATGCGGGTGGCGACCACAGCATCGCCGGCCGGATGGAAAGCGATCCGGGCGACAGCGACGCGCGGCTCGACCGCGGGCTCGACGAATCGATGGATGCATCGGACCCGCCCGCCTCGACCCAGCCGGTCCACAATAACGGCCCGGCGCCGTCGTCGGGCTATGATCCCGAGCAGGAAGCGAAGCTGGCGAGGGACGGCACCGCCGACTGATCGTACGGTATCGATCGGAAAGGACGCGGCGTGTCGGCTGGTGCCGGCGCGCCGCGTTCGCTATGGAGGGGGCATGACGACCGATCGGTGGTTCCGGCCCGTGCTGCGGGTCCTTGCGGCGCTGCTGCTGGCGGTGCAGGCGGTGGTGCCGGCACAGGCGGCGGTGACGATCACCTTCTGGTCACAGGAGTTCGGACAGAATTTCCCGCACGCCTTTTTCAGCTTTTCGGGCACCCCCGATGCCGGCGGTCCGGCGGTCGACGGCAGCTATGGCTTCACGGCAAAGGCGATCACCCCCGCCTTGCTGACCGGATCGGTCGGCGGGCGGATCGACCGGCCCAAGCCATCCTATATCGACCGCAGCAACGCCCATTTCTCGGTCGTGCTGACCGATGCGCAATATGCCGCGGTCCGATCGCTGATCGACGAATGGGGCGAGGCGGGCGATTCGCACTATAATCTCAACCGCCGAAACTGCGTCCATTTCGTTGCGGAGGCCGCGCGGCGATCGGGGCTGACGGTGGTCGAGGACCGGAAGCTAATGAAGAAGCCGCGCTCCTTCACCCAGTCGCTCGAACGCGCCAATGCCGGCCGAATCAGGGTGATCGAATTGCCGGCCAAGGCCTATTTCGCGTCGCTCGGCGCTCCGGTGGTCGCGGTCGGAGCGGCGCCGCTGCCGCACTGACCTCTTTCGCGTTCGGGGGAAATCCGGCAGTCCTGCACTGTCGGGTAACGGGAGTCGGTGGATGCGGCGGTGGACGATCGGAGTGCTGGCATTGGTGGCCGGATGCGGGCAGGCCGACGAACCCGCTGCGTCGGTCAACCTGTCGCAGGACGATCCGATCCTGCCCTTCCCGTCGCCCACGCCCGAGACGATGGCGGCGATCCCGACGCGCTTCGTGGGCAGCTGGGACAGCGACGGCGCCGCCTGTGCCGCCGATCCGGCCGGTGCGAACCGGCTCATCGTTACGGCCAACGCGCTGCGGGTCGGCGAGCGCGACCTGCCGGTGCGCGGCATCACTGTCGCCGATGCCGGGGCGATCGACGTCGATGTTGTCGGCGACCGTGGCGGCATCACCGAACAGCGCCGCTATCGCCTTGCGCTGGGCGAGGGCGGGACGCTTGACATGAACGGGGATGCCGGGCCGGTCCGCCGCGTCCGTTGCGATGCGCCGGCCGGTGCCGAGGCGGCGGCGCGCAACGCGATCGCACTGAACCTCGCCCCCGATGGCCTCCAGACCGTCGCCGGCGCGAGCAGCCGGTCGATCGCCTTCGGCAGCCCGAGCGAGATCGTGCTGCGCGTCGTCGAAGCGGCGACCCAGACGCTGCCCGAACGTTCGCAAAACAAGGATTGCGGCGAAGGCCCGCTCGATATCGCGACCTATCCGAAGATCGCGGTCTATGTCCAGGAGGGGCGCTTCGTCGGCTGGTCGGCGCGCGGTCGTGGCCTCACGACGATGAGCGGGGTCGGCATCGGTGCCAAGCGCGCCACCGTCGAATCCTCGATCGACGCGCCGGTCGAGGAAACCAGCCTAGGCCGCGAATTTAGCAGCGGCGGCCTGTCCGGCATCTATGACGCGAAGGACAATGTCACCGCGCTGTGGGCGGGCAGCACCTGCATCGCCCGGTGATCGCGCCGGCAACGCCCGACGATGCGGCGGCGGTGGTCGCGCTGTGGCAGCGTAGCGAGCTGACCCGGCCGTGGAACGACCCGCATGCCGATTTCGCAAGAGCATCGACGGGCGCGACCTCGACCGTGCTGCTGGCCCGTGACGATGGCGACGTGATCGGCAGCGTCATGGTCGGCCATGACGGACATCGCGGCTGGATCTATTATCTCGCGGTCACGCCCGATCTGCAGGGGCAGGGGATCGGGCGCGCATTGTTCGCTGCTGCCGAGGACTGGCTACGCGATGCCGGCGCGCCCAAGGTGCAGTTGATGGTCCGCAGCGACAATGCTGCCGCGCTCGGCTTCTATGCCGCGATCGGGCTGACGCGGCAGGATGTCGTCGTGCTCGGTCGCTTCCTGACCAACGCCGTACCATGACATGCTAGGCTACTGATAGTCACTTGCAAAAGCAGTAACGGCGGCGTACCCGGCGCGAAACAGTCAGGGAATCGTTTCGCATGTCCGCCTTCGCTATCCTCCTCGCCGCCGCCACCGCCGTCCCGGAGGTACCGCCGACCGAGGATCCGCAGCGTGGCGACAATATTATTGTCACCGGCACGCGGACCGAGGGCAGCGACGACTATGCGGTCAAGGCGCAGACTACCGCGACGCGCCTCCCGCTCAGCCAGCGCGAAACCCCGCAATCGATCAGCGTCGTGACCCGCGCGCAGATCGAGGATTTCCAGCTCAACGACATCAACCAGCTGCTGGCGACCGTGCCCGGCGTGAACGTGCAGGCGCAGGAAACCGACCGCTTCTATTATTCCGCGCGCGGCTTCGACATTCAGACCTTCCAGATCGACGGCGTCGGCCTGCCATTCCCGTTCGGTATCCAGAACGGGTCGATCGATACCGCGATGTACGACCGGATCGAGGTGGTGCGCGGCGCGCCGGGGCTGTTGTCGTCGACCGGCAATCCGTCGGCGGTCATCAACTTCATCCGCAAGCGTCCGACCCGCGACCTCGCCGCATCGGCAAGCGCCCAATATGATTCGTTCGACAATCTCCGTCTCGACGGCGATGTCAGCGTCCCATTGACCAGCAGCGGATCGGTCCGCGCCCGCGCGGTCGGTTCCTATCTGAACACCGACAGCTATCTCGACCGCTACGGCCTGACGCGCTGGACCGGCTATGGCATCGTCGAGGCGGACCTTGGCCCCGATACCGTCGTCAGTGCCGGCTATGGCCATCAGAACCACAAGAGCCGCGCGGCGATGTGGGGCGCGCTGCCGCTCTACTATAGCGACGGCAGCCGCATCGACTATGCACGCTCGACCAACAGTTCTCCCGACTGGTCGAGCTTCGACGTCACCGACCGCCAGATCTTCGGCGACGTGACCCACCGCTTCGGCAACTGGACCGCGAAGCTGACCGTGCAGCGCCGCGCGATCGACGAAGACGACAAGCTGTTCTACGTCTATGGCAACAACTATGCCGATGGCGGCAACGGCGCGCCCGACCGGGCGACCGGCCTCGGCATCGTCAGCTATCCCGGCGCGTTCCGCTCGTTCGCGCGCAATCTGACGATCGACGCCAATATCGGTGGTACCGTGTCGCTGTTCGGCCGCGCGCACGACGTGATGTTCGGCGTCAACCGCTCGGCGCAACGCTATACGCAGGATTCTGCCTATGACGTGTCGACGATCGGCATTTCGCTGCCGTTGTTCAGCGGCTTCGACGGATCGTTCCCCGAACCGAACTTCCCGGCATTTTCGCGCAGCCTCGACACCCATGTCCGGCGCGAGACGGTCTACGGCCTTGTCCGCCTGAACCCGACGGATGCGCTGAAGGTCATGGTCGGCGGCAATGCCACCCGAGCGTTCAGCGAAGGCGTGTCCTATGGTGCGCCGACCGATTACGACCGCGCCCGCTTCCTGCCGTTCGTCGGCGCGACCTATGATTTGACCGGCAATATCAGCGCCTATGCGAGCTTTGCGACGATCTTCAATCCGCAGGATCAGGTCGATGCGAACCGCCGCCTGCTCGACCCGATCGAGGGCGACAATCTGGAGGCGGGGCTGAAGGGCGAATGGTATGATGGCCGCCTGAACGCCAGTATCGCCGTGTTCCAGGCGCGGCAGAACAACACCGCCGAAGCCGCCGGTTTCGATGCGACGATCGGCCAGACGCTGTATCGCGGGGTCGATGCCAAGTCGCAGGGGATCGAACTGGAGGTCAGCGGACAGGTCGCGCCGGGGCTGCAGGCGACCGGTGGCTTCACGACCATGCGCATCCGCGGGGAGGGGGACGCGGCGGTCCGCACCTTCGTACCGCGCAATACCGCGCGGCTGAACATCGTCTGGTCGCCGACGACGCTGCCGGCGTTGAAGGTCGGCGCGTCGGGCCAGTATCAGAGCCGCATGTATCTCGAACCCGGCGTCACCGCGACCACCGGACAGCCGGTGCGGATCACGCAGGACGGCTATGCGACGGTCGACCTGATGGCGCGCTACGAACTGACGCCGCGGCTGTCGCTGGGCGTAAATGTCCGCAACGTCAACGATGCGAAGGCATTGAGCGCGATCAACTTCGATCAGGGCTATTTCATCGCGCCGCGTACGGTGCTCGGCACGGTGCGGGTCCGCTACTGACGCGAAAAGGGGGCGGTGGTGCCGCCCCCTTCTTTCACCGGTGGCTTTCCCAACTACGAACTGTTCATGCTGAGTACGGGCTGAGCGTAGTCGAAGACTCGTATCGAAGCACCCCTGGCAGCCCTTCGATACGCCGTTTCGACAAGCTCAACGGCTACTCAGGACGAACGGGGTGAGAGGGCAACTTGCTGATTACCCCACGAACGCCCGCTCGATCACATAATCGCCGGGCTTGGCGTTCGACCCTTCCTCGAAGCCCAGTCCTTCGAGATATTCCGAGAAATCGCGGATCATCTCGGTCGACCCGCACAGCATGATGCGGTCAGTCGCCGGGTCGAAGGCTTGGGCGCCGCCGATGCGTGCCGAGAACAGCGTGCCGTTCTCGACCAGCGCGTCGATGCGGCCGGTGGTGTGAAATTCCTCGCGCGTCACCGTCGGCACATAGGTGAATTGCTGCGCCGCCTGATCCTCGACCAGCGGATCGCCGGCAAGGTTCGCCTCCAGCGTGGTGCGGAAGGCGAGGTCGGACACGCGGCGTACCGAATGGACTACGACGATCGACGAATACATCTCATACACGTCCGGATCGCGGATCAGCGACAGGAACGGCGCGAGGCCGGTGCCGGTCGACAGCATGAACAGCCGCTCGCCGGGCTTCAGCGCGTCGGTGACCAGCGTGCCGGTCGGCTTCTTGCCCAGATAGACTTCGTCGCCGGGAACAATCTGTTGCAGCTTGCTGGTCAGCGGCCCGTCCTGCACCTTGATCGACAGGAACTCCAGTTCCTCGGCATAGGCCGGGCTGGCGATCGAATAGGCGCGCAACAGCGGCTTGCCGTTGTCGCCGGGCAGGCCGATCATCACGAATTCGCCCGAGCGAAAGCGGAAGCTCGGCGGGCGGGTGATGGTGAAGCTGAAGAGATGTTCGTTCCAGTGACGCACCGAACGCACGCGCTCGACGCTGAGCGCGTTGGTGGGTTCGAGGCCGTGGACGACGGCGGTGCGGTCGGTCATCGATAATCCTTACGTCCTGACGCTGGTCCCCGGTGGCAGCCCGATCTGGCCGAGCATCGCCGCCGTCCGGGCCAGCGCGCAAAAGGTTGGTGCGATCGCCCCGTCGGCGACCAGCAGCGAAAGCGTGGTGCGTGCCTTCGCATCGCGACCCGTTACGAGATCGCGCGCCAAGGTCAAGAGAACCGATTCATCATCGGTCACAAGCCCGCATTTACAATTGATCTGGATCGGCACCCGGGCATGTTCCGACAATTGCGTCATACACGCATCGAAATCGCACAATGCGTCGAGCGCGCCTGCCTGGGCGAAGCGCGCCGCCAGCAACGCCGACGGGTTCTGGCACGCGGAGCGCGCCGCCACCCACAGCCGGATCGCATCCACCAGGAAACGGTCGCCGCGCGATAATATCGATATCGGCCGGTCGATCAGGTCGTACATAGAGCCTCGCTATTGATACTCATTCGCAGAGACTATCGGCACGTTCTGAGGGCGTCAATGGCCGGAAGCGATGCACGGTGCCGATTTCCGTGTCGCACCCGAACCGATCGGCGGAAGTGGCGAAGGAATAAACGGGATTTTCAGTATTTCCGCGCACATCACGATGAAAGGAAAGGGCGATTTCATGACATTGAAGGTCCGTGGCCGTATCAACCTGATCGGCGTCGTTGCGGCGCTCGGACTGATTGCGCTGCTCTGCATCAGCATTTTCCGCACATCGGCGATCATGCAGGACGATATCGAACGCAACACCCGGCAGGTGGTCGAAACCGCCCGATCGGTCGTGGCGCATTATCACAGCGAGGAAGTCGCCGGCCGGATGCGCCGGGCCGACGCGCAGCGGGCCGCGCTCTCGACGCTCAAGGAAATGCGCTACGAAGGGAAGGAATATTTCTGGGTCAACGATCTGCATCCTACGATGCTGATGCACCCGACCAAGCCCGAACTCGACAATACCGATCTGACCAACAATCGCGACGCCACCGGCAAGGCGCATTTCGTCGAAATGGCGCAGGTCGTGAAGACGCACGGCGCCGGCTTCGTCCGCTATCTGTGGAAGACTCCGGACAAGAGCCATGACGAACCGAAACTGTCCTATGTCGCCGGTTTCGCGCCATGGGGCTGGGTGATCGGGTCCGGCGTGTATCTCGACCGCGTCAATGCGGCGGTGTGGAGCGCGGCGCTGTATCAAAGCGCGCTCGCGCTGGTCGTGCTGCTGATCGTCGCCTTCTGTGCCTACCGCATCGGCCGCTCGATCTCGCAGCCGGTCGAGGCGCTGTCGGCACGGATGCGTGCCCTTGCCAGCGGCGACACCGCGACCCCGATCCCGGGTCGTGAGCGCATCGACGAGGTGGGGGAGATGGCTGCCGCGCTCGAAACCTTCCGCGGTGCCGCGATCGTCGCCGCCGAGCGCGAGGCCGAGCAGCAGCGGGTCGTCGCGACGGTCGGATCGGGACTGGATTCGCTCGCGAGCGGACGGCTCGACACGCGGATCGGCGGTCGGCTGACCGGTGCCTTCGCCAAGATCGGCAGCGATTTCGACTCGGCGATGGCGGCGGTCGCCGATGCGATGCGCTCGGTCACGCGCTCGGCCGGCGGCATCCGCACCGGCGCGACCGAGATCAGCACCGCGTCCGACGACCTGTCGCGCCGTACCGAGCAACAGGCGGCGAGCCTAGAGGAGACCGCCGCCGCGCTCGACCAGATCACTGCCACCGTGCGCCGCACCGCTGCGGGCGCGGCACAGGCGAACACCACCATGACCGCCACGCGCGGCGATGCCGAGGACGGCGTGCGCATCGTGCGAGAAGCGGTGACGGCGATGAGCGGCATCAAGCGCGCCTCGGACGAGATTTCGGAGATCATCACCGTGATCGACGGCATCGCGTTCCAGACGAACTTGCTGGCGCTGAATGCCGGGGTCGAGGCGGCACGGGCCGGCGACGCCGGCAAGGGCTTTGCCGTCGTCGCCAACGAGGTCCGTGCGCTGGCGCAACGCTCCGCCGACGCCGCCAACGACGTCAAGGCCCGCATCCTTGCCAGCGGCAGCCAGGTCGAGATCGGCGTCAACCTGGTCGGCGAGACCGGCGGCGCGCTCGAACGCATCGTCGGGCGCATCGCCGAGATCGCCGATCTGGTGGCGACAATTGCGCGGGGCGCCGACGAACAATCCTCCGGGCTGCAACAGGTCAACATCGCCGTCGGCGAAATGGACGCGGTGACACAACAGAATGCGGCGATGGTCGAGGAAGCCACCGCCGCCGCCCGCAGCCTCGCCAGCGAGGCCGAGGCGCTCACCCATCACGTCGCGCGCTTCAGCGTTGCGGAAGAGACCGGTTGGGACCAGCCGCGCAACCTGCGCGCGGCGGCGTAGCGCTCAGCCGGCGGCGAAGGTCAACGCCTCGATCTTGTTGCCGTCGGGGTCGCGAACGAACGCCGCGTAATAATGCGCGTCATATTCGGGCCGCAGCCCCGGCGGCCCGTCGCCGCTGCCACCCTGCGCCAGCGCGACCGCGAAAAACCGGTCGACCGCCGCGCGGTGTTCGACCTCGAACGCAACATGCGTGCCGTAGCCCGCACGCGCCGGCTGGCCATCGGCGGGCAGGTTCAGGCTGAACACCGTGATCCCCGCACCATAGCCCACCGCCTCCGCCACATCGAGCGTCCGCCGCAGCCCCAGCACCGCCATGACCGGATCGTAGAAGCGGCGGGTGCGGTCGAGGTCCGAGGTTCCGAGCGAGACATGGTGCAGCATGACAGGATGATCGCACCGATATTGTGATCGTTCCAGCGTCGATCTACCTGCACCGTGCTATGCTTCGAAGAGGCTCCCCGTGACCCCGACTCTATACGGCATCCCGAATTGCGACACGATGAAGAAGGCGCGCGTCTGGCTCGACGAGCATGGCATCGCCTATCGCTTCCACGACTATAAGAAGGCCGGCATCGACCGCGCGACGCTTGCCGGCTGGGTAGATGCGCTCGGCTGGGAGGCGCTGCTCAACCGATCGGGCACCACCTTCCGAAAGCTACCCGACGCCGCTAAGGCCGACCTCGATGCCGGGCGTGCGATCGATCTGATGCTTGCCCAGCCGTCGATGATCCGGCGTCCAGTGCTGGTGGCGGGCGACTGGATCGAGGTCGGTTTCAAGCCTGATCAGTACGCGAAACGATTGTCGACCGCCGGCTGATTGCGCTATCATCCGTCCGTGCGGGGGCCAATGGCGATACCGCAGCGATTCGGTTGCAGGAGAGACATGGCTGCCACGATGTTCCGGTTGACGCCGCTTTGGTTCCGGGCGGTGGCCTTGCTGTTCTCCTTGTGGGGCGCGGCCGGGGTCGCTGCCTTCTATGCCCATGTCGCGACCGGGCCGGATCAACTGGCCGCGATGCCGGACTATGACCGCGCCTATTTTCTCGCGCTGCCCGGCTGGTTCGTCTGGATCTACGGACTGGCGACATGGGGCGGATTGCTCGGCGGGATCGCGCTGCTGCTGCGGCGGCGGTTCGCCACGATCCTGTTCGTCGTGTCGCTGGTAGCGATCGTCCTTCAGTTCGGCTGGGTGTTCGCCGCGACCGATCTGATCGCGGTGAAGGGCGCGGCGACGGTCGTGCCGTTCCCGCTGGCGATCCTTGCCGTCGCATTGTTGGAGGTCGCGGTGGCGCGGCATGCCGATGCCCGTGGGTGGCTTAGCTGACGGCGGTCCGCTAGGGGACGGCCATGTCCACGACCTTCACCATCGACACCGCCACCAGCCGCGCGACGCCGACCCCGGCGCCGATGAAACGGCTGACCATCCCCGCCATCCGCACCGCCAAGGGCAGGACGCCATTGGTGATGCTGACCGCCTACACCGTGCGCATGGCGCAGCTGATGGACGCGCAGTGCGACATGCTGCTGGTCGGTGACAGCCTCGGGCAGGTTATCTACGGCCTGCCTTCGACCGTGCCGGTCACGCTCGACATGATGGCGGCACATGGCGCGGCGGTGGTGCGGGGCAGCTATCATGCGCTGGTCGTGATCGATTTGCCCTTCGGCAGCTATGAAGCCAGTCCGCAGCAGGCGTTCGAAAGCGCGGCGATGCTGCTGAAGGCGACCGGCGCCGCCGCGGTCAAGCTGGAGGGCGGTACGGCGATGGCCGAGACCGTCGCCTTCCTCTCCCAGCGCGGGATTCCGGTCATGGGTCATGTCGGCCTCACGCCGCAGGCGGTGAACCAGCTCGGCGGCTATGGCGCACGCGGCCGTAGTCCGGAGGAGGCGGAAAAGATCGTCGCCGATGCCGTCGCCGTCGCCGAAGCCGGCGCCTTCGCCGTGGTGATCGAGGGTGTGGTTGAACCGATCGCGATCGACATCACCCGTCGCATATCGGTGCCGACGATCGGCATCGGCGCGTCAGCGCAGTGCGACGGGCAGGTGCTGGTCGCCGAGGACATGCTCGGTTTCTTCGAACGCACTCCGCGCTTCGTGAAGACGTTCGACGACATCGCCGGGCGCATCTCGACAGCGGTCGAGACCTACGCCACCGACGTCCGTTCGCGCGCCTTTCCCGGACCGGACCAGCTGTACGCGCCCAAGGGCTGAAGTCGCCACGGGGTGGAGCGGTCCTTTCCCCGTTCATCCTCCGAACAGCCTCGATCTGCCATGGTCCCGCCCCGGCATGCCGCCCCGCGACCATTCGCTTTCGTTTCCATCGACGCTCGGCTAAAGGAGCGCGCTTGACCCATCCCCTGGAGCTGTTCCCTTGGCGTTGACCCCGCAGAACAACGATGCCTTCATCCGCGAAGTCGATGACGAAATGCGTCGCGAGCAGATGTCGGCGATCGGCCGCCGCTATGGCCTGTGGATCATCGCCGCGGTGCTGCTGGCGCTGGCGGCGTTCGGCGGCTGGACATGGTGGCAGCATCACCAGACCAGCCTCGCCGCCGAGCAGGGCGAGCAACTCGCGACCGCGCTCGACGAGATCGCGCAGGGCCGCGTCGCGCAGGGCACGGCCGAGGTCGCGAAGCTGACCACGTCCGATCGCGACGCGGTGCGCGCCACCGCGCTGCTGACGCAGGCCGACCTGCTGCTGTCGAAGAACGACCAGAAGGGCGCGGCCGCCGCCTTCGGTAAGGTCGCTGCCGACGAATCGCTGGCGCAGCCGTTCCGCGACATGGCGCTCGTCCGCCAGACCGCGGTCGAATATGACAGCCTGCAACCGCAACAGGTCATCGACCGGCTGCGCGGATTGGCCGACAAGGGCAGCCCGTGGCTCGGCAGCGCCGGCGAGATGGTCGCGGTCGCCTATCTCCGTCAGAACAAGCTGCAACAGGCGGGCCAGACCTTCGCCCTGATCGCGCAGACCGATGGCGTGCCGCAATCGCTGCGCGCGCGCGCGGTGCAGATGGCCGGGTCGCTGGGCGTCGATGCGGTCGACGCGTCGGCCAACCAGACCGCCGCGCAATAACCTCTCTCCAGTTTCCGGAACCCCTTCGATGAAGACGCATCTCAAACTCTCGGCGGCGGTCGCGGCGTTGGCGCTGCTGGGCGGTTGCGGCGCCTTGAAGGGCAAGGGCCCAGCGCGCACCCCGATCGTTGGACAGCGTGTGCCGATCCTCGCCTCGGAAAATCTGGCGGAGGTCGATCCCGCGCTCGCCAATCTGCAGGTCGTGCTGCCGCTGCCCGAAACCAACGCCAACTGGGCGCAGCCCGGCGGCAATCCGTCCAAGTCAATGGGCCATGTCGCATTGGGCGATACGCTCAGCCAGCTCTGGTCGGCGCGGATCGCGGGCGGCAATACCCGCACCCGCCTCGCCGCCGCGCCGGTCGTCGCCGATGGCCGGCTCTATGTGATCGACGTCAACGGCATGGTCACCGCGATGGCGGCCGATACCGGTGCGACCGTGTGGACCGCGCGCACCGTCAAGGGTGACGAGAATCCGCGCGCGCGCTTCGGTGGCGGCGTGTCGGTCGACGGCAACCGCGCCTTCGCCACCGATGGCCTTGGCGATGTCGTCGCGTTCGACACGGCGGACGGCAAGGAAGTGTGGCGCGCCAAGCCGGGCGGCCCGCTGCGTGGCGCCCCGACCGTCGCCAACAACCAGGTCTATGTCGTCAGCCAGGACAACCAGCTGTTCGCGCTCGATCAGGCCGATGGCAAGGTGGTTTGGACTCAGTCGGGCAGCCTCGAATCGCAGGGCGTGTTCGGCGTTGCTGCCCCGGCCTCGGCACAGGGCACCGTCGTCGCCGGCTTCTCGTCGGGCGAACTCAACGCCTATCGCTATGAAAACGGCCGGTCGGTATGGGGCGACAGCCTGTCGCGCACCTCGGCCTCGACCTCGGTGTCGGCGCTGGCCGATATCGACGCCGAACCGGTCATCGACAATGGCCGCGTCTATGCGGTCGGGCAGGGCGGACGCATGGTCGCGCTCGAACTGACGTCGGGCCAGCGGCTGTGGGAACAGAATCTCGCCGGTATTTCGACGCCGTGGGTCGCGGGTGAGTGGATCTTCGTCGTCACCGACGATGCCCGCCTGCTGTGCATCTCGCGCGGCAGCGGCAAGCTGCGCTGGGTCCAGCAACTGCCCGGCTTCCGCAACCTGAAGAAGCGCAAGAACCCGATCGGCTGGGTCGGCCCGATCCTTGCCGGCAACCGCCTGCTCCTCGCCAATACGCAGGGGCAGCTGGTATCGGTGTCGACCGCCGATGGCAGCATCACCACGACGCAGGATACCCGGTCGAAGGCCGGCTACACCCTGTCGCCGATCGTGGCGAACGGCGTGCTGTACCTGCTCGATGATGCAGGCGAACTGACTGCCTGGAAGTAACATCGTTCCCCGTTATCCCCGCGCAGGCGGGGATCGCCCCGCTACCTACCGTTCGTGCTGAGTAGGGGCTGAGCGAAGTCGAAGACCCGTATCGAAGTACGTGGCAGTACCATGTCCTTCGATACGCCGCTTCGACAAGCTCCACGGCTACGCAGGACGAACGGGATCGGTTCTCGACCCAACCTCCCTTACCCCCTACACTCGGCGGCAACCCCGCACCCCAGGAATTCCCATGGCTTTACCCGTCGTCGCGATCATCGGCCGTCCCAATGTCGGCAAGTCGACGCTGTTCAACCGGCTGGTCGGCAAGCGGCTGGCGCTGGTCGACGATCAGCCGGGGGTGACCCGCGATCGCCGCGAAGGGCAGGCGACGCTGCTCGGCCTCGACTTTACCATCGTCGACACCGCGGGGTTCGAGGATGAGGATGCCGCGACGCTGCCGGGCCGGATGCGGATGCAGACGCAGGCGGCGGTCGAAATGGCCGATGTCGCCTTGTTCATGATCGACGCGCGCGCCGGCATCACCCCGCTGGACGAGGAGATCGCCCGCTGGCTGCGTTCCGCCGACGGCACGGTGGTGCTCGTCGCGAACAAGGCCGAAGGGCGCGCGGGCGAGAATGGCGTGCTCGAATCGCTTGCACTGGGCTTTGGCGATCCGGTCCAGCTATCCGCCGAACATGGCGAGGGCGTCGCCGACCTGTTCGAAGCGCTCCAGCCTTATATCGAGCGCGAGGAAGAACCCGAACCCGAGGAAGAGGGCGAATACGACCCCGAAACCGCGGTCCTGAAGCTCGCCATCGTCGGCCGTCCGAACGCGGGCAAATCGACGCTCATCAACCGCTTTCTCGGTGAAGACCGGCTCATCACCGGACCCGAGGCCGGCATCACCCGCGATTCGATCGCGGTCGACTGGAACTGGACCGCCCCCGATGGCCGCGTCCGCCCCGTCCGGCTGATCGACACCGCGGGGATGCGCAAGAAGGCGCGGGTGCAGGAAAAGCTTGAAAAGCTCTCCGTGGCCGACGCCCTCCACGCGATCGACTTCGCCGAGGTGGTGGTGCTCCTACTCGACGGCACCCGCGGCCTCGAACTGCAGGATATCAAGATCGCCGATCGCGTGCTGCAAGAGGGCCGGGCGCTAGTGATCGCGCTCAACAAATGGGACATCGCCGAGCATGCCTCGTCGCTGTTCAATGGCGTGAAGGGCGCGCTCGATGAAGGGCTGGCGCAGGCCAAGGGCGTGCCGCTGCTGACCGTCTCTGCCGCGACTGGCAAGGGTCTCGACGTACTGATGCAGGCCGCGTTCGAAACGCGCGAGGCATGGGGGCGCCGCGTCTCGACCGGCCAGCTCAACCGCTGGTTCGACCGCGCGCTGGAGGCCAACCCGCCGCCCGCACCCGGTGGCAAGCGCATCAAGATGCGCTACATCACCCAGAACAAGACCCGCCCGCCCAGCTTCGTCCTGTTCGGCACCCGTGTCGACCAGCTGCCCGAAAGCTATAAGCGCTATCTGGTCAACGGCTTGCGCAAGGAATTCGGCTTTGGCGCGGTGCCGGTGCGTCTGAACCTGCGGGCGCCGAAGAACCCCTTCGACCATAGCAAGTGATCCGCATCGACGCCCGCGGCATGCGTTGTCCGTGGCCGGCGATTCGTCTGGCCAGGGCACTGCGCGACGGGGCGACGGTGGTGGAAATCGAGGCCGACGACCCCAAGGCAGGGGGTGAACTGGCAAGCGCGGCGGCAGCGGTCGGGGCAAGGCTGGCGGTCGTAAGCGAAGGCCAGTTCCGGGCTGAACGGTAACGTCCGCGCTGCCACGCCCCCGCCTGTGCGAGGGTGCGGAAGAGGTTGGGCGCCGGCGCTGTCCTACGACCGTCCGACCGTGCGATACCGGTTGGCGCTCTTTCTCACCATCGGCGCGCCTCGCCCAAAGGCAAACCCGCCACGCCACAAAACGCGCACGAGTGTGAACTTTGTGAACTTTGGACCGGCCTACGGCTTCGCTTCCCAAGGTTTATCCCGCAAATTCAGGTGCGTAATTCCTCGCGCCTTCAATCGCGGCCCAAGGAAGCGATAGAAATACCAGTCCTTCGCCGCAAACGGCGTCGCGTGGTACAAGAGCCGTTCTGCGAGCGTCCAGCGCACCCGCCGCCGGTCGGACCGGCGCGGAGAGGGCTTCGCCCAGAACCGGAACGGATAGACCACCCGACCCAGCTTCGCGACGCGTTGCATGACCTCATGGTCGAGCAGGACATAGGGCCAAAGCTTCTCGGAGAAACCGCCCGCCTCGATCAGCGCTCTGGTTCGGAACGCCTGTCCATAACCGCCGGTATGCGTCTGCTTCGAGAGGATTTTCGTGACCAATCCCGCATAAATTGCCCGCCGGATCTTCTGCCCCGACGTATCGACTCCAAGCGCCATGACCGCCACCACCCCCGGATCGGCATCGAAGGCCCGCTCGGCCTCGGCCAGATAGTGCGGCGGGTACCACGTATCGGCATCGCCGAACGCGCAGAACTCGGTGGCCAGCTCGCCCATCGCTGTTTCCAGCGCGTGAATCTTCCCCGGCCGCGCTTCGGACAGGTTCACCACCTCGATCCCCGGCGCGACAAAGCCCCGCGCGATCGCGTCCGATCCATCGGTCGATCCATTGTCGACCAGCACCAGCCGCAACGGCACCGTTTGCCTGGCTAGCGCGGCCAGCGTCGCGGGCAGATAATCCGCCTCGTTGTAATAGGCGATGACGAAGGTCCAGCGGGTCACCCCGCCACCTCAATCAGCTTCCGGCACGCCGCCTCCGACGATCGCCGCCCATGCGTCGCCACCGCATGCGTCCGCGCCGCACTGCCCATCGCGTCGAGCCGATCGCGATCGGCCAGCAACGCCGCCACCCGCTGCCGATAATCGCCATCGCCGACCAGCAGGCCGCAATCGGGCGGGATCACGTCGGTCCCGATCCGGTCGTCGAACGCCACTACCGGCAGTCCGCACGCCATCGCCTCGGGGATGGCGCGCGGGAAATAGTCGCGCCGCCCGGCATGGAAGAACAGCCGCGCCTGCGCCAGCATCGCGGGCACCTGACCATTGGGTACGTGTCCCAGCCATGCGACCTGCGGGAAGCGCCCGCGCAGTTCCGCCGCCTGCGGCCCGTCGCCGATCACCGCCACCCGCATCGTCTTGCCCAGTGCCGCGATCTCGTCGAACTTCTTGTACGGGCTCAGCCGGCTGGTCGCGATCACGTCATACCGCTTCTCGGCCGGCATCGGCGCGAAGCGGTCGGTATCGATCGTCTTGGGCAGCCGCTGCATCCGCGCCGCCGGCACCGACCGCCGCCAGAATCGCCAGCCTGGCCGGGTCAGCTTCACCTCCTGCACCGACGTCTCGGGAAAGACGAAGGCGGCATGCGGCACGATCCGGCTCCAATAATCGCCGCCGATGATGACTGCGAACCGCCGCCGCTCGGGTCGTAATACCCGGTCGAACAGGTCGAACCCGGCGCCGCCATTGCTGCCGACCAACACGAACAGGTCGGCCGGATCGGCGCGCGCCGCGGCGATCATCGCGTCGCTCACCTGATCGCGGGTCTTGGCCGCCGGGTTGGACGGCGCGAACAGCCGGATGGGGTAGGGCGCGACCCCATCGAGTGATACGACGGTATTCAGCGGCGCAGGGGCCAACGCCCACAATTCGCTCTCGACGCCCAGTTCGGTCAGAATACCCGGCATCCGCTTGTCGCGATTGTCCCAGCGCAGCCACTCGGTGGTATCGGCGACGCCATGATGGCTGGGATAGGTCAGGACGAAGATGATCCGCATCGCCGTCCGGCTACCAGCGCATCGCCGACAGCGCCACCCGATTGTCGATCGCGCATGCTGCGGCTAAGGCGCTGGCGATGAACTGGTCGGATGACGGCGCGCGGGTAAGCTGCGTGATGGTGACCGCGAACCGGGCCGCGCTGGCGCGGCGGGCGGTCGACTGTTTTCTGCGGCAACGCTGGGCAAACCGCGAACTGGTGGTAGTCGATGACGGCGAGCAGGATTATACGCCGCTGTTCGCCGACATTCCCGCCGACCGGCTGATTTACGACCGGGTCGAAAAGACCCCGGAGACGACGCTGGGTCGCCTGCGCAACCGGACGCTCGACCTCGCACGCGGCACCATCGTCGCGCAATGGGATGACGACGACTGGTATCATCCCGACCGGCTGGCGCGGCAGGTCGCGGTGCTGGCGCAGGGCAAGCATGCCTGCGTCCTGCGTGGCACACTGATGCATCTCGACGCGCCCGACTGGTTCGACCATCCCTATGTCGGCACCTTGGAACCGGGCGTACCGGGCAGCATCGTCCATCGCGCCGATTCGACCGCGCGCTATCCCGAAAAGCGGCGCGGCGAGGATACCGATTTTTTGGCCCATTGGCCACTCGACCGGATCGGTGTCCTCGACGCGCCCGGCCTGTTCGTCCGCGCCTTTCACGGGTCGAACACCTGGGAGCGGACCCATTTCGAACGCCGGGTGCGCAACACGCCCGCCGCCGCGCTCGAATATGCGCTGCGTTCGCTGCTGCCCGGCGGCAAGTGGCGTCATTCGCGCTTCCGCCTCGATCCCGATACCCGCGCCGCATTCGAAGCGTTCGTCGCCGACTCGCGTCGTACGGGAGTATTCGCTTGACCCTCGCCGAACGCGGGCAGCGGCTGCACGACTGGTCGCAGACCCCGGCAGCGGCGCGCTTGGGCAAGGTCTTTCGCGCGCTGTTCTTCGTCGGCGTGCTGCTGTGGCTGGTGCTCAAGGTCCGGGCGATCGGATGGAGCAACGTCGCCGCGGCGCTGCCGCGCACGCCGTGGTTCTACATCCTGTTCGTCGTGATGTTCATGGCGTTGCCGGTATCGGAGGTCTGGATCTTCCGCCGCCTGCTCGGCCGGACCTTGCCCGGCGCGCTGCCGGTGTTCGTGCGCAAGCGGGTCTTCAACTCGGCCTTCGTCGGCTATTCGGGCGAACTCTATCTGTTCGTCTGGGCCCGTCAGCGCCTCGGCATCGCGTCGAAGACCTTGCTGCTGGCGATCAAGGACAATGCGATCCTCTCGGCACTCGCCTCGGCAGCGATCACCTCGGGACTGTTGATCGTCTTCATGGCGACCGGTCGGGCGAAGTGGATCGCCGACTGGCTGCATTCGGCGGGGGGCGTCATCCTTGCCGGCCTGTTGGTCGCCGCCTTCCTGACGCCGCTGCTGCTGCGTCTGCGCCGCCAGATACTGTCGGTATCATGGCGGGTGGCCGCCACCGTGCTGGCGATCCACGTCGCCCGCATCCTCGTCGTCGTCCTGCTACAGGCGACGCAATGGGCGGTGGTGTTACCGGGGCAGGCGTGGACGGTGTGGGTCACCTTCCTGACCGTGCAGATGGTCATCAGCCGCCTGCCGATCGTGCCCAATCGCGACCTGCTGTTCCTGTCAGCGGCGCTGGAGATGAGCCATATCATCGATGGCCCCCGCGCGGCGATGGCGGGGCTGTTGCTGGCGGGCGGTGCGCTGACGCAGGGCAGCAACCTCCTGTTCTTCCTGCTTACCAGCTTCGAACGCCGACGCGGTACCTTGCCCGAGGCGGTTCCCGATCCGGCATTCGAGGCGGAGGTCGCCACGCCGGCCGTGCCGCCGGCGGGCGAATAGCCGTTACGCTTCGGCGCGTTGGCAGATGAAGCGCGACAATTCCTGCCGCAGTGGCAGACCCGCCGTCGACCGCAGCGGCCCGTCATGCGCGACATTGGTTTCGACATGCGCACGCGTGTCGGCGACCCCGACGACATGGAACAGGTCGCGTTCGCAATCCAGTTCGGTGCGAGCATAGACGAAGCGGTCGCCACGCTGCTGGCGCAGGATCGCGATCGTCGTGCCAGCAGCGGTCTTGCGCTGGCGGAGCAGTTCGTAACGCGACTGATCATCCGAAGGCGTGGGGATCACCGTACCTTCCAATGGATAGCGTTCGATCCCGTTGCCGGCCACGTCGGTCTCGACCAAATGACGCAAGTCGACGCGCTCCGCCGCATTCTCGGTCGGCACGGTATTGGCCGACGTTCCGCACGCAGCCACCATCGCTCCGGCCAACAGGGCCGTCATCGATCGGATCATGAAGCTCTTACCTTTCTTCCGGGACCAACACACGTCCGGGGAAATGTTGCGACACGGCAATCATTGCCGTGCGGGGGTCAGCGCGAGCGCAGTGCCCCGATCGCCGTCAGGAAGACGATGCCTCCCACGGCCAAAACGACCCCGCCGACATCCTCCCAACCGATCGCCAAAAGGCGGTCGAACTGTTCAGCCATCGGCAGCATCGTGCGAAGCGTTTCGAATGGAATAGTCATGGCGCATCGCAACATAATCACCGTTTGCGCGATGAAAACCGCCAAAACGGCCGTTCGCTCCGAAGACATCATAAGTTACATGCGCGTAAGAATGGGGAGGGCCAACGGCAACGTCATCGCGCTTGCGTGTTACAATGCCAGCCCATACACCGTCATTCCGTTTATCGATAATGGGGGTTCCATGTTTCGTACCGTCGCGTCCGTCCTGCTCGCGTCCACGGCACTCGTCGGGGCGAGTGCGTTCGCCCAGTCCACGCCCCCTGCGCCCGCTCCGGTCAAGGCCGCACCGCTGTCGGCGCTGGTCGCGCCGGTGAACATCCCGTACGAGAAATTCACCCTGCCCAACGGCCTGACCGTCATCACTCACACCGATCGCAAGGCGCCGATTGTTGCTGTGTCCGTCTGGTACGATGTCGGGTCGAAGCATGAGCCGGAAGGGAAGACCGGGTTCGCGCATCTGTTCGAGCATCTGATGTTCAACGGGTCGGAGAATGCGCCGGGCGATTTCTTCGACCCGCTGCGCTCGATCGGCGCGACCGACCTGAACGGTACGACCAGCTACGACCGCACCAATTATTTCGAGACGGTGCCGAAGGCGGCGCTGGACCGCGCGCTGTTCCTCGAATCCGACCGCATGGGCTATCTGCTCGGCGCGGTGACGCAGGGCGTGCTCGATGAACAGCGCGGCGTCGTGCAGAACGAGAAGCGGCAGGGCGACAACCAGCCCTATGGTCTCGTCCGCTACAAGATGACCGAGGGCATCTTCCCGGTCGGCCACCCTTATCGTCATTCGGTGATCGGTTCGATGGCCGATCTCGACGCCGCCAGTCTCGAGGACGTCAAGAACTGGTTCCGTAGTCATTATGGCCCGAACAATGCGGTGCTGGTGCTGGCCGGCGACATCGACGCCAAGGAAGCGCGTCCGCTGGTCGAGAAATATTTCGGCAAGATCGCCAAGGGGCCCGAATCGGTCCTCCCGAAGATCGCGGTGCCGACGCTGGCCGCCCCGGTGCGCGAGGTAATGAAGGACAATGTCGCCGCGACCATGATCATGAAGGTCTGGCCGGTGCCGGGCCTGAACGATCCCGACGCGCCGGCGCTGGACGTCGCGATGAGTGCGTTCGGCGGGCTTGCCTCGTCGCGGCTCGACAACGAACTGGTCAAGAAGGACAAGCTGGCCGTGCAGGTGTCGGCCGGCGTCCAGTCGCTGGCGCAGGCCGGCATGCTGATCGTCCGCGCGATCGTGCGGCCGGGCGTCGATGAAAAGCTGGTCGAGGCAAAGCTGGACCAGATGATCGCCGATTATCTCCGCACCGGTCCCACCGCCGACGAAGTCGCGCGCGTCGCCACGACGCAGGTGTCGAGCACTATCAGCGGACTGGAGGCGGTCGGCGGCTTCGGTGGCAAGGCGGTGACGCTGGCGTCGGGCGAACTGTATTCGAACGATCCGGGCTTCTACAAGAAGGAGCTGAACGCGCTGGCGACGATGACGCCGGAGCGTGCCCGCGCCGCCGCGCAGAAGTGGATGTCGCGCCCCGCCTATACGCTGATCGTCGAGAAGGGCGAGCGCGAAGGCTATGAGGAGGCAAAGGCGGTCGCTGCCGCGCCCGCCGCGCCGGCCGCTGCCGAAACGCCGTTCCAGGGCACGCGCGGCACCATGCCCGGCGTCGCCGATACTGGCGGTACGCTGCAATTTCCGAAGGTCACCCGCAGCCGCCTGTCGAACGGCATGGAACTGGTCTATGCACAGCGTACCGCCGTGCCGGTAACGCAGGTCGACATGGTGTTCGATGCGGGCACCGCCGCCGATGTGGCGGGCAAGCTTGGCACCGCCGGCATGACGCTGTCGCTGATCGACGAAGGCACCACCACCCGCAATTCGATCGCGCTGGCGGAGGCAAAGGAAAAGCTCGGCATGGAGATGGGCGGCGGCAATTCCGCCGATCAGACGACGGTCGGCTTCGTCGCACCCAGCGCCAATCTGAACAGCGCGACGATGCTGTTCGCCGACGTGCTGCGCAATCCGGCGTTCGATGCGAACGAACTGGAGCGCGTGCGCGGGCGGGTGATGGCGCAGATCGGGCAGCAGCGCACCAACCCGCAGGGGCTGGCCGACATGACGCTGCCGCCGCTCCTCTACGGCGCCGACAGCCCCTATGCCAAGCTGGCGGCTGGGGTCGGCGATCCGGTGGCGGTCGCGTCGCTGAAGCGCGACGACCTGATCGCGTGGCGCAATGCCTGGCTGCGTCCGGACAAGGCGAAGGTCTTCGTCGTGTCCGACCGTCCGCTGGCCGAGGTACAGGCGGCGCTCAACGCCTCGCTCGGCAACTGGCAGCCGACCGGTGCGGCAGGCACCAAGAGCTTCCCGGCACAGCGCGCGACGACCACGCCGAAGATCGTGCTGGTCGACCGGCCCAATTCGCCCCAGTCGCTGATCGTCGCCGGACAGATGACGCCGGTGCAGGCGAAGTCGGACACGCTGGCCGCAACCACGGCCAATACCGTGCTCGGCTCGGGCTTCCTCAGCCGGATCAACATGGACCTGCGCGAGGCCAAGCACTGGTCCTACGGCGCGCGGGGTGGGTTCCAGCTGATGCAGAATGCGGTACCCTATGTCATCAACGCGCCGGTGCAGGCCGACAAGACCGGCCCGGCGATCGCGTCGCTGCGCGAACAGATCAACGGCTTCCTCGGGACCAACGGCGTGACCCCGGTCGAATTCCGCCGATCGATTGATGGCGAGACGCGGCAGCTTGCCGGTACCTACGAAACGTCGCGCGCGGTGCTGGCGGCGATGCGGTTCAACGACTTCCTTGGCCGCCCGGACGACTATCAGGCGACGTTGCCGCAAAAATATCGTGCGCTCACCGTGCCCCAGCTTGACGCTGCGGCACGCGCGGCGATTGACCCCGCACGCTTCGTCTATGTGGTGATCGGGGATGCCAAGGTCGTTCGCCCACAGCTTGACGCGCTCGGCCTGCCGGTGGAGGTGGTGTCGGCAACGCCGCCGTCCGCCCCGGCCGCCGCGGCGAAGTAAGGAGAGCGAAGATGGCGAATGTCGATGGCAGCTGGAACACGATCACCAAGTCGCCGATGGGCGACCAGCAGGCGACGTTGAACGTCAAGAGCGACGGGGGCACCTTCACCGGCACCTATTCCGGCGCGATGGGATCGACGGAGATCACCGACGGCAAGGTCGATGGCGATAAGCTGTCGTGGAAGGTCGCGATCGTCGTGCCGATGCCGATGACGCTCGATTGCGAAGCGACGGTCGAGGGCGACACGATTTCGGGCACGGTTGGCGCGGGCGCGTTCGGCAGCTTCCCGATGGCGGGCAACCGCGTCGGCTGAACGGTTCCGACGTAAAAGAAACGGCCCGTCCGCAGGCAATGCGGGCGGGCCGTTTGCGTTTGGGGACGCGCCCGCTGCAGACTGTATTCCCGCCATCCGAGACTTCTGAAATCTCTTTTCCCGTACCCCGGCGGAGGCCGGGGCCCAGTCGGGGGACGTTCGTACTTGCGGAAATGCCATGCCAACTGGACCCCGGCCTGCGCCGGGGTACGCTGGATTTGGGATTGGGAGCGCGACGTTCGCAGCGGTCTCGCCTTCGGGCGAGAAAGAACGGTTCCCGGCCGCTACTCCGCCGCCCGCACCTCTTTCTCGATCTCCGGCAGCACCGCCGCGCGCGGCGTCTCCCCCGGATCGGGCGCATAGCCGGTCAGCAGCCGTGCGCCCCGGCCATAGGTGAACCACGACCATGCCCAATGGACATAGACCGACATGCGGCTGCGGAAATCGACCAGCAGCATCAGATGGACCAGCGACCATGCCAGCCACGCGACGAAACCCTTGAGCTTCAGGCCCGCAATCTCCGCGACCGCGCGCGACCGGCCGATCACCGCCATCGTTCCGTAATCGCGATACCTGAACGTATCGTCGGGGCGATGCCCGGCCACCTTCACCGCCAGCAGCCTGCCGACGAAATGCCCCTGCTGCTTGGCAACCGGGGCCAGCCCGGGCAGGGGGCCGTCGCCTGCATCGAAACTGGCCACGTCGCCGATGGCGAAGATATTGGGATGCCCCGGCACCGAACAGTCGGGGCGCACCTTCACCGCGCCGTTGCGTGCGGCATCGGCGGACAGCCACTGGGCCGCCGGTCGCGCCTGGGTTCCTGCCGCCCATAGCACTGCCGCCGCGTCGATCCGCTGGTCGCCGACGGTCAGTCCGCGCTCGTCGATGGCCTGTACCTTTTCGCCGGTCCGCACCTCGACGCCGAGCGACTCGAGCATCTCCCGTGCTGCCTGCGACAGCTTCGGGTCGAACGCGTTCAGGATGTTTTCGCCCATCTCGCACAATACCACCCGCGTTGCGCGCGGATCGACGCGGCTGAAATCGCGCGCCAGCGTCGTGCGTGCCAGTTCGGCGATGGTGCCGGCCAGTTCAACGCCTGTCGGCCCGCCACCAACGACGGCGAAGGTCAGCAACCGCCGCAACTCGGCCGGATCGTCGCATTGCTCGGCCCGTTCGAACGCGCCGAGCAGCGCCGCCCGGATCGCCAGCGCATCGTCGATCGATTTGAGCACGAACGCATGGTCGCGCCAGCCATCATTGCCGAAGAAGCTATAGCCGGCACCGGTCGCCACGATCAGGTAATCGAAACGTAACCGCCGCCCATCGGCGAGGCATAAGTCGTTTGCAGCCGCGTCGATCCCGCTCGCCTCCGCCATCAATACGCGCGTGTTCTTATTGCGACGCAGCAGGGCACGATTGGCGGTCGCGATATCCGCCGGCGACAGCGCCGCGCCAGCCACTTGATAGAGCAACGGCTGGAACAGGTGATGGTTGGTCCGGTCGATCAGCGTCACAGCGGCATCGGCTTTGCGCAGCGACTGTGCCGCCGCGATCCCGCCGAAGCCGGCACCGAGGATGATGATATGGGGTCGCATATGGCCTCCATTCGTCCTTTTCGCGGGTCCGGCCGCACCGTACGACCGGATTACCAACCCTTCGGCGCGCCCTTCGTTGCGCCCCGTTGCCGCCATGCCGCACCAACGCTGCCATATTACCACCTTGTTCCGGACAGCTTCGCCACGGTTCGTTCATCCGACTGCAAGATACCGTTGCCGTTATAACACAGTATCCAGTTTCATGACGTTCCTGTTGCGACGCAATGCAACCGGGGACGCGGTCCGGGGTTCAGAGGGGCCACGGACAAACCGGCGCAGCTTCGACGCCGGGACCGTAAACGCTGATGAGGTTTTGTATGCGTAAGCTTTTCACTGTCGCTGCCGCTGCCGCCGCTTTCGTCGCTGCCCCTGCCTTTGCGCAGGACATGTCGACCACGACGCAGGACACGGCGACCACCACCGAACCGGCCCCTGCCGTGACCGCACCCGACGGCACCAGCGGCATCGGTTTCGAACCGTATATCGCCGTCATGGGCGGTTGGGAGCAGTTCGACTCCGAAGCGACCAAGGCCGGCATTCCGCAGGTCGCCCGTAACGACAAACTCAACGGCGCGCTGGTCGAAGGGATTGTCGGCTTCAACGTTCCGCTGGGTCCGGTGTTCGTCGGTGCCGAAGGCAGCGTCTCGAAGGGCGTGTCGGGCGATATCGATTGGGATTACGGCGCGGCCGGCCGTTTCGGCTTCCGCGCGGGTGACTCGGGCCTGATCTATGGCAAGGTCGGCTATCGCTGGGTCAATTTCGACCGGTTCGGCACCGCCAGCCGCGATTATCACGAGATGACCTATGGCGCCGGTTTCGAAGTTGGCCCGAAGGACATTGGTCTCGGCGGCATCACCGGCAACTCGGGCGTCCGCCTGCGCGGTGAAGTGTCGACCTTCGGTTCGGCGCACAGCTTCCGTCCGATGCTGGGTCTGACGACCCACTTCTAAGCATCGACCCGGTATGGGCGGGTCCGGCGTATCGGGACCTGCCCCGGTAATTGCGTACAGACAGAGGCTCCGGGCATCGGCCCGGGGCCTTTTTCTTTTTCGCACGGCCCGCTCGTGCAGGGCGACCTATCGTTCGCAATGAAAAAGCCGCCGGGCGCGAACCCGGCGGCTGATTCCCGTAGGACGACGGGAATGCTTATTCTTCGACGGTCACCCGACCGCGGCGGACGATCATGCCGCGCTCCGCCATTTCCTTGCGGAAATCATGTTCGGCATCGGCGACCTCGCGGCGATATTCGTGCCACGCATCCTCGCGTGACGACGCGTCCTTCGTGCGCCGCAAATCCTTGCGCAGTTCGCGCTTCGCTTCGGAGATGTCGGTCTTATAATCTAGATAATATGGGTTATAGTCCGAATAGACCGGGACTGACCGGTCCTTGGCCAGCGACGGCGTTGCGATGCAGGCAGTTGCCGCTGCGGCGATCAGTAATGGAAGGCGGTTCATGCGGGTTCTCCCTGGATCAGAACTTGCCGGGGAAGAACCCGCATGGCTTGATCGCGGTTCCTTCATCTGCCGTTCATCTGCCGTTGGACGAACGGTGACTTGCCATTTTCGATGGTCTTGCCGGATCGACCACGGATGACGATCTTGGGCCAATGAACGGGAGCAGGCAATGGCCGGACGCGTGAGGCGCAAGGCGGGACTGGCGGCGGCCGAAGCGCTCGCCGCACGCGTGGTCGAGCCGATGGCCTGCGCGCTATGCCGCCGACCAATCGGGCTTCAGGTCGAATGGCACCACCGCGTGCCCAAGAGCGAGGGCGGCCGCGAGACCGTTCCCGTCCACCCGATCTGCCACCGCACCATCCACGCCAGCGCGACCAACGCCGAACTCGCGGGTCCGCTCGCCGACCTCGACACACTGCGCGAGGTTCCGGCGGTCGCGAAGTTCGTCAAATGGGTCGCCGACAAGCCCGCGGATTTCCGGGTGCCGGTCCGGCGAGGGCGCTGAGCGCATTCGCTGCCGGCCCTCGTGTCGTTCCAACGCAGGCAACGCGACATTCGCACTGTCCTACACGATCAACGGTTGTCATCATGCTGCCGGGCCGTCGCGACCCGCGCTCTTTGACATGGCAAATCGGATCGTCACGTTAACAACGTGCAAGTGTGAACTTCGTGAACTTTGGGCGGCCGGCACGGGCAAAGCCCGTGCCGTCGGTCGGCGCTGCCGGCGCCGCCGGCCGGCCGCGCCTTGAGGCTCGCGGCAGCTTACGCTGCCGCTTGCCCGGCGCTATTCCGCCGCAACCCCACCAAACATGTCGCCCATTCCGCTGGCTTCCTCGTTCGCTGGCGCCACGACCTTCGCCTTCTGGCGCTTGTCAAAGCCTTCCCAGACCTCGTTCCAGTTGCCGCGCGTCGCCGCCTTCGAATATTCGGTCGCGCGCTGTTCGAAGAAGTTGGCATGCTCGACGCCGTTCAGCAGCGGCGCCAGCCACGGCAGGGGATGTTCGTCGATCAGGTAGATCGGCTTCATGCCCAGCTGCCCCAGCCGCCAGTCGGCGATGTAGCGGATATACTTCTTGATTTCCTTGGCGGTCATGCCGTGGACCGGCCCCATTTCGAAGGCGAGGTCGATAAAATTGTCCTCCAGCCGCACCGTCGTCTGGCACATGTCGGCAATGTCGTCGCGGACGCTACGGGTCAGGCAGTCGCGTTCCTTGCAGAAGGCGTGGAACAGCTTGATGATACCTTCGCAGTGCAGGCTCTCGTCGCGGACCGACCACGATACGATCTGCCCCATGCCCTTCATCTTGTTGAAGCGCGGGAAGTTCATCAGCATCGCGAACGACGCGAACAGCTGCAGTCCTTCGGTGAAGCCGCCGAACATCGCCAGCGTCTTGGCAATATCCTCGTCGCTATCGACCCCGAAATTCTGCAGATAGTCGTGCTTATCCTTCATCTCGCTATATTCGAGGAAGGCGCCGTATTCGCTTTCGGGCATGCCGATCGTGTCGAGCAGATGGCTGTACGCCGCGATATGCACCGTCTCCATGTTGGAGAAGGCGGCGAGCATCATCTTGATCTCGGTCGGCTTGAAGATGCGACCATATTTTTCGTGGTAGCAGTCCTGCACCTCGACGTCCGCCTGGGTGAAGAAGCGGAAAATCTGCGTCAGCAGGTTGCGCTCGTGCGGGGTCAGCTTCTGTGCCCAGTCGCGGCAATCCTCACCCAACGGCACCTCTTCGGGCATCCAGTGGATCTGCTGCTGACGCTTCCAGAAATCGAACGCCCAGGGGTATTCGAACGGCTTGTACTGCTTGCGGGCTTCGGTGAGCGACATGGGGTTACTCCGGAGAAACTTGATAAGAACAGATGAAAATCAGGTCGTCATTCCGGCGAAGGCCGGGATCCATGGACAGGTGACAGTCGCGGCTCTTTCGATGCGGCCCGTGTCCATGGATTCCGGCCTGCGCCGGAATGACGGAAGGGGAGGGGGCATCATGCCGACCCCCACGACCATTGCGCGATCCCGAAGATCGCGAGGATGATCCCGAGTGCCAGCGCCATCATCCCCACCATGCCATGCGCATAGCGGCTCTGCTGCGTCGCGCGTGACCGCAGGCGCAGCAACAGCCACATGCCCGCGCCACCTGCGATCAGCGCGATGGCCAGCATGATGAGTACGTTCTGCGTCATGCGACCAACTGCCGGGACATGCGTTTGACCGCCGCCCCCAACGGAGGATTATCATGGCCGATCTCAGCAACATCAAGGAACATGCCGAAGTCATCGGCGCCGACGGCGTCCATGTCGGCACCGTCGACCGCGTCGAAGGCGACCGCATTAAGTTGACCAAGAAGGACAGCGGCGCGGAAGTCGAAGGGGCCGAGGGCGGTTCGCATGAAGGGCATCACCATTATATCGACGGCGGCCTCGTCGCCGAGGTCGAGGGCGACACCGTCCGCCTGTCCGCCAACGCCGACGTCGCCGTGACGTTCGAAACCGAAGAGGACGGCAGCGCCATCTGATCGATCGCCCGACATGCGACGGGGAAGGGGGCGGCGTGCCCCCTTTTTCGTGGGTGCCTCGACCACGCCGTCAGACGGGATCGCTACGCGACCCCGCTGCCCGCCATGGTCTGTCCTCACCTTGCATACACAAGGTGAGGCGACCCGCTCACTGGCACGCCAGACACTCATCATAATCGGTCGTCTCGCCCAGATCGAACTTGGCCAGTTCGGACGTATTGTCCGCCTCGACCCCGCCCGCGAACCCGGCGCGCTGCACCGACTTCGACCGCAGATAATAGAGCGATTTGATGCCCAGCTCCCATGCGCGATAGTGGAGCATCAGCAGGTCCCACTTCTCGACATCGGCTGGGATGAACAGGTTCAGCGACTGCGCCTGGTCGATGAACGGCGCACGGTCCCCGGCCAGTTCGAGCAGCCAGCGCTGGTCGATCTCGAAGCTGGTCTTGAACGTGTCCTTTTCTTCCTGTGTCAGGAAGTCGAGATGCTGGACCGACCCGCCGCGCTCGAGGATCGTATTCCACACCGCATCGCTGTTCTTCGACTTCGCGATCAGCAGCTTTTCGAGATACGGGTTCTTGACCGACCACGACCCCGACAGCGTCTTGTGGGTATAGATGTTCGCCGGGATCGGTTCGATGCACGCGCTGGTGCCGCCGCAGATGATGCTGATCGACGCGGTCGGCGCGATCGCCATCTTGCAGCTGAACCGTTCCATCACGCCCATATCGGCCGCGTCGGGGCAGGGGCCGCGCTCGTTGGCGAGATGCATCGACGCCTCGTTCACCTGCGCGTTGACGTGGCGGAAGATCTTGAGGTTCCACGCTTTCGCCATCGCCCCTTCGAACGGCAGGCTGCGCGCCTGCAGGAACGAGTGGAAGCCCATGACGCCCAGACCCACCGACCGCTCGCGCTCCGCCGAGTAGCGGGCACGCGCCATTTCATCGGGCGCACGCTCGATATAGTCGGTCAGGACGTTGTCGAGGAAGCGCATCACGTCCTCGATGAAGCGCTTGTCGCCGTTCCATTCGTCCCAGGTTTCGAGGTTCAGCGACGACAGGCAGCACACGGCGGTACGATCGTTGCCGAGGTGATCCTTGCCGGTCGGCAGCGTGATTTCGCTGCACAGGTTCGACGTCGATACCTTCAGGCCCAGGTCGCGGTGATGCTTGGGCATCGTGTTGTTCACATGGTCGCTGAACACGATGTACGGCTCACCGGTGGCGAGGCGGGTCTCGACGAGCTTCTGGAACAGCGAACGGGCATCGACGGTGGTGCGCACCGATCCGTCCTTCGGGCTCTTCAGCTCCCACTCGGCACCGTCGCGCACCGCTTCCATGAACGCGTCGGGGATCAGCACGCCATGGTGCAGGTTCAGTGCCTTGCGGTTGAAGTCGCCGCTTGGCTTGCGGATTTCGAGGAACTCCTCGATCTCCGGATGGCTGATGTCGAGATAGCAGGCCGCCGACCCGCGCCGCAGCGAGCCCTGCGAAATGGCGAGCGTCAGCGAATCCATGACGCGGACGAACGGGATGATGCCGCTGGTCTTGCCGTTCAGCCCGACCGGCTCGCCGATGCCGCGCACGCTGCCCCAATAGGTGCCGATGCCACCGCCGCGCGACGCCAGCCAGACATTCTCGTTCCACGTCTCCACGATGCCTTCGAGGCTGTCGGGGACCGAGTTGAGATAGCAGCTGATCGGCAGGCCGCGCCCGGTGCCGCCGTTCGACAGCACGGGGGTCGCCGGCATGAACCACAGCTTCGAGATATAGTCGTACAGCCGCTGTGCATGCGCCGCGTCGTCGGCATAGGCCGACGCCACACGCACGAACAGATCCTGATACGATTCGCCCGGCAGGAGGTAGCGGTCCTTGAGCGTATCCTTGCCGAAATCGGTCAGCAGCGCGTCGCGCGAATGATCGACCTCGACCGCGTGCAGCAGCGCATCGACCGTGCGGCTGGTGCGTTCCGGGGCCGGGGCGGCGGGGGCCGGATCGGCGAATTGCAGCTCGTTCATCTGGGCATCCTGACTATCCTGGAAGGTCATCGTCCCGTTCCTTTTGTGTTCTAGCACGGGGCGCTAACCCCTGTCGATTTCTGTGGAACGTCCGCGCGCGCCTTCCCTGTTGACAAGCGTTGGCGGCAATGGAGGTTCCGGCGGGCGACACACTATCCGTAGCGCCTCTCCCGCGTTCGCCACCACTAATTGTAGGAAAGCTGGCATCGCGCAAGACGGCAAATTTTTGATTCGCGCCGGCCAATGGCGGTATCGGGGGCGCGGCGATACGCGACGCACGGTGATCCGCCGGGTTCGTGAAATGCAAGCGAACTTTTCGGGAACATAGAAAAATATGATCGCCCGAAATCGGGTTTCCGCGCGGAACTTTATGTGGCGGCGGCGTCGCGATATCGCCGGGCGATGCGTGTCTGCCAGAGCAGCAGCAGGGGAACGACGATCAGTTCGATACCCAATCCCGTCACATGTCCCGCCGATGGCACGCCGACACTGCCGAGCGACACCAGCCGCGCCAGACCGCCGCCCACGACCATCGCGCCGAGCAACCGAAACCGTGCAGTCTTCGATTCGATCGCGGGGATACAGGTCACGAAGGCGATCCCCATTACCAGGAAGATGCCGGAGAGATAGCGGAAGTGACTGTCGAGATCGGTCGCCGGGGCCGGTTGCAACCATACCGCGCCGCGCACGATGCCGAGCGTGGAAACCACCATCGGGACGATACAGACGATCGCGACCGCCGCCTGCAACAGCGCCCGTTCGCGGCGCGGGGTCACTTGCGTTCGCGCTCCAGCAATTCGGCGCGCACGCGAATTGCATGGACCGACATCCGCACCTCGAACAGGAACCAGACCAGCCCGCCGATCAACAACACCATCGACAGGACGAAGGCGATCGCCACCGCCTTGCCAAGACCCAGATCGAGCAGCTCGGCGATGAACAGCATGGCGACGACGGTGCAGTTGGCGACCGCCGACAATACGACCAGGAACACGGCATTGTTGATGACGCGGATGCGCCGGTCGAGCAGCCGCAATTCGAATACGTGGCGTTCATGCTCCGGCCCCGTCGAGGAGGGATGGAGCTTCTCCAAGTCACGAGCCCGGTCGACGATCCGCGCCAGCCGCCCGACCATGACGTTCAGGATCGCGCCGATCCCGGCGAGCAGGAAGACCGGCGCGATGGCGGTCTGGATCGTCTTGGCGACGGTCGACAGGACAGGTGCGAATTCCACGCGTCTGCTATGCCGTGGGCCGAAGGGGCGGGCAAGGTTGCGCAGGGATTGCGACACCGGATCGCTACCCAATCGTAACGGGTTATCGACATGATGTTGCCCATGTTGCTGCGTACTTCCCCACCGGTCGCGCGAACGACCGACGAATTGCCCGACGCGATCGACAATGTCGCGGAGTCGGCGGCTCCGACGCATCGGTTCCTGCGCCGCCAATGGTATGCGGCGGCGGTCGCTACCTATGGTGGCAACGCGCGGACGGTGCTGGTCGAACGTGGTGAACGGCCGACGCTGGCGTTGCCGTTGATCGGGCTCGGGCCGGCAGCGTTGCGCATGGCGCAACTGCCCGGTTGCTACTGGCCGTTCCGCAGCGGACCCGTCGCGCTGGACGCCGGACCCGACGATTTCGCGGCGCTGCTGGGCGAGGCGGGGCGGCGGGTGCGCGGGTTCCGGCTGGGTCCGGTCTATGACGACGATCCGATGCTACAGGGTCTACTGGATGCCGCCCGGGCGAGCGGCTGGCGGGCCATGCCGCGCTTCATCGCCGACAGCTATCTGCTCGACATCACCGCGCGCCAGGCGGAAGGGGTCTGGCCGCGCCTGTCGACGCTGCGCAAGAACCGCTTCAACGAAAAGCATCTGGCGGCGCTCGGTGAACCCGACTGGTCGTTCGCCAGCGGTGCCGACTGGACGCCGGCGCTGTTCGACGACCTTGCCGCTGTCGAACGGGCAAGCTGGTTGAACAGCCGGACCGATGGCAGCGACGCCAAATTCACTCTGGAGGGACACGGCCGGTTCTGGCGCTCGGTCGTCAGCGATCCGGTGCTGGCCGACATGCTGTGGGTCGCGCTGCTGCGGATGGACGGCAAGCCCGTCGCCTTCTCGTTCGACATCAACGCCGGGACCCATAAGTTCGCGATCGCCAACAGTTACGACGTCGCCTTCCGCCAGCGTTCGCCGGGAAAGCTGCTCTATTACCGCAATCTCGTCCGCGCCGTAGACGACGGCATCACCCGGGTCGATTGGGGCGCGGGCGACAGCGGGTACAAGCGGCTGATCGGCGCCGAGCCGGGGCCGGCGATCCGCGATTGGTTGTTCCTGCGGCCCGGCCTGCCCGCGCTGGCAGGGGGGCTGCTGGCGAAACGCTGGGCGATGCAGGGTCAGGCACCAATCCGCGAAGGCCCGGATGGGGACTAGCCGAAACCTATGCAGCATTGCCGACCGGCCGCGCATCGGCCAATATCGCGACGTCACAGCCACCGGCAACGATCGAACATGACTGGCCCATCGCTATCCGTCCTGCGCGCGCACGTCCACCGGCAACGGGCTTCGCTTGCCGGGGGCGGCTGGTGGCAATTGCCGCCCGTGCGGCACGCCGCCGATCTGGCCAGCTATGCGATCCTGTTGATCGCCCTGTCCTTCGTTGCGATGTCGCTGTCGCCGCTGCCGCAGGCCCCGGTACTGATCTGGCCGGCGACACCGGTCGCGGTAGCGAAGATGACCCGCGTGCCGTTATCGCGTTGGCCATTGGTACTGAGTGTTACCGCGGTCAGCCTGTTCATTTTCAGCATGCTGAACGGCGTGCCGTCACAACTCGCCGTTTGTTACGTCCTGATCGATGTGATCGTCATGCTGCAGGTCGCCGGTTGCCTGCGCAGGATCGACCCCGATCCCCGTACGCTGCGCGGCTATGCCGGGGTCATCTTCATCTCGATATTGGGGGCAGGAACCAGTACGCTGTTGGCCGCACCGGTCAACGCGCTGCTGACCAGCAACGGCACGCCCTATTCCAGCGCAAACTGGTTCGCGTCGATCGCAATGGCACTGATCGTGCTGCTGCCGGCGCTCAAGGCGACGCGCCACGCCCTGTCGCAGGAGTTGCGGCTATTTTCGCCGGTGCTGCTGCTGCCGGTAGCGGTATCGATGCTGGTCGCCCTGGTCATCTTCGGCACGGGTACCAATCCTTCGCTTTTCTTCATACTGCCCTGCACGGTGTTTGCGGCGCTGCTCTATCGCTTCATCGGCGCGGCGGCATCGACGCTGACGATCGCCACCATTGCCGTCGTCTATACGATGAACGGCAGCGGGCCAATCGCCGACGCGTTTCCACAGGTTCCGGATCGGGTGCTGTTCCTGCAGATTTTCATCGGCATCATCACACTTACCGCCTTCCCCGTCGCGGCGCTGCTGTACGAACAATCGCGCGCGCTAGACGAAATCTCTGACAAGGAACGCGAATTGCGGTTGCTGACCGATCATTCGAGCGATCTGATCGTGCGGCTGGGGCTCGACGGGGTAAGGCGCTACGCCTCGTCCGCGTCGGAACGGGTGCTCGGCTATCGGCCCGAGGAGATGATCGGCTCCAGTCCCTGTGGACAGGTGCATCCCGACGACCGCGACCGGGTGGAACGGATGATGATGGCGCTGGTCCCCGGTGGCGACAGTGTCGTGTTCCATTATCGGATGCTGAACAAGGCTGGCCACTATGTCTGGCTGGAGGGGGCGTTCCGGCTGGTCGGTGACAGTCAGGGCGGTGCCGAGGTGGTCGGATCGATCCGGGATATCGGGCAGCGACGCGAGGCCGAGAGCAGGGCCGTCGACGCGGCAAGCCAGGTCGAGGAACGCCAACGACTGCTCGCCATGGCGGAAAGTGCGGCGAGGCTTGGCCATTGGCGGCTCAATATCCTCGATCGGCATGTAATGTGGTCGCCCGAGATTTTTCGCATGCACGGCGTGCCGCAAGGAGAGGAGCCGGATCTCGACGCAGCGATCGACTTCTACCATCCCGACGATCGGGGGACGGTTCGTGCTGCGATCGACCACGCCATCGCCACTGGGGGATCGTTCGCCTTCGACGCGCGGTTGATCCGCCGCGACGGCACGATGCGCTGGGTCGCTTCGCGGGGGCAGGCCGAACGGGCGCTGGGCGCGGGGGTCGTCGGCGTGTTCGGGGTGATGCAGGACACGACCGATCAGGTGAAGGCCATGGCCGAACTACGCGAGGCGCGCGAAGCGGCCGAGCGGGCACTGGCGGCCAAAGCCACCTTTACCGCCACGATCAGCCACGAAATCCGCACGCCGCTGACCTCGATCCTCGCTGCCGTACAATTGCTGCGCGACACGCCGGATCGCGGTGAACGGATGCGGCATCTCGATGCGCTGGAACAAGCCGGTCGGACCCTGTCCGACATCGTCGACGATGTGCTGACCTTTTCGAAGTTGGAAGGGGGCCATAGCGATTCGGAAGCGATCGTGTTCGAACCGCGCGAGCTGCTGGCGACGGTCACGGGCATGTTCGCGGCCGAAGCCAGACGCCACGACCTGTCGCTTGATTTCGACGTGCCCGAGGGGCGGGTGATCGGCGACCCGGCGCGTCTGCAACGCGTGCTGACCAATCTGGTCGGCAATGCCGTCAAATTCACCCGCGCCGGATCGATTCACATCACCGCGACGCGCGAAAGCGCCGACAACTGGCGGTTCGAGGTTGCCGATACCGGGGTCGGTATCCGCGAGGACCGGCTCGACGCGATCTTCGAACCGTTCGTTCAGGCCGATGCGTCCACGACCCGCAGCTATGGCGGTACCGGGCTTGGCCTCAGCATCAGCCGAATGCTGGTCGAATCGATGGGTGGCAGCATCGGCGTCGTCAGTCGGCAAGGGGCCGGATCGCGTTTCTGGTTCCATCTGCCGCTGCCGTTCGCCGGACGCGCTGCCCTGTCCGGTAAGGCATCCGCGCTCGAATCCGATCCGCTACGGCCGGGCGAACGACGTGGCGTGTCGAGTGTCCTGGTCGCCGAGGATAACGACACCAACCGCTATCTGATCGCAGAGATCGTGCGACGGTTGGGGCATACGGTCGTCGCGGTGGAAAATGGCGCGCGGGCGGTAGAATATGTCACCGCCGCGGCCGGCAATCCGGTCGATCTGGTGCTGATGGACGTGCAGATGCCGGTGATGGACGGCATCGCCGCGACCCGCGCGATCCGGGCGTGGAGCGGCGCGGGGGCGGGCGTGCCCATTTATGCGCTGACCGCCGATCTGTCCGCCGAACGCCGGGCCGAAGTGATCGGGGCGGGGATGCACGGCATCCTGACAAAGCCGGTCGACGTACCGCAACTGCGCGCCGTACTCGACCGGACGGCGATGCCGATCCGCCGTCCAACGGCACGCGAAACGGGGGGCGGGGCCATCGATCCCAACCGTGTCCAGTCGCTGACCGACGCACTCGGTCCGGCGCAGCGCGATACGTTGCTCGGGCTGCTGATCGAGGATGCGGGGCGGATACCGGCCCGTCTGCGTACGCTGGTCGCGCATGACCGGCTCCATCTTGCCCGGCGCGAAGCCCATGCATTGCGGGGGGCGGCGGCCAGCATGGGCGCGATCGAATTGATCGCGGCATTGCAGGTGATCGAGGATGCGCCCGACGCGATGCCGATCGATCCGGCGGCACTCGACGAGATCGATCGCTGCGCAACGGCGGTAATCGACGCGGCTCAGCGGGCGATGGCCGAGCCGGTGTGACCGGCGGCGGTGTCGTTTCCGCGTTCGTAAAGCAGTCGCTAAAGCGTTACCGGATCAAGCGAGATCGCCGGCACGGCGATGACGGTGGTTCAACCTGGTCCGGTAGCGCTCTACGCGTCGAACGCTTGTAACGCCAGTACGGCTTGCGTCCGGTTATTGACGCCCAGCTTTCGGAAGATCGCCGACAGGTGCGATTTGACGGTCGGTTCGGCAAGCTGCAGGTCGTAGGCGATCTGCTTGTTCTGATGTCCGTTGGCGATGGCGCGGAGCACGCGCAGTTGCGCGATCGACAAGGTCCCCATGCGTTCGGCCAGGTCGATGCGCGGATCGGCCTCCCGCACGTCTTCCGACCCCGCAGGAACCCAGCAATTGCCCGCCAGAAGGTTGCGGATCGCGTCCATCATCTCGTCGATCGATGACGATTTCGGGATGAAGCCCTGCGCGCCGAGCGCCCGAGCCTGCGCAACCACCGCCGGTTCCTCACGGCCCGAGACGATCGCGATCGTCGTCGACGGCCGTACCGCTCGGAGCAGCGCCAGCCCGGCGAACCCTTGCACATCGGGAAGCATCAGGTCGAGCAGGACCAAGTCATATGCGTGTTGCCGAACGAGACTTTCGGCTTCGGCCAGCGTCGTCACGCAGTCTTTCGTCACGGTCGGATCGACGGCGCGCGCCGCCATGCCGAGCGCGGTCGCGCACATCGGATGGTCGTCAGCGACAAGAATATGCGTCATCAATCAACCCTTGTTTCCGCTTTCGTTCGAGAGCGGAGCGCATTTGGTATATCATGCCGTATGGTCTGTTACCAAGTGGTTGAACAAGTTCGATTTGGGATTGCGCAATTACACAACCTCCGCGCGACCGCGAAAATCGTCGGCAACGACCTGTTCGATCGAGCGCGTAATGCCGCGAGTCAGGGCGGCCGGTATGGCAACCGCGAAGCCACGCGCGATCAGTCCATCGACCGCCCAGCGCACGCAATAATCGGCGGCGACGCCGACCACGATCGCACGGTCGACGCCACTTTTACGTAGGTCATTGAAGAACGTATCGCGATCGGTCGGCGGCGCGACGTCATGCGGGTCGTGCAGAACCAATCGGTCTTCAGCCCACATGTCGAATACGCCTTTTTCCAATGTCCGGCATGGGATGGCGGGGGGCATCGTCAGGGGATCGATCAGGTTCCGCCAGCCGGCGGTTCCCCGGACGCAATGGATCGGAAACAGCTCGGCTTCGGCACTTGCGGGATAGGTTTCGACGAAATGGGTATCGAAGGTAAAGATGATCGCGGCCGTGTCGGCGGCGGTACGCGCGTGCAGCCACTCGGTCAGTGGCCCGACGATATCTTCCGCACCCGCGACGGGCAGCGCACCGTCCGCCCGGATGAAATCCGCCTGCGTATCCACCACGACGATCAGTTCGGCCATGTCGTACCTCCAGTTCCCGACTGATTGCACATTCCGGACCGATATCGGTAGAGCATATCGATTATGCATTGCTCCCCTTCAGCCTGTGATACGGCCGGCCTTGATCTGCCGCGCCGTCTACGTTTGCGGGGGCCGGGGCGGGCTGCTCGGCCGCCTGCCGAAGCGTTCGAACGCTATGCCCATATTCCGAAAGGCTGATCGATGGTGGTGACCGATATCGCGACCCGGGTGTGGAACCATGGCTGGCGACTCGACCCGGTGGTGCGCAGCCTGCTCGACACCGATTTCTACAAGCTGCTGATGGTGCAGATGATCCGCGCGGTGCATCCCGACGTCCGCGCGACCTTCGCCGTCATCAACCGCAGCAAGTCGGTTCGGCTGGCGGAGGTGATCGACGAGGCCGAGTTGCGCGCCCAACTCGACCATGCGCGGACGATCGGGTTCAGCAAGCAGGAACTGATCTGGCTGGCGGGCAACAGCTTCTACGGCGTGCAGCGCATGTTCTCGCCCGACTTCATTGAATGGCTCAGCCGGTTCCGCCTGCCCGACTATGACCTGTCGGTGCGCGATGGCCAGTATGTGCTGCATTTCGAAGGATCATGGGCCGAAACCTCGCTGTGGGAAATTCCGGCGCTGACCATCGTCAACGAACTCCGCGCGCGGGCGGCGCTGCGCGATCACGGGCGGTTCGCGCTCGACGTGACCTATGCGCGGGCAAAAGCACGGTTGTGGGACAAGGTCGAGCGGCTGCGGGCGCTGCCGGATCTTGTGCTATCCGACTTCGGCACGCGGCGGCGGCACGGTTTCCTGTGGCAGCGCTGGTGCGTCGAGGCGTTGCAGGAGGGGCTGGGCGATCGGTTCGTCGGCACCTCGAACGTGCTGCTAGCGATGCAGGCGGGGGTCGAGGCGATCGGGACCAACGCGCACGAGCTACCGATGGTCGAGGCGGCACTGGCAGAGGACGACGCCGGGATCGCCGCCGCGCCGTACCGCGTGCTGGAGGAGTGGCGACGACATTATGGCGGCAACTTGCTGATCGCGTTGCCCGATGCCTATGGCACGACCGCGTTCTTGCGCAATGCTCCCGACTGGCTGGCGGACTGGACCGGCTTCCGTCCCGACAGCATGCCGCCGATCGAGGGCGGCGAGCAGATTTTGCACTGGTGGCAGGAACGCGGCGTCGATCCGCGCTCGAAGCTGCTAATCTTCTCCGACGGGATGGATGTCGACAGCATCATGGCGACCTACCGCCATTTCCATGGTCGGGTCCGCATGAGCTTCGGCTGGGGCACGAACCTGACTAACGATTTTCGCGGTTGCGACCCGCTGGGCGGGGCGGGGCTGGAGCCGATCTCGCTGGTGTGCAAGGTCGTCAGCGCCAATGGCCGCCCGGCGGTCAAGCTATCCGACAATCCGGCCAAGGCGACCGGCGATCCCGCCGATATCGCGCACTATCTGCGCATCTTCGGCGAGAGCGGCCGCGTGGCGAGCCCGGTCGCGGTCTAGAGGCGGATATACCGGAAGTACCAGATTTTAGGTATCGTTCTCGATGTGAAGCGCGGAATTGCTGGGGTTTTGCCGGAATAAGGAGGGTGATTGTCGAGGCTGGCAATCACCGGGTAATCACGCAACAGGTTTTCACGGCAATCCTGATGCCAGTCCCACTATCATGCCGCCTTCCGACCGTCCCAATAGCGGCGCTCTTCAACGTCGTCTCGGAAGTCGAAAAGCATGGGGATCGGCGGCTGGGTGTCTTTCATGGCATTGTAGGCTTCGACGTCGGTAGCCAACTGGACGCAGTCACCCACGATTTGTTCACGACGCTGGATGAAAGCCTTCTGCATATGTTCGCGAGGCGCATCCGCCATCATAGCCCAAAAGGTATATTGGACTCCGCCGCGCGTGACCCGCACTGCATGATTCACTCGGTAGCGGCGCCCGTCCCGGTCAGTGGCGTACTCTTCGCGTAGAGCGCGCGACATGTCTTCCGCCAACTTCGCCAAAGGGTCGACAGGCGGCGTTTCGATCATCCGCTGACCTACACCCCATTGGACTGCGTCCCGTGCAGTCGCCGGTACATGGCCGTGCTCTTTCTCGTAAGCGTGCCAAACCTTCTGAAGTTGCTCATTGTAAGTCATCTGCACGCTCCTTCAGAATGACACCGGGGCAACGCTACCCCAGCCATCGACGACGCTTGAACCGATCAAAAATTGCCGGATTTTAACCTTGTGCCGCGCAAGCCAGTCATAGCGGTTCATTCGCCGCTGCAACTGTCCGACCACAATGCCAGGGTGGCGACCCACCCGCCCAGCGAAGCCAATCACGTCCTTCTCCGCAATGTACGGATATTTCCGGATGTAGAACGATTCCATTTCGTCCGCCGGGACGCACGCGTCTTGGGCTGCGGAGTTTGCTTTCTTCTCAGCTGGCGGCAGGTCGTCACGAGACCCAGATGCTTCCAAATCAACGTCGACTTGGCCGCCGTTAAGTTCGCCACGGCCATCACCGTTCAACACGTGTTCGAGTTCATGCCGAAGGACAAACCAAAAATTGTCGATGCGGTCATGTCTAAGCGTCATTCCGACTACCGGCGATTTGTTATCCAACCAGAAGCAAACACCGTCGATGTTCGCCTTAGGCAATGTCTCGACGACTACAAAGCGGACGCCGCATTCGGAAAGCAAACGAGGAATATGCCTAATTTCCTCCGGATCTTTCATATATCGCGGAAGGTCCGCAACCAGCCCACGCAACCTGGAGGTGGAATAGGCAGTCGTCGGCATCTCGGCAGCGATCTGACGAACCCTGAACAGCCATGCGAGCTGAACCGGCGACGTCTCACTGTAATCGGCCTTCTTTGCTGCATGAGCAAGATGAGGGACAGCGTCCAAATCGTTCGCGCAGAAGAAGCGCATCACCTGCTGCTCGAGGAGTCCGATATTAGTATCCGTCAACCAGCCGCGCTTAATCATTTCCCGAATAGGATACGCAGTTTGCAATCTTGCACGCCGCTCAACCGCAGGGTCAGGAGCACGGGCATTCGACATCTCGAACGCCTTCTGCAAGTTTGCGAAGTAGTCGGCAGATACGTCAAATGCCTTCCCCAGAGCTTTCGCCATCTCGGGGCTGATGCCACGCTTTCCCGACAGGATCAGACCGACCGCCTGCTCCGGAACACCGAGAATATAAGCCAAATCGCGCTGCGACCACTCACGCGCCTCGATCTCTTCACGCACGAACTCGCCGGGATGGGGAACATCATCAAGGCAAGCGGCAATGTTCATACTGTTTCCTTCAATGTGTATCACCAATCTCTAGGATGGTAATCACCGGGTGTTTCAAGCCTTCCGAAATTGTGAACTCTATGCGGTATTGATCATTCACCCTCACCGAATGCCTTCCACTTCGCGCGCCTTGAAGCTTCTTGAAATGAAGGCTCTTCAGGTTTCTGAGGTCGCGCTCGTCGACAGCCGCTTCAAGCTGTAAAAGCTTCCGTTGCGCGGCTTTAATGACCGCAAACGGAAGCCCAAGCTTGTGAGCCTCGTCTGTGCAAATTCGTTTGAGCGCTTCATCAGCGAACTCGATCCTCATGTGGAATCAGACTAAGACTGAACGTTTCATTCGTCAATAGCTGACTGAACGCATGGCGTTCAGTTAGGTGCCAATTACGACACGAACATTGCTTCTACGATCGCTTGCATCAGCACCCCGCGCGGAACAGCCACACTGACCGACGTGTAGCCGGCATTGCGTGCGCGACGCTGACCGTACAGCCCGGTCCACTGCCGACCGTGTTGCCGCCAAGCGCGCTGCAACGCCGGCACAGGCAATAGAACACACGTAGCGGCTGGTGCATGGGCGTAGGCGATGAAGTCCGCCGCCAACGGCTTTTGCACCCACCCCGGAGACCGTGCGGTTTCGTCCGACCAGCGTTCCAGTAGGACGTCGGGCCAGTCCTCGGTCCTGATCTTCTCGTCCACTGTGAAGGTCCGCCCGCAGGCCAGCGTCAGCAGCCTATCGATCCCACCACGCTGCGCCCAGCCGTCGTTGCGGACGGCGACGGCCGACATGAGGGACGGAAAAGCCCGGCGGTAAATCGGCAGCCACCAGCCGTCCCCATATTGTTCGGAAAGTGCCAGGCTGTCACGGAATCGATGGGTACGACCAATCCCCGCCGACCGATTATCGATCAGCGGGAAAGGCGGGCGGGGAACTGAGGCACTATGGCCCGCGAGGCTAGTCGTCGGTCTTCTCCTGGTCGTGGGTGTCTTCGTCGTCGGCGTCCGGTTCGAGGTCCGGGTCGCCGTCCATGTCGTCGAGGCGGTCGATCATCCGCGCCACCAGCCGGTTGAGGGCAGGGCGGGGGAGTTGGGGTATCGCTGATAGGACCGCCTCTATCGGCAGCACTGCCGCTCGGCCGGGGTAGATCAGCAGCGCGGTCATTTGCGGGCCATCCGTCTGACTACCGAAGACGTTGCGAGGATTCCGACCACGCGGCCGACGATCTTGTCGGCCAGTACGACGGGATCAGGGTACGGGCCGTGCGACACGAATATGCTGCTGCCGTCGTCGCCTTGGCGCAACGACGATGCCCACCAACCAACGGGGGTGTGGCGGGTCAGAACGATCTGCCGGGTCCGCTGCTCGCGCTCGAACGGCACCTGGGGTTTTGACACGTACTCGATCACGAACAGGTCGCCATCAGTCGGCAGGAACGCGCCCGGTTCCGCGACCACGACCTCGCCCGTCCGGATCAGGGGCGCGTTGCGATCGTCACTGGCGGCCTGAACGAACGCCCACGCCGGGACGCTCTCGAACATTTCGAGCGTCGGGTTCGTGGGGTACATTGCCTCGAACCGCTTCCGAGTACCCATCTGATCGGTGCCGGCGAACACGGTCATCAGGTTGCGTTTGTCGTCGGTCATGTCACCGGTCCTTCATGGTCATGCGACGGGCATCAGCGGCGAACGCCGCGATCCACTCGTCGTACATTGGGATGTCGCGCGTAGCGGCCAGCTCGATCTTGACGGCCAGCGCCTCGCCATCGGGAGCGGGTACGTTCTCAATCAGGTGGTCCATCGCCGCGATCCACCTGTCGAGTGCCGCGTTCTCGCGGTCGTCGCCGACTGGCAACGCCTCGAAGTATGCGAAGGCGTCGGTGTATGCTTTGTGCGCGGCTTCGAACGCTGCGCGCGGATGAGAGGTGATGGCGTTCATCAGTGCAACTCCCCGTTCTGTTGCGCTTCAATGAAAAGGCGGATTGCCTCGGCACGATCGGGCTTGCCCACAATCTGGGCCATGACCGGCGTCAGGTCGTCGGCGGGGCAGTCCTGCACGACCAGCCAGAGCTTCCGGCCCGATGCGAGGGCGTAGCCGCCGCCGATCGCAACGAAGGCCGATAACCATGCGCGCGGGTCGAACGACGTGGTGGCGCTGCGAAGCGCGGAGTGCGTTGAATATGCCATGGCTCAGGTTCCGGGCGACTGAATGCTGTCGAGGTCGGACAGTGTCATGTCCTTCATCTCCGCATGGGTCAGCCATTCGTCGAGTGTCTCAAGCTTGGTCCGCAGGTCCGCCGCCGTGCGGGCCGGGAAGTCTCGGATACAGTCGCGCGCGCTGTCGATCCTGTTGCAAATCTCGGCTTCTTGGACGCCAACCACATCGAGGCCGGCGGCCTTATGCGTTCGGTCGATAGCCCGCTTGCGTCGGAGGTCGGCGGCAGTGAACGTTCGAGCACGTCGCAGTTTGTCCTGCCACTCCGGACTTTCATTTTGGTAGCGTCGGGCGAGCCTGGCGATGCCACGCGCTTCGGAGCCGTTCCCTTGGCGGGTCGACCACATGCGAGAACCGTCCGCCGCTAGCGTTGCGTCGATCTCGAAGTGTGGAATAGCGGCGATCATCGCGTCCTGCCGCCGAATCGCCGGGTTGTGTACCTCCTCGCAGAAGCGGTCGTACTCAGCCTCTGTCGCGATGTACGTAGCAACAAGTTGAGCGAGGGCGGGTGTGACCCCGACAGGCGCCGCGCTGCTCGGCATGGAGCAGGCGATCAGCGGAATGGCGATCGGGGCGGCCAAGAAGGCGCGGCGGCTGGTGTCCATGATCATGCCTCCCCGCCGGCGAGACGACGAATGTCGGCGATCAGGACCTTCGCGTCGTCGCCGTCCACCATGTCACCGAAACGTTCGGTGATGACCTGCGCCTTCTCCGCAAGTGCCGATAGCGAGACGACCGGATGCGCGAGCAAGGCTTTGAGGGCCTTGTCACAGACGGCGTCGGCAGCTTCCCATCGTGCTTCGGTGTCCCCGATGAAAGCGGCATAGGCCGCGTCATCACGTACCTTCCATGCCTTGCGCTCGCCTTCCCGCGCTTCCCATCGTTCTTCCCAATCCGGGCCGATGGCTGCTGCAAGCGCCTCTGCCAGAGGCAGCGACATGTCGAACGGAGGGGATTCCAACGGCTGCGGTTCGGGCTCACGCAAGGCATTACCCGCGTCCCATGCGTCTTCTCGCGCGCCGAAGATGCGGCAACAGGCCTTTTCTTCGGCCTCTGCCGAACGATAGGCAGCATATAGGCGGGTCCAATCGGCATCAGCCGAACTGGGAACCGCAGTGAACGCCGGGGCGGGGCACACAGCGGCAGGCAGGACGGCGATTGCTGCCATCAGGTTGCGTCGGGTAGCGAGCATGGTTCAGCCCTCCCGCGCGATGAGGCAGCCATTAACGGCATGCCGAGCGAACAGGCGCTGGCAGGCGTCGGCGGCGATCACCGCTTCGATCGCTTCCTGCTGCCGCATCGTGGACGCGCGGTGCTGGCCAGCGAGCAGGCGAGCGTAGGCGAAGGGGTTGCCGTTACGCAGATGCTGACGCGCCATGTCGACGGTCTTCGTTGCGACGACGGTGAGGGCGGGAATTGCGCGAGCGGTCTTGGCCGGACGCACGTGGGGCGTTAGGGTCTTCATAGCCATAATCGTTCTCCTGGAACGGTGGTGGTCAGGCCGGACACGGAGGGCTCAAGCTCCTTGTTCGGCCGTTCTGACCTAATCGGTATCAGTGATTATACTGGCGCGCAAGCGTTTCCTGATGCTAAATAGATCATGATGGTATCGCCGGATCAGTGTCGTGCAGCCCGAGCGCTGCTGGGTTGGTCAGTTGCCGAGCTGGCGACGGCGTCCTCGCTCGGAACGGCCACTATCAAGCGCTTCGAGGCAGGCCAGGTCGTCAACGTTGCGTCGGTGACTGCGGTCGAACGTGCCATAGCGGATGCCGGCTTGATATTGCTCGACGCTGGTCAGTCTGGCCCCGTGGGCGGCGAAGGGGTTCGGCGCGCTTAGCGCCCACCCCGGTCAATCTTTCCTCCTTCCTCCTGCGATCACTCATTTCGAAACCGCTAATAGGCCTAGCGAATTTATGATGTCGCGGTGGGGATGCGTTGGTGTGTTATCACGGTAAACAATATTTTGAGGGGGTGATTGCCCCATATTGAATGATGCCGGACAATAGTACCGCCACCAAGGAGGGTGCAATGAGCGGTATGTTCGGGATAGTCGCGTTCGATGATCGAGGAGCAATCAAGACGTGGTCACAGATGCGTGCCGTTTGTGCGCATAACAACCGTGAAAAGGCAGAGCCGCATTGCGACCCGGATATGCCTCCGCCGGTACATCTGCATGGATCGGGTAACCTGATTGCGGACGTTAAGGCGTTGCTGTTACGGCACGACATTGATCCTGCACGCCTACGCAAGAACGCGGCCATAGCATTCGAAGTGATACTGAGCGCTTCCCACGCATTCTTCGAACAGAGCAAAAACGTCGGTCGCTGGATTGTAGAGGCGCTGGAGTTCGCCAAGAAAAAGTGGGGGAAAGACCGCGTCGCGTCGATCGTGATGCATCTGGATGAATACACCCCGCATATGCACGTCGTCATCGTCCCGCTTGTGCAACGGGTCTTCAAGCGCCGGCCGGAGGACGGGATGACGTGGACACTGAACGGTCGATCTGTCGCTGGACCTGGCGAGTTCCAGAAGGTCCACGATGAGTACGCGCAGGTGATGGCCCCTCTCGGGCTGGTGAGGGGCAAGTCTGGATCCCGCGCCAAGTACCGCCCCTACGCCGAAGAGCTTGCCGATCTTGATGCCCAGCGTGCGGTTGCCGACGAGGCCGAAGCGGTAGCGATCCGGTTGGCGGATGAGAACAACGATGCTGAACAGCGTCGAAAGGCTCAATGGAACGATGAGTTCGCCGCCCTTCAGCGCCTTCGTGCCGAGCAGGAGAATAACCGGCAACAGCTGTTGAAGGATAGAGAGCAGGTCCGCAGCCAGGCCGCATGGCTCTCCCAAGAGAAAATGAGGGTGCAGGAGAGGCTGACGTCGACCAAACTCGCGTTGGCTAAGGCCCAAGCAGATCGAGAAACTGCTGAGGCTACGCTTAATGCGATACAGCAGGCAGCGGATGAGGCGAGGGCGTTTCAAGCGAGTGTGAGGGGTTTGCCCACCGCCACGCTGCCCGCAAAGACCAATGACGCATTACTCGCTGCTAACCGTTTGCAGAGAGCGACAAAGACAATCGTCGTACCGGACGAGGACCACTTGGCCGACCACTATCGAAGGCGGGTACAGCAGATCCAGGCTGGCCGATGATTGGGCAATGTTTAGCGAGCCCGCTTCGATCGTGCCTGCACCGCGACGCGAGCGGCCATCGTGGCCATCAAAAGTGAATGACTGGGCGCGCTTCGGCACTCCCGTTCGACCTCGGCAACAATTCCGTTCAGGTCCGACGCGGGCGCGAGGGGCGCGGCCGTGCCAATGCGCGCCATGTCCCATGCCGCCCAGTAGCCCGCGATCCAGTTCTCGGAAGCCACACGGTTCTCAGCCTGTAGGGCAGTGACACACGTCATCGCACCGACGCCGCGCATGTTCACCGTTGCCCCGGGACCTTGTGTCGCCATCACCAGCAGCAGCACCGTCGCTATCATCACCACCACCTTCGCAATCTGCCCTACGCTCCCCACTTAGCAGGTTTGAGGGGGAACAGCAGTGACGACAGGTATGCTAGCAATGGCGATAGGAAGCGCGATCGGAACCGCGCTCGCCATGTGGCGGTGGCCCAACTTGTTCGACCCGGACAGGCGGACGTAGAGCCAGTCAGTCGGCTAGGAAGGTCGTTCCAACCGGCAGACCGAACCCGCGCCCGAACATGCCCAGCAGGCGGTTCGTGCGCCGACTGTACATGTTGTAGGCATCGTTGGCCTGGACCATCGCGTCCAGTTCGGCACGGGCTTGTGCGGGGTCCGGTGCCAGCAGACGGGGGGCGATCGCCGTCGCCTTCTTCTGCCCCATCGTGACGTTGAACCGCTCGCCCAACCCGCGCCGGACTGCGCCAGCCATGGCCCCGATCGGAGGAACGCCTGTCGCCATGCTGAGCCCGGTTTCGGCCAAAGCCTGCACGCCGAACGCAGGATCCAGCAACCGATCAGCCTGCGCGCGGCCTGCGGTCGGCGACCCGCCGATCGTCTCGTACTTCGTCAGCCCCATCTGGCGTTCCAGTTCGGCTTGCCGAAGAAAGTTAGGGGTGCCTTCAGGAAACAGAGCCGACAGCTTGGCTTGGTCGTCGCTGCTGCCGGCAACTGCGGTGTAGGGGTTGCCGGTGAACGCCTGCTTTTCGATCCGCTCGGTAAGGCCGGTGCTGTAGCCCTGTCCGAACCGCGCCTGTTCGGCCGGCCCCAGCCGCGCCGTCATCGTGTTGAGGTCGTCCACCCCGACGCCAGGCCGCGTGGCGCTGTAGCCCGAGGTTAGCGCGTCAGCTTGCCGAGCGTATCCCTGATAGGTCGAGCGGGCATCGCGATAGAACGGGTTGTACTGATCCATTTCGGCAAGCAACTGCCCGCGCACCCCGTTCTGCGCCCGTCCGGCTTCGTCCAGATTGAGCCGGCCCGTGATCGGATCGCGCTGGCTTTCCAGAATGTCGTCCATGCCGCGCTTGGCATAGTCGAGCGTCTGCGTGGTGTACCCGCGCTGTGTGGCAGCGGTGCCGGCGGCGGGTGCCGATGCCAACGCACGATCCGCAATCTGCATCGCCTCACGCGCCGCCATCAGTGTCTGCCGAGTGGCGTTCGTGTCCGCGCCCTGCGTCCGCAATGCCACCCGGTGCGCCTCCTGTGCGGCGTCGAACGCCGAACGGGCTTCCGCCTGCCGTTGATACAGGTTGATCGGGATTGGGTTCAGGACCGGATTGCCATCGGTATCGAGGCTGAACCCGGCCCCAGTCGGGTCGCGGCGCTCATTCGCGGCAATGATGCGCGCCCGGCTGATCGCCTGCTGTCCGAAGGGAGTGTTCAGCACGGCATCCAGTTCGGGCGTCGACACGATCGGTGCGCCATAGCTCTGATCGTACAGCGGCGCGGACGCAACGCGGCCGGCGCCCAAGATGCTATCGCGTTCATCCCGCATGTTCACGGCTGGCCCGAAGTCGCGGCGGATCGCCTGAATAGCCCTGCCACCCTCTCCGAGCGATCGAGGCGTCAAAGCCTGTTCGGCGAACGCTCGCGCATCCGGCGACCGTCGCACAGCACTGCCGGCCAACGTGCGAAGCTGGGGGGACGTGTCGGCAAGCGACATAGGCAGTCCCAGTCGCTCCGCATCGTCCAGTGTGGAGCGGATCACGTCGAGGTTCGCGTTGGCGCTGCCGGCGATCGTGCGGTCAACTGCGGCTGGTCGGACAGGGGGCGGCGCGAAGGGCCGATCAAACGCTGCAGCGACGCCTCGCCCGAACCGCTGGCTGAACTGCGATCCTGCCACGCTCCGGAAGGCGGGGGCCAGAACACGCTGGCCGAACTGATTGCCCGCCAAGGCAGCAGCCCCGCCGACAACCGCGCCGTTCAGACGGTCCTTGTCGTTCGACGCGCCCCCGTAGAACGCACCGAGGCCAGTGTCGGCAATGCCCGCCCCGAGCATCGGGCGCGATGGCAGAGCCGCCGCTCCAAGACGCGATGCGCCCATGAAGGGAAGGATGCTTCCGGCAACCTGCCCGGTCATACGAAGACCCGGATTGACCCGTTCGTCGGCAGCACTCACGCCGCGCTGGCGAATGAGATTGTCGGCGAAAGTGCCGTTGCCTGTCACGGTGTCCATTGCTGCCGCGAACGGGTCGGCGAGACCTACGCTGAACGTGTCGGCAACGCCGCGCCCCACAGCATCAACACCGCCGCCGAATGTGTCACGCTGCCGGTCCAGCGCCGACTGCGCACCGGGCGTCAGTTCGCCGCCTACAACGTCAACCGTCAGCGGGGGATAGCTACCGAACTGCGCACGATAAGCCTCCCGGTACGGCTCGCTATTCGCGATCGTCTCTGAGACCGGCACTTCCTTGCCGTTGTAGGCTAGCCCGCCGCCCTCAACGAACGTGTACTTCCCGCCGTTCAGGCCAGCCGCGAAGTCGATGACATTCGCCGGGGAGAAGGAATGACCTTGCGGACCAATGGGGGGCGTAGCGCTACCGCCAGTGTTCGTCATGCCGATGGGCGCGGGCCCCGGCGACCCATCCAGATTGCGGAACTGCCGCTTGGTGAAGTCTGCTTCCGCTTGCTGGAACGGAATGGCAGGGTGGCGGCCAATCACGTCCTGCGACGCGAACCCATTGCGCTCGGCAAGGCCCGCATAGTCCTGCCGCGTCTGGTTGTAAGCGCGGGAGAACTCGACGCCGCGGCGGCGCATAGCTTCGGCGAGGTTATGGCGCACTTCCGGAGGCAGTTTTTCGCCCGATTTGATCTTCTGAATAGCCGCTTCAAGGTTCTGCGCGAAGCTGCCCGTGTTTGACGCCAGCGCCAGCTCACCCTCGCGCACGACCGAACCGGGGTCCATGACCTTGCCGAAGGTGTAGATCAGATCCAGATCGTTCGCGCCAGTCGCATTCGGGTTGTCCGCGATCCGCATGGCACCCGCGATCATCGGCAACACCGTCTTGAAGTTCTGGACTTCCTTGCGGTCGTCGAACTCCTTGCGCAGCACCGTCACGTTGTCGAACCGCGTGTTGCCCAGCTTCTGGGTTTCAATCTCGTTTGTGCGCCGCTGCTGATCGATTTGCCGGTCTTCCCGGCGTCCTGCTCGATCTTCATTGGCGTTCGCTCGAGCGTCCTGCGCCTGTGCCCTCTGTTCGCGGCTGACGTCGAACGGATCACGTTGTGTCGTAATCGTAGCTGGGGAGGGGCTACGACGCGCACGTTGCGCCAGCCGGATCGCCTCACCATTGTCGTCGACTTCCCACAGGTTGCCGGCTTCGTCTTCCATTAACCGCTGCTGCATCATCGCGCTCCTGCCGCACCCCGGCGGCCAAAATAGGGGACGCGCCCATAGCCAGGCAGCGTCGCGTGAATGTGGTCGCCTTCGTTCAACAGCCGGACGCCGGGGCCGTAGTAGGCGCGCAACTGCGCTTCGGTCGCGCCCACATGGTCGACGCCATCGCCGCGAAGATGGCTGCTGTTCGGCACGCCTCCGACTGCCCGATTACCCGCTGGTGTGCGCCGGCCGCTGGTTACCCGCCCCGGGGCTCCAAAGGGATCAGCGAAAGGTTGCGCCCCCTTGCGAGGGCGCACCTCCCCGTGGCGGACGCAGCTTGCCAACTGGCTGCGTAGGTGCGGGGTCCAGATCCATGTCGCTGCCCGCCGGCATCATGCCCCCTCCGAGTGACCCGCGCGGCACGAAGGTTTTCGTGGGGTTGCCGGCTGCGTCAAACCCATCAACAGCGGTGACCGGTCCAGCAGCGAAGTTGCGTAGGTACTGGTTCGCGACATCGTCGCCCAGCTTCTGGCGCAGGAATTCGTAGTCGTTCACCGTGTCGTTGCGGACTGGTGCAGGATGTTGCCGCTCCCAGATCTGGCGCTCCAACCACTGCTGCTGTTCAAGCGCTCGTTCGCGTTCGCGGTCCTGCATCTGCCACTGGCGGGCCTGCGCCTGCGTCTGAGCATGCCGCCGCGCGCTGACGAGTTCTGCGGCTCCGGGCATCCCGCTCAGCATCATCAGGCTATCGCCGATACTGGACAGAACGTCCCAACCCGCGCCGCCCTTGCCAAAAAATTTCGGCCGCTGCTGACCAGCCGTGGGGTCGACATAGCCCCCCGGCGCGCCAGCCGCCCGGTTCTGGGTCGGCGTCGGGTTGTAGCTGCCCATCAGCGGCGCGGACGTGTCCGACCCGACAGGTACGCCGGGGCTGTAGGGCGGCGTCGTGACCGGCTGGCGGTTGAAGCCGAAAGCGTCGGACGGGCGTGGCGGCTGGCCTCCAAAGCCTGCGAACATCATTCCGCGCGGAACCTGCGGCATTAACGCCTGCTCGTTGGGATTATAGATCGCCGAAGCGCGGGGCCCGGCAGCGAAAGCAGAGAGGGGGAGGGCTCCGAACGGCATAGCGCTACCTCAATGGATCGTGATGCGGGGGGCTGCGCCTTCAAGGCCCAAGCCTTGCCGGAGGCCGTCGATGAGAATGGCCCAGCCGTCCGGCGTGTAGAGCCAGTCCAAGCAGGACAGCGGCATTGATTTGAGCGCCGCCCATGCGGCCTCAACGTCCATGCCAGGCGTCTGATAGGCAGCAGCGAAGGCCAGTGTTTCCGCGCAGACGCGCTGGCAATCCATATCCCACTCCGCCGCCAAGCGGGACGCCTCACTCTGCTGGGTCCGAACGATCGGAGGCGGCGTTTCCTCATAATCGGGGATGACCATGTCGACCATCATGCCGCCTGATCCTTGACCGCATCGCGAACCGCCGCCCGGCAGAACTCCGCAAAAGTCATGTTCGCACGGCGTGCGCGCTCATGGGCGGCTGCGAACAGGATCCCGTTCCCTCGGAAAGAGAATGTCTTGTCGTTCACGATTTTCTGCATGGCATCCTCGCGCGTGGAAAGACGACGCACGGCGGTACCATTCGGCAAGCCGTGACTTATGTCGTCAATTTGCTGATCGAGATACATGCGCCGCTCCGTTCCACTGTGGGGAAACGTGCTTTCGCTGCTCTGTCAGCGAATGGGCGCGTGCCGATACTATGCCTAAATGTGTGACGATGGTCAACAATTCATAGTGCGGAACGGTGACAAACTGCTCGTCCGCAATTGAATCTGCCGGGCGCGGATGCCAGCCGCCTGCATACCCTTGATGACTTTCGTTATGTCGCTTTGACGGAATGGGCGTTGAGGCATGAGGCAGGACATTGCCTCAGGAAGGCGCGTAATGCACCATCATAGCGTGAGGACATTCCGGAACCTGCTCGTCGCGATCATGCTCGCCAGCACCGGATCTGGTTGCGTGACACGCGCTCCCAGCACGCCCTTCATTATTACTGTTCGCGGTGCGGGCGCCGAATGCGCCACTACGGTTGGGGGCCGTCAGGTCACGGCAGACGAACTGCGAACCATTGGGCAGCAGGAGTCGAAGCGGACGCAGGTCGCGCAGATCGAAACGGACATGGCGCAGACGCCTTACCGATGCATAGGCGGCACGATCTACAGATTGCAGGAAGCCGGCTTCAGGGATGTCCGTTTCGGAACGCAGCCGGCTGCCAAACGCTAACGGTTTGTCCGGCCATTCCCAGCGTCACAGGTTGGCGTCGCCCTTTCCTTTGCCGGCGATCAAGTCGCGCCCGTTTTTCCCAGTTATTTTAACGGGCGAGCTCTCCCCAATATTGGGGACACCCCCAGCGCGAGGTTGCTGCCCGGCTGGAGTTCCTCAATTTGAGGGCATGCGATTTGCGCCTGGACCGGGGGAAATGAATTGCCTCCGGTGGAGGGAATTGCACGGACACCGTTGGTGGGACTGCCCCCATTGGGGAACGTGCGGAACGACCGGCAAATGCCGCCGCTGGTGCGGATTGGCGGTAGACGGTTCACCCAGTCCCGGCCGCAGATTTGCGCCGTTCTTTCCGTCAAAAGTGAGGGAAAGGCAGCGGGTGGATTCGCTGCCTCCGCACCCGCCCCTTACTTATCGCGCGCGCCTGCGCGTACTGGTCGCGAAACCCCGCCGACGTGTGGCCATCATGGCCATACCTTCGGCGTGGGTTGCGCACCCACCAGCCTGTTACCGCCCTGGCAAAACAGGTCCGCGATGTTAGGTTTTATTAGGTTCCTAACTCGCCCTATGGCTCCGATTTGAGCCTGCCCGACCTGAAGTTTTCTGAAGCGCCTACAATCGCGCGCAGCCGGCGCAGCGTTGGGTTTTGCGGGGTCCGCATGTCAACAAATGTCAACCGGCCGGCCGAGCGATCGGTGTCCGCCATGACAGGTTTTGACAGGTCCGAACCTCTGGTTTTCCC